>NZ_CP051515.1:3031866-3335053 GCF_012689525.1 Paraburkholderia aromaticivorans
GCTTCGTCGACGGCACCGAGAACCCGACAGGCCGCGCCGCCGACGAGTACACACTCATCACCGAAGACCCCGGGTTCGAGGGCGGCAGCTATGTTCTGGTGCAGAAGTACCTGCACGACATGGACGGTTGGAATGCGCTTTCCGTCGAGACTCAGGAGCGCATTATCGGTCGCAAGAAATTGTCCGACGTCGAGCTCGACGCAGCGGTCAAACCGTCGTCGTCGCACAGTTCGCTGACCACGCTCACCGAGAACGGCAAGGAAGTGAAGATCTTGCGCGACAACATGCCATTCGGCCGCCTCGGCGCGGGCGAGTTCGGCACCTACTTTATCGGCTACGCGTGTTCGCCCGCGCCGATCGAGCAGATGCTGGAGAACATGTTCATCGGGCGGCCGCCGGGCAACTACGACCGGCTGCTCGACTACAGCCGCGCCGTCACGGGCGGCCTCTTCTTCGTGCCGTCGGCCACCTTGCTCGAGTCGCTCGCGGACCGCGATCCGCCGAGCGTCACGGCCGCCATCGAAACACAGCCCGAACCGTCTTCGCCCGCCGAGCCGCGCCACGACGGCTCGCTGAATATTGGCTCTCTCAAGGGAATCTCCCAACATGAATAACCTGCATCGCGAGCTCGCCCCCATCTCCAGTGCCGCCTGGTCGCAGATCGAAAACGAAGTGGCGCGCACTTTCAAACGCAGCGTAGCCGGCCGTCGCGTGGTCGACGTCAAGGGTCCGGGCGGAACAGAGTTGTCCGGCGTCGGCACGGGGCATCAGACCGCGATTACCGCGCCTCAACAAGGCGTCGTGGCCAAGCTCGCGGAGGTCAAGCGTCTGGTCGAGTTCACCGTGCCGTTCGAGTTGCAGCGCGATGCGATCGACAGCGTGTTGCGCGGCGCGAACGACGCCGACTGGCAGCCCGCAAAAGACGCAGCGAAAGAGCTCGCCTATGCCGAAGATCGCGCGATCTTCGACGGATACCAGGCAGCGGGAATCGGTGGGATTCGCGAAGGCTCGTCGAATGCGCCGCTCGCGTTGCCCGCCGACATCGGCGATTATCCGCACGCGATCGGCAACGCGCTCGAAGAGTTGCGGCTGGCCGGTGTGGACGGTCCTTATTCCGTGCTGCTCGGCGCCGATGCCTACACGGCGCTCAGCGAGGCGCGCGACCAAGGCTATCCGGTGATCGAGCATATCAAGCGGATCGTGAACGGCGACATCATCTGGGCACCCGCGCTGACCGGCGGCAGCGTGCTCTCTACGCGAGGCGGCGACTTCGAATTGCACCTCGGTGAAGATCTGTCGATCGGCTATCTCAGCCACACCGACTCGGTAGTGCGCCTCTATCTGCGCGAGACGCTGACATTCCTGATGTTGACGAGCGAAGCGTCGGTATCGTTGACGCTCGCTGAATAAGCGCGGGTCGTTGCGGGCTTAGGCACGCAACGACCGTTTCATCCGCGACCGGCGATGTCGGTGTCAGTGGTAACCGGCATCCCCTTCCCGCACCTTGCCACGGAACACGCGGTACTGCATGGCGTTGTAGACGAGGATGATCGGCAGCACGATCACCGTGCCGACCAGCGTAAACAGCTGGCTCGAATGACTCGACGAGGCTTCCCAGATCGTCAGCGAAGGCGGCACGATGTTCGGCCAGATGCTGATGAGCAAGCCGCTGTATCCGAGAAAGCACAGCGCAAGCGTGAGCAGGAACGGCATCGCTTCATGCTGCAGACGAAGCGATCGAAAAATGCCCCACACACAGGCCAGAACGAGAATCGGCACTGGCATGAACCATCCGAGATAGCCGCTCCCAAACCAGCGATGCTCGACCGCCGGCAATCCGATCACGGTCCAGAGACTCACCACGAAGATTATCCCCAGCAGCACAGCCAGCAACGGCCGCATCACCTCGCGCATCTTGCGCTGCAGTTCGCCTTCCGTCTTCAGGATCAGCCAGCCGCAGCCAAGCGTCGCATAGGTGAAGAGCACACCGATCCCGCAGAACAGGCTGAACGGCGACAGCCAGTCGAACGGATCGCCGGCAAAACGGCTATCGACGATCTTGATACCTTGCAGCAGCGACCCCAGCACGATGCCCTGGCAGAGCCCCGCGAGCGCCGACCCGGCAATGAAGGCGAGATCCCACGCGTGCTGGGTCCGCGTGGCCTTCGCGCGCAATTCAAAGGCTGCGCCGCGGAAGATCAGTCCCACGACCATCAAGATCAGCGGCAGATAGTTCGCCGGCAGCAGCGTCGAATAGACGACCGGGAACGCTCCATACAGTCCCGCGCCGCCGAGCACGAGGAACGTCTCGTTGCCGTCCCAAACCGGCGCGATGGTATTGAGCATCACTTGCCGATCGCCTTTCTCCTCGAAAAACGGAAACAGCAGACCGATGCCGAGATCGAAGCCGTCCAGCATCACATAGATAAAAACGCCGAGGCCGATGATCGCAGCCCACACAACCGGAAGATCGATTTGCATGGCGTCACTCCCGTTCCAGTGCGTCCAGCGGACGATTGCGCAGCACCGGATGCTTGACGGACTGGCGGGCGTCGGCCTGTTCCTCCGGTCCGCGCTTCATCATCTTGAGCATGCAGTAGACCCCCATACCGAACACCAGGAAATACACGAGCACGAAGATCAGCAACGACACGCCCGCTTGCTGGGCACTGATCGGCGAGAGTGAGTCTTCGGTGCGCAGAACACCATAGACCGTCCAGGGCTGGCGGCCGACCTCCGTCGTCACCCACCCGGCCAACAGCGCGACGATTCCCGACGGTCCCATGCACAGCACGAAAATCTGATACCACCGAGTCTCATAGAGACGGCCTCGCACCCTGAGTAGCAGCCCTAGCAACGCGGCCAACAGCATCAACATGCCGAGGCCCGCCATGATCCGGAAGGTCCAGAAGATGATTGGCGAATACGGGCGGTCTTTGGCGGGAAATTCCTTGAGCCCGCGGATTTCTCCGTCCCAGCTATGGGTCAGAATGAGGCTGCCCAAATGCGGAATTTGCAGCGTGTAGCGCGTCACTTCCGCATTCATGTCGGGCAGACCGACCAGATTGAGCGCCGTGCCGCCTTTCTCGGTTTCCCACAGGCCTTCTATTGCGGCGATCTTGGCGGGCTGATATTGGCGAGTGTTGAGGCCGTGCGCATCGCCGACATAAATCTGGATCGGCGTGAGCAAAAGCAGAATCCACAGCGCCATCGAAAAACTACGCTTGATGGGTCCGTCGCGCCGGCCATGCAGCAGATGCCACGCCCCGCACGCGGCGACGATAAAGCCCGCGACGATGAACGCGGCGATGGTCATATGCGCGAGCCGGTACGGGAACGACGGGTTGAAAATCACTTTCATCCAGTCGACCGGCACGATCCGGCCGTTCTCCATGGCGAATCCCTGCGGCGTTTGCATGAAGCTATTCGACGCGAGAATCCAGAAGGTGGACATCAACGTGCCGACCGCCACCATCAGCGTGGCGAAGAAGTGCGCGCGCGGACTCACACGCTGCCAGCCGAACAACATGACGCCGAGGAAGCCGGCCTCGAGAAAGAACGCCGTCAACACTTCATAAGTCAGGAGCGGCCCCGTGATATTGCCGGCAATGGTGGAAAAGCCACTCCAGTTGGTGCCGAACTCGTAGGCCATCACCACGCCCGAGACCACGCCCATGCCGAAGCCGACCGCGAAGATTCTCGACCAGAACAGAAACATGTCCTTGTAGACCACGTCGCCGGACAGCAACCATCGCCCCTCCAGCACGGCGAGGAAACTGGCCATGCCTATACTGATCGCGGGGAAAATGATGTGAAATGAAACCGTGAACGCAAACTGGAGCCTGGCGAGGTGGAAGGCATCGAAGATTTCCATGATTGATCGGCGGCTCCAGGTTGTACCGGCACTTGCGCAAAGATGAACACCTCGCGAAGCTGAGAGACATCACTCAGCCGACGAATCGTGCGCCTCCCGTCTCCTTCCTTGTAGAAGAGTTCGAGAGGCATCAGCACGTCCGCTTCCGGATAATACGCGCCACACCGCCGACACGCTCGCTGCGTGTCCTTGCCCGTTGCTCACACCACGCCTTCAGGATCCGGCGCCCTCTGTGGACTCGGTGCTGCCGACTTCGTCGGACGACTTCTTCTTTGGCATAACGAACCTAAAAAACCGCCCTTGAATTCTATGAGTGGATTGTGAGTAAGGGAATATTGGTTTTTCCGATGACGGGCATGGGCCGACATGCCCGACGCTATCGTGCGGCGAGACGACGCGCTCTAACGCGCTTGAACGTCCCTACTTGCCGGTCTCTCGGCGGCTCTGCTCCGCAACGGTGAGGATAGCCTCAGGCATGACTTCGAGTCGCTCCTTGGGGATCGGTTGGCCGCTTTCATCGGAGAGACCGTAAGTGCCGTCGTCGATCTTCTGCAGCGCACGCCCAATGTCCGCAACGCGCTGGTCGTTCACGTCGTGCAGCGACTGATTGATTTCATTCTGCGCCATTCCCTGCGCCGCGTCCTCGTACTCCTCGGCCTCGTCGCCGTGCTCCTCCTGAGCCGTTCTCCCGTCTGCGATCGTATCTTCCTCGCCGCCCAGCAGTTCCCGACGCAGCGCCTCCAGGCGCTTGCGCTGCTGCGCGATGAACTCGTCACTCAAGCCACTCTGTTGCTCCGACATGGTCTTCTCCCTCTGTGTGATTGGCCCTCTGAACGTTGGGACAGCGCCATCAACTATCGTCGACGTTGTCCGCGTAATGGTCGACGGCAACTTTGCATTCGTCGACCACGACCTGAAGGAAAGCAGGATCGTTTCTTTCCACCCATCGTTCCACATGCAGGAAACGCTGCGTGCCAAGATCGGCGATGCGCTCAGCGTCCGAGGTCGTGACATCGACCGTGACGGTCCCTCGACTTGCTTGCAGAGGCGAGAGCGTCGCGGAGAACTGAAATCGTCTATATGAAAATTCTTGTACCATAGCGCCTCCTTGCCAAAGATGAGTTAAACGTACGGTTTCTTCATACGAGTGCGCATCTTCGTGCGCGCCAGCTTGCGATCACCATGGTCACGCTACTGAGATTACGGCATGATGGCGCTTAGCAGCGACACGCAGGCTAAAGGAGAAAACGATGCCAGCATCCACTGTTTTCTACGGCGAGTTCGAGATGGTCGTGCGCCCTGAGACCAACAAGTTCGGCGCATGGATCGCGAGCGTGAGCCTGAAAAATAGCGCGGGTAAAGTTGTCGATATTCGCCCGATGACCGTTCAACCCGAATGGCTGACCGAAGAAGAAGCGATCAGAGACGCGGTCGAATGGGGCCACCGGTTCATCGATCGTGAGTTCGAATCGGAGCAGCCTCACTCCTGGGTCAGCGCCCGGTCTCGCGCGGAGGTCTGGTTCCGCGATGCGGAAGAAAAATCGCACGGGCCAGACATCAGTTCCTGAACGCTGCAAAGCCGGCCCTGCAAAACGCTCGCAGGCTCAGTGAAATTTTTCCGCAGCCGCTCTCTACTTCCGCAGACGCGCCCCGATTTCCTGGGTACTGAGCGACAACAGATCTTCGCTGATCTGCTCGAATATCATTCGACGCGCTTCCTCGCTCAGATTCGAACGCACCATGCCGAGAAATTTCGCCTCCATGGCGAGCCGCAGCCGATTGTAAAGTTGATGGAGTCGCCCTTTCTCCAGATAGTCGGCAACTCGCTTTGCAAATTTCTCGCGGTCTTTCTCGGTCAGGGCCGTACCGGTGTATTCATCGTTGACGAGAACTTCGACCTGCTGCAAGTCGAGCGTAAGCCCAGGCATCCGGAAAACACGCGCGCGCCCTCCGTCAGCCACGACAAGCCAGGTAACTTCGACCATCATGCACCTCTGAGCAGGAATTTTTTAGCGCATCCGAGGCGCTCGATTGCCGACAGTGCCGACGACACTCACTCAAGATAGCAGTTCGGACCGGATACGCCCAAGGTCAATTCACCGATTCATCGCATCGGCGCGAAGTTCGCCGCTCGCCCGGCTTCCGTACAACAGCTTCGAGCGCTACGAGCGCTTGCCTCTTGCCGGAGTCCTGTGCCGTTTCGCATCCGCAGCGGGCAGCAGATTTGCCGCCAGGAAATCGACGAAGACCCTCAGCTTGGGCGACACGTACGGACTCGACGGCCACACCGCGCGGAACACGCCGCTGTGTTCGACGTATTCATCCAGCACCGTCACGAGGCCGCCATCGGTGAGTTGCCGGCGGATCGCAAAGTCCGGCACGCAGGTTACGCCGAGCCCTTCCTCGGCGAGCGCGATCAGCGGCTCGATCGTGCTCGACGAGGCCGTGACGGGCAGCGCCACGTCATTGCCGGAAGCGGGCGTCACCAAAGGCCAGCGCTGCAACTTGCCGCTGGTCGGATAGCGATGATGCAAGCAGGCGTGGTTCAACAGATCCTCGGGCTTCGACGGCGTACCGGCGCGAGCAAAGTAAGACGGCGCGCCGACGAGTTGAAGCCGGTAAGCGCCGAGCGTGCGCGCGATCAGCCGCGAGTCGCTGGCGTCGCCGGTGCGCACGACGACGTCGAAGCCATCGTTGACGACATCCACCAGGTGATCGCTGAAATCCAGATCGAGTTCGATCTCGGGATAGGCGCGCATGAAGCCGCTCAAGGTCGGCATCATCAGCATACCGACCATCGGCAAACTCACGCGAAGCCGGCCCGTGGGCGCACCTTTGGCTTGCGCGAAGCCGAACTCGATCGCGTCGATTTCGGAAAAGATGCGGCGACAACTCTCGAGGAATTGGTGGCCTTCGTGCGTCAGCGTGATGCTGCGCGTGCTGCGGTGGAAAAGGCGCACGCCGAGGCGTTTCTCGAGCCGTGCCACGGCTTTACCGACCGCGGATGAAGACAGGCCGAGTTGCTGGCCGGCATCCGTGAAACTGCGCAACTCCGCAGCGCGGGAAAAGACTTTGAGTGCGTTGAGACTGTCCACGCCGCATCCCCACGATTGCGGACATTGGTGTCCGATAAGTCGGGAACTCTAGCATATTGATGGCCGGGAACGCCGCCCTCAGAATCATGCAACGCATCACTTTCGCCCTGAGGCATTGCATGAAATCCGCACACGTTACCTCCGCTCTCCCCGCTCCGATCTACTGGCTGGCGCTCGGCGCTTTCGCGATCGGCACCGAAGGCTTCATGATCTCCCCGCTGTTACCCGGACTCGCCGCCGATCTCTCGGTGAAGATCGAAACCGCGGGCCAGCTGGTCACCGTTTTCGCTCTGGCCTATGGTCTCAGCTCGCCGGTGTTGACGGCGCTAAGCGGCAGTCTGAATCGCCGCACCTTGTTGCTCGCGAGCATGATCGCCTTCGCGCTCTCCAATGTCCTTGCCATGGTCGTGCCGAACTTCTGGGCGCTGGTGGGCGCGCGCGTGCTGCTGGCGCTGTCTGCCGGTCTGTATGTGCCGGGTGCGAATGCGCTGGCGAGCGTGATCGTGCCGCCCGAACGCCGCGGCCGCGCGATCGCGGTGGTCAATGGCGGCATCACGATCGCCATCGCACTCGGCGTGCCCCTCGGCGCGGTCGTCGGTCATGCACTTGGCTGGCGTATGACGTTTGCCGGCGTCGCCGGCCTGGCGACGCTCGCCGCGGCCGGCCTGGTCATCGGGCTGCCGCGTGACATCGGAGCGGGCATTCCGACCGCGACGCTGCGCGAACGCATCGCGGTGGCGCGCAACCCGGTCGTGCTGGCAACGCTGCTGACGACCACGCTCTGGGCCACCGGCGCCTACACGGTCTACACGTATCTCTCGCCGTTTCTCGCCAGTGTCACCGGCTTGGCCGGTGCGCAGATCGGCATGGTGATGTTCATGTGGGGGCTCGCTGCCGCAGCCGGCGTCGTGACCGGCGGCAACGCCAGCGACCGGTTCGGGCCGCTGGCCGTGATCGTGCCGACGATCGCGCTGTCGGGCCTCGCCTTCGCCACGCTGTCGATCAGCGCGCGCTTCCTGTCACCCGGGGCCGCACTCATGCCCGTGCTCGTGGCCATCGCGTTGTGGGGCGTCGCGCACTGGGCGTTCTATCCGGCGCAGCAGGCGCGGCTCATCGACATCGCCGGCCTCAAGGTCGCATCGATCGTGCTGTCGCTCAATGCATCGTTCATGTATATCGGTTTCTCGATAGGCGCCGCGCTCGGCGCACTGACCCTGGCTCACGGCGGCGTGGGTAGCCTCGGATGGGTCGCGGCGGCCAGCGAGCTGGCGGCAGTGCTGCTGACGCTGGCGATCGTCGGACGGCCAGCCGTGATGGGCGCGACTTGCCAGGCGGAGCGCGGATAGTTGCCTGATTGCCGCCGGTGCTGTCACTCAGAACGACCTGTCCAATGCGGCGGCGCATCGCACTGGACAGTTGTCGCACCGTTCTTTTCAACCGTGAGATTGACAGAACGTGCGCCACCAGGCCGCGTTCTATGCCGCGTACCTGCGGGCACGGTCAGCAATTGGCCGGCTTGCAGGTCGATTGATCCCTCTTCGACGTCGATGGTAAGAACGCCTTCGACGACGAGAAATGTCTCGTCCGAATCCGGATGAAAGTGCCAGAAAAATGGCGCGTCCATGACGCTCAAATGGACGTCGTGGTCATTGACGCTCGTCAGTACCTTGTTTGAATATCCTTGCGGCGTGTCGCCGGCGACCGCGCCAATATCGATCATCTGGATCATGTCGTCTCCGTTTAACGTTACAGGCAGGATGATTGAGCTATTAGGACACAGAGAACGCTTGGCTTACTAACTGACTCTGCACGTCCAGCGTAGTCCGGTATCGACGTGGTCGTTAAGGCAGAAATTTTCACGAGTATGTGAGCGAAACTCGCCGGTCGCTGCAAGCTTGCCGATGTTCTTACCCATTAAGCAAAGACCGTTCCGAAGCTGATGCGGTCGTCGGCATCGCCCAAACGCCAAACCTCGAAGTTCGGTACGATAAGCCCGCCTGCCGCACGAGCACATCCTGCTATGAACGAAATGACAATGGACTGGGGCGATGTCCGCGTGTTTCTCGCGATTGCCCGTTGCGGCACACTCGGCGCAGCCGCGCGCCAACTGGGGCAGACCCAGCCCACCATGGGCCGCCGGCTGCGTGCGCTCGAAAACGCGGTCGGCCAGGCGCTGTTCCAGCGCACCGCCGACGGCTTCGTCCTGACCGACGAAGGCCATGCGGTATTGAGTTTCGCGGAGCGAATGGAGGAAGAAGCGCTCGCGTTCACACGTTCGCTTGCCGGGACCACGCAGCAGTTGACGGGCTCGCTGCGCGTGTCGTCGTCCGACTGGTTTGGCATTCATGTGCTGACACCGGTATTCGCCACGTTTCTGTCGCGGCATCCGCAACTGTCGATCGAGTTGATCACCGATTCGCGACGCTACAGTCTCTCGCGCCGTGAGGCGGATCTCGTGTTTCGCATCACGCCTTTCGACGAACCCGACGTGATCCAGCGAAAGATCATGGATCTGAACTACGCGCTGTACGGGCACGCCGATCTGGTTGCACCGCAGGCCGGCGATGGCGCGGGGCAATCGCTGATCACGATGGACAGCGCCTTCGAGGCGTTGCCCGACGTGACGTGGATTCGCCGCATGCTGCCGAATGCACGAGTTGCGTACGCCAGCAACAATCGTGGCGTCCAGGCGCGCATGTGCGCCGAGGGCGGCGGCTTCGCGGTCCTGCCGTCCGCGCTCGGCGACAACACGCCGGGACTGCGGCGCATCGACCTCGGCGAAACGCCGCCGGGCCGTGAGGTCTGGCTCGGCTACCATCGCGACCTTCGGCGGCTGGGGCGGTTGCGGGCGCTGATCGACGTTGTCGTCGACAGACTCGCCAACGCCGGATAGGCATCTGACCGCCGCTGAAATCACTCGCGGCCGCCGACCGGCGCAACCAGCGTCACTCGATATCGACGACGATTTTGCCCCGCGCGCTGCGATCGCTGATTGCGTCGTACCCCTGTTCCGCCGAGCGAAGATCGAAGCGGCGCGGATCGAGCCGCGGCGTCAATTGACCCGCTTCGGCGAGGCGCGTCGCCTCGCCGAGCATCTCACCGTGATGCGCCCGATTCTCGCCGCTCAGCAGCGCATGCAGGGTGAACACGCCGGAATACGTCGCCTCGCGAAAGGACAGCGGCGCGAGTGCATGCGTACCCCAGCCGAGCGCGCTGACGACATGGCCAAAATGCTTGACCGCCGCGAACGATGCATCGAGCGTTGCGCCGCCCACCGTGTCGGCGACCACCTCGAAGCCCGCGCCGCCCGTATGCTGGGCGACGTATTGCTCGACGTTCTGCGCGGCGTAATCGATCGGCGTGGCGCCGAGGCGTGTGAGTTCGTCGTGATCGCGTGCGCTCGCCGTGGCGAACACCCGCGCTCCGAGCGCCCGCGCAAGTTGCACCGAGACGTGGCCCACGCCACCCGCGCCGCCTTGCACGAGCACCGTTTGTCCGGCCTGAAGCTTCGCGCGATCCACGATTCCCATGTACGCGGTGATGAACACCAGCGGCAGAGAGGCGGCTTCGCGCATCGACAGATTGGCGGGCTTCAATGCGAGCAGATCCGCGTCGACGGCGGCATATTGTGCAAGCGAACCCTGGATGCCGCCGACGCCGCCGGTCATGCCGTAGACCTCGTCGCCCGCTTTGAAGCGGGTCACGCCCGCGCCCACCGCCTCGACCACGCCGGCCATGTCGATGCCGAGCACCAGCGGCAGCGGATGTTTTGCATGAGCGGCGCCACCTGAGCGAATTTTCGTGTCGAGCGGGTTGAGACCGGCCGCCGCGACGCGCACCAATACCTGGCCGGGCAACGGTTCGGGGCGCGCCAAGGTGGTGAGTTCCAGCGGTCCGTTGTACTGGGAGAGAACGAGGGCTTGCATTGTCATGGTCAACGCTCCTTGCAGATACCGGTAAGAGGAAAAGCAGATGAAGCGAATAGTGACCCATGCAAACCGGTATGAAAACTCACAAATATGCACACCCGTCATGCATTAACGCATGGCGCAACCTTTTGCCAGAGGCGGCTAGCAGCGGGATTCGTCCTACGAGACGACAGCACAGGCCTGCTAACCGCCGAGAGCCTTCCGCGTCACAGAAACATCGAAGCGTCTTTGATCAGCGCGGGCGTCACTCGGGCCTTGAGCATATCGAGCCACGCCTTGGTCTTGGCGTCGAGAAAGTGTCTGGAGGGATACAACGCGGAGACCGTGACGTCAGGCGACCGCCACGACGGAAGAACGCGAACCAGACGCCCGTCACGTATCGAATCCCTGGCCGTGAACCACGGCAACAATGCTATACCGCTAGCTTGCTCCGCGGTCTTCAGAAGGACGTCGGGATTGTCCGCAATGATGGGGCCGACGGCTTGCGCCTGATAGGTCCGCTTGCCCGACATCAGTTCCCACTCCGAGGTCACAGAAGGATTGATCAGCCGAATGCAGGCATGGTTCGCCAGGTCGCGCGGATGCCGGGGCGTACCGTACTGTTTAATGTAGGCGGGCGCCGCGCACATCACACCGAACACCGTACCCAGCGGCAGCGCCACCAATCCCGAATCCGACAGTTGTCGCGACAGGTAGATGCCCACGTCGATGCCCTCCGCAAGCAGCGCCGGCGCGTACTGTGAAGTCGCGTACTCGATGCTTACTTTGGGAAACGCCGCGCAGAATTCGGCGATCAGCGGGACCACATAGTAATTCCCGAAGCTACCCATGCATTGAACCCTGAGCCGCCCCGCCGGCTCGATCGTTGCCCCTGATGCGTACGCCTCCGCCACATTCACGCGCTCCAGGATATCCCGGCACTGAGTCACATACGTCTCGCCGGCGCTGGTAAGCGCAATCCGGCGGGTCGTTCTCTGCAGCAGTTTGGTGCGCAGGCGCTCTTCCAGGCCGGATACGAGCCGCGAGATCTGTGCGGTCGTCAACTCCATCTGCTCGGCGGCCGACGTGAAGGTTCCGGCATCCACCACCCTGACAAACGCCGTCATGGCGTGAAGCAGTCCGTAATCCAGATTTTTACGCATGATGTAACTAAGTTTCCAATCTGCCTCGATTGTTACTCACAGTAGGACTATTCAGAATGGTCGTCAAGCCGGCACTGCGTCCGAATCCGTCAGACAGCGGCGCCCCTTTTCGACATCTTTGGAGCAACACCATGAACGGTGCAGAAAGTCTGCTGAAGTCGCTGGTTGCTAGCGACGTGGAAGTCTGTTTTGGAAACCCGGGCACATCGGAAATGCATTTCGTCGCCGCGCTCGACGCGGTGAAAGAAATGCGACCCGTGCTGGGTCTTCAGGAAAATGTCGTGACGGGCGCCGCCGACGGCTACGCACGCATGGCCGGCAAGCCGGCCGCCACGCTTCTGCACCTGGGACCGGGGCTGGCAAACGGCCTGAGCAATCTTCACAACGCGCGCCGGGCGTCCAGTCCGATCGTGAATATCGTCGGGGACCATGCGTCGTCGCACGCACGGTACGACGCGCCGCTCGCCTCGGACATCGCCGGCTTTGCACGCCCGGTGTCGGACTGGGTTCATTCGTCCACGAGCGCCCGTTCTGTCGGCGCGGATGCGGCACGCGCCGTGCGCGCAGCGCGGGAAGCGCCGGGCAAGATCGCGACGCTGATTCTCCCGGCCGACACCGCCTGGGATCCGGCGGTTGAAGTTGCCGCTCCGCTGCCGCTTCAGCCGCGCACACACGCGGCCGGTTCGACTATCGACCGGGTAGCCAGCAAACTGCAGGCAGGCTTAAAGGCGGTCCTCCTCGTCAGAGGCGACGCGCTTCTCGGCGAAGGTCTGGTCGCGGCGGGCAAAATCGCGGCGAAGACCGGGGCGCGGTTGGTGTCCGACACGTTTGCACCACGTTTGGAACGCGGCGCGGGTCGTGTACAGGTCGAGCGGCTTCCCTACTTCGGCGAGCACGCCACTGAATTCCTCGCCGAGACAGAGCTGCTGATTCTGGTCGGCGCGCGTCCCCCGGTCAGTTTCTTCGCGTATCCCGACAAACCCAGCTGGCTCACGCCCGACGCCTGCGAGATCGCCGTGCTAAGTCATCCGCACGAAGACGGCGCGGCCGCACTGGCAGCGCTCATGGACGCCGTGAATGCGCGAGGCGTCGAGGAACGCGTCGTCGCTCGGCAAGCGATTGCCTTGTCACTCGACGGCGCACTCGACGCGAAAAGCATCGCGCAGATCGTGGCCATGCATCTGCCCACGAACGCGATCGTCGCCGACGAGGGCGTTTCGTCGACACTGCCTTACTACGACCTCCTGAATAACACCGCGCCGCACGATTTTCTCAATCTGACCGGCGGCGCGATCGGCAGCATGATGGCCGTGTCGACCGGCGCCTCCATTGCGCGCCCGGACCGCAAGGTTGTAACGCTGGTCGGCGACGGCAGCGCAATGTACACCGTGCAGTCGCTCTGGACTCAGGCGCGCGAGAACCTCGACATCGTGACCGTCGTGTTTGCCAATCGCGGTTACAAGGTGCTGAACAACGAACTGGTGCGCGTGGGCGCGTCTTCGAATGGACCGAACTCGGGCGCCATGCTCGATCTGGGCACCCCGGCGTTGGACTGGGTTTCGATCGGACAGGGCTTGGGTGTCGGCGCCGTCCGCGCGAATTCCCGCCGCGCTTTCGAGCAGGCGTTCGCTTCGGCGATCGCGCAGCGTGGCCCGCGCCTGATCGAAGCAGTGCTCGAGTAAGCGCCCGGAACCTGAAACGGGGGCAGGCCCAACATGTCAATTTCGTAATGAACCGGTGGGGATCGCGTCAGGTGCGGAAGCGCAATATGGCTTCCAGACGCTCAAGGAAGAAAGACCCGCGCAATACCAGTAGCGTCGAATTAGCTGCTGCTATTCAGCGAATTTCCCTCAATCAACCATCGTATTTATTTCGGAGTCTGAATCATGAAGAAAGCTATTGTTTGCCTCGCCCTCGCTGCTGCCGCCTTGTCCGCTCCGGTGCTCAGCTTCGCGCAATCCAATGGGCCGGTGACGCGCGCCGAGGTCCGCAGCGATCTCGTGCAGGTGGAACGGGCCGGCTATAACCCGGCGCGATCCGAAGATGCCAACTACCCGGCCGACATCCAGGCCGCCGAAGCGAAAGTCACGGCGCAATCCACGCATCAACAGGCGGCGCAGGGCTACGGCGGTGTGCCGGCGAACAGCACGTCGTCAGGCGGTCCGGCGCACACGGCGACGCAATCGACCTGTGTCGGTCCGGTCAGCTTCTGCACCCCGTACTTCGGCAAATGAATGACATGCCGTGCAGGTCCCGTGCTTGTCGCTAGACGCACGGGACCGAATTTTATTCTGAAGATCTTCCCGGCGGCAAAACCAGGTTTCGCCGTTGACGACACCTGACCGAACCGCCGCTTGCCTCAAGCCGCGCCGATGAAGCGCGTCAACCCTTGACGAATTCCGTCTCCCACGCCTGCTCGATTGCCTGCAATGCAGTCAACACGATCGACCGGTTCAGCGCCGCCGCGAGCGTGCCGTCGCGCTCGGCATACGCCTCGCACAACCGTTGGTGATCGGCGCACGAGCGCTGCATGCGTCCGGGCAACGACGTGCTGAGGTGCCGCAGCCGGTTGGTGCGCATCCGCATCGAATCGAGCACTTCCTTGAAGATGCCGTTACGGCTCACCCGCAATTCCTCATCGCGAAACGCGACATTAGCCCAGAAATAGCCGTCGACGTCGGCGCGCGCGGCCGCATCGGCGAGACGCGCGTGCGCGCGCCACAATGACTCGAGGTCCTCGGCGGTGGCGTGTTCGACGATTGCCAGCGACACCTGCCCATATAACAGCACGCGCAGTTGATAGATCTCGCGTACTTCCGTGAGGGTCATCGACGACACGCGCGGACGCCGCCGCGGCGACCAGTCGACCAGCCGTTCGCGATTCAGCACGAACAGCGCTTCACGCACCGGCGTGCGGCTGACGTTGAAGCGTTTCGCGAGATCGACCGAATTCAGGTCGTCGCCCGGTTGCAGCCGTCCTTCGATGATGCCGCGCGCCACCCAGTCGACGATCTCCCCGACCGGCGATGCGTCGCCCTGCTCCTCTTCGTCGCGTGTGTCGACAGTTTCGTCCATCCCGTTATTCCTCGATATCCCTTGGCGTGCCGCCCGGCTGCGTGGACGGATTCTAGCAAACCAGCGGCTGGCCAGGCCGGTGCGGCTCCCTGCTCGATTTCCCTAAGTGTGCACAGTTCGTCGAATATTTCTTGAAATCTCCCTGTGATTCGCCATACACTTGGCGAAAGTGTCGACACTACCAATATAGGACGCTAAGTCCAGATCGGAGACGCAAGCATGTACATCGAAAAGGAGATCGCCGGCGCAACCGCCGTCGAAGCCAGCGTTTCGGCGCGGCTCGACCGCCTGCCGCCGACGCGTTATTTCAGCGGCCTCGTCGCGCGCATCGCGATCGGCGGCTGGTTCGAGTTTTATGAAATGTTCATGGCCGCCTATATCTCACTGGGACTCATCGGCAGTGGTCTGTACCGCGCCACCACGGCCGGCCTGTTCGACGTCAACGGCTTCGCCAGCTTTCTCGGCTCGTTTTTCGCCGGGATGTTCGTCGGCACGGTGGCGCTCGGCGGCTTCACCGACCGCTTCGGACGACGCGCCGTGTTCACCTGCGCGATGCTGATCTATTCGGTCGCGACCTTCGCCGCCGCATTCCAGCATTCGCCGGAATCCATGGATCTCTGGCGCTTCGTCGCGGGTCTCGGGATCGGCGTGCAACTCATTACTGTCGACACTTATATTTCCGAGCTGACGCCGTATCACACACGCGGCCGCTACAGCGCATTCAGCATCCTCGTGATCCTGACTTCCGTGCCGACCGTCGCGGTGCTGTCGTTTCTGCTTGTGCCGCACACGATCCTCGGTCTCGAAGGCTGGCGCTGGGTGATGATCATCGGCTCGGCCGGCGCCGTGCTGATCTGGTTCATGCGGCGCGGACTGCCGGAGTCGCCGCGCTGGCTCGAAAGCAAAGGCCGTGTCGACGAAGCACGTGCCATCGTCGATGCGATCGAGGCCCGCGTGGTCGCCGAAACCGGCCGCCCGTTGCAGGCACCGGCGCACCACACGCCGGAACCGCCAGCCGGCGAGCGCGGCGGTTCATGGTCGGAGATGTGGAAAGGCCGCTACTTGAGCCGCACGGTGATGCTGTCGTTCTTCAACTTCTTCCAGACCTTCGGCGTGTACGGCTTCGGCGCGTGGGTGCCGGTGCTGCTCTACACGAAGGGCATCACGATCACGCATTCGCTGCTCTACACGATGGTGATCGCATTTGCGACGCCGCTTGGCGCGCTCGGCGCGATGGCGTGGGCCGAGCGCGTCCAGCGCAAGTGGCAACTGGTCGGCTGCGCGATCGTCGTCGCGGTGGCCGGGGTGCTGTTCGGCATGGTGCGCGAACCCGTGCTGATCCTGCTGTTCGGCAGCGCCGTGACGATCGCGAACAACTGGCTGATCGGCATCTTTCACACCTATCAGGCCGAGCTATATCCGACCCGGATTCGCGCCCGCGCCGTCGGTTTCGTTTTTAGCTGGAGCCGTCTGAGTTCGATCTTCGTCGGTTTCTGGGTGGCGGCATTGCTGAAGCATTCGGGCGTGCCCGCCGTGTTCGTGCTGATTTCGTCAGCCATGTTTGTGATCGTCGTGATGGTCGGGCTGCTAGGGCCGAAGACCAACGGCATTCGTCTGGAGGAGTTGTCTCAATGAGTTCCATCGCCGCCGCATTCGCGCACGGCCTTTTCGCACTGGCGCAGCGTCCGCTGCCGGTTCCGGTCGCAGAGGAAGCCAGGCGTTCTTTGATCAATGTGATCGGCACGTCGATCGGCGCGTCGCGGCATCCCGGTGTCGACGCGATCCTCGCCGCCGCCGCCGAACTTGGCGTCGCGCAGATCGCGCCGGTGCCGGGCCGCAGCGAAAAAGTCGATCTGCATTTTTCAGCGCTCGCGACCGGCTTTGCCGGCCATCTCGACGATTTCGACGATACCCATCTCGCGACCGTCATTCACCCCGCCGCTTCGGTGCTCGCCGTGCTGACCGCCCTCGCGCCGGACACGCGGCCCACCGGCGCAGCCGCGCTGACCGCCTTCACGCTCGGCTGCGAAGCGCAGTTGCGGGTCGGCGTCTCGATCTCGCCGGAACACTACGATCGCGGCTGGCACATCACCGGCACGTGCGGCGTGATCGGCTGCGCGGTAACGGCCGCGCTGCTGCTCGGTCTCGACGAAGCGGGATTGGCGCAAGCGGTGTCGATCGCCGCCTCGATGTTCGTCGGCCAGCGCGAAGCGTTCGGCACGATGACCAAGCCCTATCACCCCGGCAAGGCGGCTGCGAACGGCATTGCGGCCGCGCGTCTCGCGCAGCAAGGCCTGCGCGCCACCGCCGATATTTTCGAAGCCGCCGGCGGCTACTCGCATTCGATGTCGACCAAGGTCGATTTCGAGCTGATGAACGGCGCGTTCGGCGAGCGCTGGGAACTGCTCTTCAACACGTACAAGCCGTATCCGTGCGGCATCGTCGCGCACCCTGCGATCGACGCGGGACTCGCGCTCGCACCGCAAATCGACGACGTGCAGTCGATCGAGTCGATCACCCTGCGCTGCCATCCGCTCGTGCCCGAACTGATGGGCAATCCGCAGCCGAAGGACGGCCTGCAGGCGCGCTTCAGCGCGATTCATGGCGTGGCGGCCGCGCTGTGCGACGGCCAGGTCGGTCTCGCGCAATACGAAGACGCGCGCGTGGTGCGGGACGACGTCACGGCGGTGCGCGCGCTGACCAGGCTCGCACCCGACGCCTCGGTCAATCGCGACGAAGTCTTTATCGCGGCAACGCTGAAGGACGGCACGGTCGTCGAACATCACGTCGACCATGCGCGCGGCAGCCTCGCGCGTCCGCTGACCGACGACGAACTGATGCACAAGGTCCGTCTGCTGGTGGATTCGCAGTTGGGCGACGGCATCGCCGCTCAACTCGCTGCCGCCGTGGCGACACTCGACACGGCCGCCAATCTCGACGCGCTCTTTGCACTCTGCGCACCGTCTGAGGAACTGAATCATGCATAACGCCGCTCAACATTCCGTCGTGTCCGACGCGCTCGTCGGCTTCGCGATCGCCGCGCTGCCCGCCTCGGCCGACGCCGCACTCGACGCCGCCCGCGACGCGCTCACCCACGCGCGCCTGATCACCGATCCGGCGACGCGCTCCACCGAGCAGATCAGCGCACTGCTGCAATCGCAAGGCAGCGCGACGACCGATTCCCGCACCCGCGCATGGATTCTCGGCGCGTCGCTCGCGACGCAGGCCGCCGCGTCGCCGGCAATGCCGGTGCTCGCCGCCGTGATCGCAGCTGGCGACACGCTCGACTCATCCGAAAGCGATGCGATCGCCGCGGCCGCGATCGGCATCGAAGCCGCCGCGCGTATTCTCAGCGCGGTCGACAGCGTTGAATTCCGCGCGCGCTGGAATGTGGCGTCGTCGGTGGGCTTGCTGGGCGCGGTGCTGGCAGTCTCGCGCCTGCTGCGTCTCGACGAAGTGCATACACGTCACGCGCTCGGCGTCGCCGCAACCCAGGCCGCGGGCCTCGCGCACAACGCGGACCACGCGATGGAAGCCATCGAGATCGGCAAGGCCGCAGCGGACGCGCTCGAAGCCGCGATGATCGCGAAGCACGGCTTCACGAGCGCGGCTGCGTCCATCGACGGACGGCGCGGTTTTGCGGCGCTGATGGCGTATCGCTTCGACGCTGCCGCCATCACGGAAGCGCTGGGTACGCGCTGGACTTCGCTCGACTGAGCGTGACGCGCTTCGCCCGATGTGTTTGCCGCATCGGGCGAAGCTGTCATCCACCACCAATGCTCGACGCCTTTTATCGGCCACACCACGGGAATCCAATATGTCCAGCAAGCGAATCATCCAAGCCTCGTTGCCCGCGCTGTTCTCGCTGTGCGCGGTACTGAGCGGCGCGAACGCCATCGCGCAGACGCCCGCGTCGCAACCGTCGGCCGGTGGCCTGCCGGCGCACTCGCCGTTCGATATTCCATACGGCATGCCGATCAGCCTGCAAAGCGCCAACCAGGCGCTCGAAGCCGCCGAGGCTGAAGCCGCGCGGCACGGCTGGCCCGAAGCAATCGCTGTGACCGATCCCAGCGGAGAACTCGTCGCGTTCGCGAAGATGGACAACACGCAGAACTCGTCGCCGAAAATCGCGCTGCGCAAGGCCGCGACCGCCGCGCGCTTTCGCCGCGATACGCGCACGTTCTATAACGCCTTCGAAGCCGGCCACACCGCTTCGGCGACGCTCGATCCTTCAGTGGTCGCCTCGCCCGGCGGCTATCCGCTCGTGATCGGCGGCAAGATCGTCGGAGCGATCGGATGCAGCGGCGGCAGCGGCGACCAGGATGCGGATATCTGCAAGGCGGGCGCGGACGCGTTGAAGTAGACCCAAGGGTCGCCGTTTTGCGCCGCTTGCGTTGATCGAATGACACGCTCGCAAGCCGGATCGATCAGGATGCCTTTTTAATGCACGGAGAAGTTCATCATGGACGACAAACCCGCTGCCGCGTCAGCGACGCCGCCAATCGCTTCATCACGGCGCCGGTTCCTGATCAAAAGCGTCGCGGTGTTGCCGGTGGCGGGCGGCCTAGCCGCGTGCGATCGACCCGGCGGCATGACGGCGTCAGCAGCGGCGTCGACCAGCGCTGGCAGCGACGGATCTAGCGCGACACCGTACCAGCCGAAGTTCTTCAAGCCCGACGAGTGGAGCGTTCTGCAAGCCGTGATCGACCGCCTGATTCCCGCCGATGCGGAAGGACCGGGCGCGCTCGAACTCGACGTCGCGGCATTCATCGACCGGCAGATGGAAGGCGCGTTCGGTCACGCGGCAGCGTGGTATATGCACGGCCCGTTTCATCCGGACGCAACCCCGCTCGCCGGCTATCAAAGTCCCATGTCCCCTCGCGACCTGTACCGCACCGGCATCGCGGCGCTCGACGCCTATTGCAAGGCGCACTTCGGCGGCAAGCCGTTCGTGCAATTGACGACCGCGCAACAGGACACGCTGCTGCATGGCATGGATAGCGGCAAGGTCAAATTCGAGCAAACCTCGGCCGGTCATTTCATCGCGCTGCTGTGGCAGAACACGAAAGAAGGCTATTTCTCCGATCCGATTCACGGCGGCAACAAGCACGCCGCGAGCTGGACCATGATCGGATTTCCCGGCGCACGCGCCGACTATCTCGACTGGGTCGCGCAACCCGGCAAAGTCTATCCGCTCGGATCCGTGACGATCGAAGGCAAGGTCTAGCCGTTTTCATCTGGCAACGCTCGCAGCAGCAGCACCATATAAAACACACGCCAGGAGGAGACACATGGCGAACATCAGTAAACCCAAAGTGGACGCGGTGGTCGTCGGCATGGGCTGGTCGGGTTCGATCATGGCGATCGAACTGGCGAACGCCGGCCTCACCGTGGTCGGCCTCGAACGCGGTGAAAACCGCGATACGTATCCCGACTTCGCGTACCCGAAGATCGCAGACGAACTGACCTACGTGCAGCGCTTCAGGCTGATGCAAAGCCTCGCGCATGAGACTGTCACGATCCGCCGCAAGGCGCAGGAAGTCGCGCTACCGTTACGCCAGTACGGCGCCTTTCTGTTCGGCGACGGCGTCGGCGGCTCGGGCGTGCACTGGAACGGCTTTACGTATCGCGCGACCGATGCCGACCTGAAGCTGCGCAGCCACTACGAGCAACGCTACGGCAAGGGCTTCATTCCCGACGACATGACGATTCAGGACTGGCCCGTCAGCGCCGCCGAACTCGAGCCGTTCTACGACCGCTTCGAATATGTCGCCGGCACGTCGGGCAAGGCGGGCAATCTCAACGGGCAATCGGTCGGCGGCGGTAATCCGTTCGAAGCGCCCCGCTCGCGCGATTACGCATTGCCGCCCTTGCCCACCGCGTATCCGTCGATGCTGTTCGAGCAGGCCGCGCGCGAAGTCGGCTTTCACCCGTATCCGACGCCTGCGTCGATTGCGTCGAAGGCGTACACGAACCCGTATGGCATGCAGCTAGGGCCGTGCAACTTCTGCGGCTACTGCGAGCTGTTCGGCTGCTACATGTTTTCGAAAGCGTCGCCGCAGACCTGCATTCTTCCGGCGCTCGCGAGAAAGCCGAATTTCGAATTGCGCGACCGCTCGGCGGTCGTCAAGGTCAATCTCGACGCGACCGGCAAACGCGCCACCGGCGTTACCTATATCGACGCTCAAGGACACACTGTCGAGCAGCCGGCGGATATCGTCGCCTTGTGCGCGTACCAGATGCACAACGTGCGCCTGCTGCTGTTATCGGGTATCGGCAAGCCATACGATCCGGCCACCGGCGAAGGCACTGTCGGCAAGAACTACGCGTATCAGAAGAACAGCAAGATTCCGGTCTTCTTCGACAAGGACGTCGCGATCAATCCGTTCATCGGTACGGGAGCGGGCGGCGTCGTTTATGACGATTTCAATGCCGACAACTTCGATCATGGTCCGCTGAATTTCATCGGTGGTGCGATTACGTTTGCGACGGTGACGGGCGGCCGTCCGATCGCGCAGGCCCTCGTGCCGCCCGGCACGCCGAAGTGGGGCTCGGGGTGGAAGAAAGCCGTGAAAGACCACTATCTGCATTCGTTCGCCATCTCCACGCAAGGCTCGGTGATGTCGTACCGCGACAACTATCTCGATCTCGATCCGACTTACAAGGATGCGTATGGTCTGCCGCTATTGCGCATGACGTTCGACTGGAAAGACAACGAAGGCCGTATGACGCAGTTCGTCAGCCACAAGGCTGCGGATGTCGCGCGCGCGATGAACCCGAAACCGCAATCGGTTGCGATCAACGCGGGCAAACCGGGCGATCACTTCGACGTCGGTCCGTATCAGAGCACCCATACGACCGGTGGCGCGATTGCGGGCGACCGGCCGGACAACAGCGTGGTGAATAAATATCTTCAGTCATGGGATGTCCCGAATGTGTTCGTGGCCGGCGCCTGTTCGTTTCCGCAAAATCTCGGCATCAATCCGACCGGCACGATCGGCGCCATGACGTACTACGCGGCGAAAGCGATCCGCGAGACGTATCTGAAGAATCCCGGCCCGCTGGTTCAGGCGTGAGCGACCGTCATGACAATCAAATTCGGTCGCTTGAGACAGTACCTGATTCCCGTGTTTGCGCTGATGTGCAGCGGCGCGCCCGGCGGCGGTGCGAACGCGCAAACTTTGAATGCCACGCCCACGCCAGTGACCGTCGACGCGCAGTTAGTCAAAGGCGCCTATCTCGCGAAAGTCGGCGATTGCGCGGCCTGTCACACGGTGAACAAGGCGCAACCGTTCGCGGGCGGTCTGCCGCTCGCGACGCCCTTCGGCACGCTCTATTCGACCAACATCACACCGGACGCATCGACCGGAATCGGCGGATACAGCTACGAGGACTTCGCTGCGGCGTTGCGTCAAGGGATTGCCAAAGACGGCCATCGCCTGTATCCGGCAATGCCGTATCCGTCGTACGCGAAGATCGACGACGCCGATATGCATGCGCTCTATCGCTACTTCATGCAAGGCGTCAAACCCGTCGGGCAGAAGGATCGTGCATCCGAACTCCGCTTCCCGTTCAACGTTCGCGCGCTGATGACCGTGTGGGATCGTTTGTATGCGCATGAGCAACTGCCCTATCAAGCCGATCCGCACCAGAGCGTCGAATGGAATCGTGGCGCGTATCTGGTGCAAGGGCTCGCACATTGCGGCGCATGTCATACGCCGCACGGCATGCTCGGGCAGGAGAGCGTACTCGACGAGAAGGACAACACCGCGTTCCTGTCCGGCAATACGCTCGCGGGCTGGTATGCGCCCAACCTGCGCGGACACAAGGCGCAAACATCGGACAGCGACAGGGTATGGAACAAGGCGGATCTCGTCGCCTATCTGCGCAGTGGGCGTTTGCATGACGGCGCGGCATTCGGCCCGATGACGGAAGTCATTGACGACAGCACGCAATATCTGCACGACGACGATCTGAACGCGATTGCAACGTATCTGACGTCGCCATCATTGCAAGCGGGCGCGACGCCGCCCGCCACGCAGCAAACTGGTCGCGCGGAACAGACGGCTATCGCGCTCCGAGCCGGTCACATCGATTCGACCGGCGCCCATCTCTATCTGGACAATTGCGCGGCCTGTCACCGCACGGATGGCACCGGCGCAATGCCGGCTTTCCCCAGTCTCAGGGGCAATGCATCGGTGCTGAGCGGCGATCCGGCATCGCTGATTCATATCGTATTGAGCGGCTCACATATGCCGTCCACCGCAGCCGCGCCGACGCCGCTCGCCATGCCCGACTTCGGCTGGCGTTTGACCGATCAGCAGATCGCGGATCTATTGAGCTTTGTGCGAAGCAGTTGGGGAAATCGCGCGGCGGCCGTCACCGCTGGCGAAGTCGCCAAGGTTCGCGGTGTGGCCGTCAGCGCGAAATAACCTGGCAGCATTGCAGCGTGAAGCGTTTGCGCGCGATGTTTGAATGCGTGAACGAAAGAAGCCCAGTGCATTAATCGCCGCACTGGGCTTCTTTCGTGGAAAACGAGCGCGCCTAGAACTTGTGGTGAATCGCGACGCGCGCCACGGCTTGATGATTGTTCGACGAATCGCCGAGACTGCCGATATCCGCAACCGCCGCAGCGCCGGTGGAGCTCGTGCCGCTTGCGGTCTGGAAGGTGCCGAGGAGATAGACATCGGTACGCTTGGACAGCGCGTAGTCGACCAGCAACGAGAACTGGTTGTACTTCTGGTCGCCGATGTCGCCCTTCACCGCGTTCCCCTTCGTATAGTTGTATTCCCCCGACAGAGACAGCGCCGGCGTGAAGCGATAGAGCGCGTTCAACTCATAGCTGTTGAACGTCGCGGTCGCGCCACCGAATGCGCCGATATTCATGTACTTGGTATTCGAATACACCGCGCCGATCTTTGCCGGGCCGAAATCGTACGAGCCGCCTGTCGTGATGATTTGCAGCGAGTTGGCCGGCTTCGTGCCGAGATAGCCCGAGTTCAGCGAGTTGAACGTCGCGGCGCTCGCGTTGCTGTTCAGGATCGAGCCCAACGCCGACGGATTCTTGAACAGTTCATACGCGACCGCAATCCCGAACGGGCCGTGTCCGTAATTCGCACCGAGGCTGTATCCGCTCGACTGCGAAATCTCGCCCGCCACACCGCCCAGACTCACCGTGCCGCCGAAAGTCAGGCCGTTGAAATTCGGGCTCGCGTATTTGATCGTGCTGTTCGCGCGAAACGTGTGGTTGACGTTGTCGAGGTCGCCCGGATGTTCCGTCGTCGATCCGCCATACGCCGCGGCATAGCCGTAGTTGCCGACGTAGTCGTTGATGCTGTCGTACTGACGGCCCAACGTCACAGAGCCGAACGAGCTGCTGGCGAGGCCCACGTAGGCTTGCCGGCCGAATGCGGTGCCGCCTTGTCCGAACGCGCCCGTGCTGACGTTGATGCCCGACTCCAGCACGAAGATCGCCCTCAGGCCGCCGCCCAGATCTTCGGCGCCCCGGATGCCCCAGCGGCTGCCCTGCGTGCCCGCGTTGGAATCGACCGAGAATTGCCGGCCGCCTACGTTCTTGCCGTTCACTACGTTCTTCGCGTTGGTGTTGATCATCACGCCTTCATCGACAATGCCGTATAGCGTCACCGAGCTCTGCGCATGAGCGTTCACAGCAAAAGTACCCAATATCGATAATGCAAAAAGCGACTTTTTCATTCTGTCATCTCCACCAAGTCATGATTTATTTGTGCCTTAAACATTTCATTCTGTAATACTAATTAATTTGATGTCTTTACCGCATAAGCAATCCTCCTGCGAAACCCGCAGCGGCGAGTTCGACTTAAAACTGTTCGACCGCGGCGCGCGGATGGGCTCCGCCGCGCCGCCGTCGGAACGATCAGCCTAGAAAAGCGCCGCCGTTCGCATGAATCGCCTGGCCCGTCAGATAGCGTGCTGTCGGGCCGCACAGAAACTGCACGAGGCTTGCGACCTCGTCGGGCTGGCCGCGCCGGCCGAGCAAGGTGGTGCGCTCAGCGTGATGCGCGGGTTCCTTGTTGCCCGCCGCGCCGCCGCGCACGGTCGCGATCAAGCCGGGCACCACGCAATTGACCGTGATGCCGTCCGGACCCAGATCGTGCGCCAGCGCGCGCGTCAAACCGACGAGGCCCGCTTTCGCGGCGATCACGTGCGCGCGCCCCGCCGAACCGGCATGCGCGGACATGCCGCCGATATTGACGATCGCGCCGGCCTTCGATTGCCGCAGATAGGGCAACGCCGCATGCGCGCACAGATACGCGCCGTCGAGAATCACCGACATCACTTCGCGCCAGCGCGCGTAATCCAGCTCCGCGAACGGCACTTCGCGACGCACCGCGGCGTTGTTGACGAGAATGTCGATCTGCCCGAAATGGTGAATCGCTGCTTCCATCAGACTTTGTGCGCCCGCCGGTTCGCTGACGTCGGCCAGATGTGCGGCCGCGCGGCCGCCCGCGGCCTCGATCGCGCGCACGACTTCGGCGGCCTCGTCGGCGGAACTGCGCGCATTGACGAGCACCGCGTTGCCCGCTGCCGCGAGTTGCAGCGCGATCTCGCGGCCGATATTGCGCGCCGCCCCGGTGACGACCGCGACGCCGCTAACTTCTCCTTTCATGAATGCACTCCCAGTGATTCCGTTGATAGTGTGGGTTTCGCGCTGGCTTGCAGCGGCCGGTCGGGACGAATCCAGAACGACAGCGCAATGCCGACCAGCAACAGCGCGATCGACATCACGAACGGCAGGCGATAGCTGCCCGTCATGTCGGTAATCAGGCCGAACGCGACCGGCGACACGACCGCCGCGAGACCGGCCGCCGTGCTGATGAAGCCGCTCGCGACGCCCGCAAAGGCCGGCGCGATATCCATCGGCACGGCCCAGATCGGGCCTTCGGTCGATTCGAGGCAGAACAATGCGGCGGCCAGACACAGTGCGATCAGGGTCCGGTCCCGCACGAACAGCACGCACGTGAGGAATACCAGCGAGCCTGCGAAGCCCATGATGATCACGTTGCGGCGCGCCGTGTTCAGATTGCCGGTGCGTCGATAGATCGCGTCGGTCAACAAGCCGCCCGCCGTATCACCGACCACGCCGGCGAGAAACACGCCCGACGTAAACAGCGCCGTGCTTTTCAGATCGATGCCGTACTCGCCGACAAAGAAGCTCGGCAGCCAGCTCAGATACAGCCACAGCGTCCATGCATGACAGAAGAACACCAGCGTGACCGGCATGATGCGCCGGATCAGCGGCCACCATGGCACCGCCGTGCGATGGCGCGGACCGGCATACGGCGGCAACGTATCCACTTCAGCGGCGGTGATCGACGGATGCGTGCGCGGATCGTCGCGGAAATACAGCGCCCACACGACCACCCAGATCGCGCTGACGCAGCCCAGCGCGACAAACGCGCCTCGCCAGCCGAGCAGCGGAATCATCAGCACGAGCAGCGGCGGCGTGACGGTGGCCGCCAGGCGAGCAGCCGAGTGCGTGAAGCCCTGTGCGAAGCCGCGTTTTACCGACGGAACCCAGTTGGCCATCGCGCGCGTGGCGTTCGGAATCGTGCCGGCCTCGCCGAGACCGACCAGCGCGCGCGAGAGCACCAGCGTCATGAGGCCGCCGGTCACGCCGGTCGCGAGCGTGCCGAGCGTCCACAGGATGCCCGAGAACGCCAGCATCCGGCGAGGTCCGATCTTGTCGCCGAGATAGCCGTTGATGACCTGGAAGATCGCATAACAATAGCCGAACGCCGAGAGCGCGATGCCGAGCTGCGTATTCGAGAGATGCATCTCCGATTTCAATAGCGGCGCCGCGATGGAAAGATTGACCCGGTCGACGTATTCGATGAAATACATCGCGCAGATGAGCATGAATACTCTGCCCGTCGTGCCGGTAAACATGCCAGCTTTCGCTTTCATCTTGAACCGCCCCGCCGGTGACCGCGACTGTGACCTTGATGCATGGTTTGCTCCTTCAGTTTCGATTGCCGCCGACGCCCTGCGGCGCGCGACGTACATCATTCGGAATACGTACGATCATTTCTGCAGTGCCCGGTGCGCGGTTTCCGGCGCCCACTTCACGCAGAACAGACCGACCAGATAGATCAGCGAGACAGCGGTGATCGCGAGCGGATAGGAACCGAACATCGCCGCGAGCGCGCCGACAATCGACGGCCCCGCCGCGCCGAGCACGCGGCCGAAGCTGAAAGCGAATCCAGAACCGAGCGCCCGCTGCATCGTCGGGAACATTTCGGGCAGCCAGATCGTGAACAGCGAGAACACGCCGCTCGTGAAAAAGCCAAGCAGCGGCAGTGTGATCAGGAATAGCGGCAGGCTTTTCAGCAACACCACGATGCCGAAGTACGACGTGACGTTGCAGATCAGCGCGCCGGAGAAGAACAGCGTGGCGACTGATTTTCGGCGCGGAATCCAGCGCACGATCCACGGCATCGCGACGCATCCCGCGAGCGTGCCGACGCTCAGAATCAGGCCGCTCAGCGAGCCGAGATACTGCGCATCGGCAACGGATGCGCCGCCCGCGCGCTGCCAGGTAATCACGAGCGTCGGAATCCAGAACGTCGACGACCACAGCCCGAAGATCAGGCACGTCATCATTAGCGCCGCCGACCAGGTCGTGCGCGACATGCCAGGCGCGAACAGGTCGCGGACGCGCGCACGCGGACCCAGTGCGCGGCGCTGTTCTTGCCAGCGGCGCGACTCCGGCACGCCGAGCCGCAGCCAGATCGTCAGCAACGCGGGCGCGCTGCCGATCAGAAACAGGATGCGCCAGCCGCCCAGCGGCAAAATCACCAGCGCGGCGGCGGATGCCAGCAGAAAGCCGATCGGCGTGCCGGTATGCAGCCATCCCGACAGACGCTCGCGCAAATGCTCCGGCACCGACTCCTGCAACAACGGCGCGCCGGCAGCCCACTCGCCGCCTATGCCAAAGCCCGTCAGAAAACGAAAGATCGCGAACGACACGATGCCTGGCGCGAGCCCGCAGGCGCCGGTAAAGATCGAATAGATGAGGATCGTCGCGCACATGGTCGGCACACGGCCGAAGCGGTCCGCGCACCAGCCCCAGAACATCGAACAGGCCCAGCCGAGCATGAACAGGCTGAACATCAAACCGCCGAGCCGCGCGATATGCGCGTGATCGGCCACGAAGCCGCTTTTCGGCAGCAACTCGGTCAACGCCGGCACGATCACGTAGATGTAGATGGCGTTGTCGAAGCCGTCCAGCATCCAGCCCGCCCAGGTGGCGATAAAGACGCGATACGGACGCGCTGCTGCGACTGCCACACCGACGGAACCCGACATCTCGTCTCCTGAATCCACGGTCCGCCGCGTTCGTGGGTATTGCGGCTTGTGTTATGTCGACAATGTTATCGATGACGCGTTTGGTGCTTCGCGCGAGGCGCGCGTCATCTTCGGTACTGCATGTGCTCTTCTTTTACGACGTCTTCTCGACACCGACAGGGCGCGCCAGCTCCGCCAGCGTCGCGATGTTGTCCAGCGATTCCATCTGCCACCCCGCTTCGAGCAGCTTCTCGGCGTGCGCGCCGCCCAGAATCGGTTCGACCAGATCGGTGAACTTGGCGGCCAACTCGGCATTGCTCATCGGCCGATCGATGCTGCCGATCGCATGCTCGACGTGCTTCTCGAGCCGCTCGCCGTTGGTCAGCGTGATCGTGATGTGAACGGCGTCGGCCGGCATCGCGGGATCGATCTCGGCGGTGACCTTGTCGCGCAGTCGTACCGTCGCGGCGTCGTGAACGGCCGCATCGCTGTACTGATGTTCGCCGGCGCGACCGTCGATGATCGCCACCGCCGCCGAGTGATAGACGCTGAACTTGCCGTCGAGCCCGGTCTGCGGCGTGCGTTTGCCGGTCAGTTCGAGCACCAGCGGATGCACCTTCAGCAACACCGACGCAATCGCGTCCGCCTTCAACGCATGTTCGTTGCGCAACTGGATGCAACCGTCGATCGCCGGATGGATCACGATGCCGCACGCAAACGGCTTATACGAATTCAGCAGACTTTCATGGCGCTCGCCGAGCCCTTCAGTGATTTCCGCGTAGTTGCGATGCGTGCTCGTCACGTTCGCCCAGCCGCGTTTCGCTTCGATGCCCTGCTGCGAACTCGTGTAGCCGCGCGCCGCCAGCAACGCCGACACGAGGCCGTTCTGCGCCGCGCGTCCCGGATGGAAGCTCTTGGTCATCGTGCCGAACATCTCGCGCAGGCCGACCGGCTGCGTCGCCGCGAGACCTAGCGCCCAGATCATCTGCTGTTCGTCGAGCCCGAGCAGCTTGCCTGCGGCGGCCGCCGCGCCGAACACACCCGCCGTGCCGGTAATGTGCCAGCCGATGTCGTAGTGGTTCGGGTACACCGCATTGCCG
Organism: Paraburkholderia aromaticivorans; assembly: GCF_012689525.1. Classification (NCBI taxonomy): domain Bacteria; kingdom Pseudomonadati; phylum Pseudomonadota; class Betaproteobacteria; order Burkholderiales; family Burkholderiaceae; genus Paraburkholderia; species Paraburkholderia aromaticivorans. The sequence goes on from NZ_CP051515.1 coordinate 3,061,408, forward strand.
ATCCGGCATTCGGTTTCGATGCCGAGCGTCAGCGCGAGAATGAACTCCTTGCCGCTGACCGGTCGATGCTCAGCCAGCGCAAGAATCGCCGACGCCACCGGCCCCGCCGGATGAATCACGGTCTTCAGGTGCGTATCGTCGAAGTCAAAGACGTGCGAGCTGATGCCGTTGAAGAGCGCGGCGCTCAGCACGTCCACCTTCTCGGTGCGGCCGAGCACGGTCGCCTGTGCCGGGCCGCCGAACGGCGCGAGCGCCGCCATGGCGATCTCGACCGCTTCATGCCGCGACGCGCCGACCGCACAGCCCATCCAGTTGACGAAAGTGCGCACCGCGTGGTCGCGCACGGCTTGCGGCAGGCTGTCGGCGCGCGCGTTGACGAGATAACGCGCGAGAGTTTGAGTGACGCGATCGGCTTGGGTCATCGGATCGTAGAGAGTAGTGAGGCCATGAAAAGGGAATCGGCAGGGTACAAGATCGCATTGTACATATTGTCGACAATACGCAAATCATGGCAAATTCTAGTTGCGCACTTGCGTTGTGGATAGTATGTTGTCGACAATCTTCAAGACGCAATGTGCGTTGTACACTGCCAGCTTTTCCCCAAAACAGGTCCGTCTATGCCCCGCCCCACCACTTCGCTCGAGTTGCTTCGCTCCGTCACGCTGTCCGGTCTCGTGCAAGAGGAAATTCTCCGTCGCATCAAGACGGGTGAGCTCGAGGCCGGCATGAAACTCAACGAGATGGATCTCGCCGACCATCTGAAAATCAGCCGCAGTCCCGTGCGCGAAGCGTTTCGCGCGCTCGAGGAAGCGGGCCTCGTGTGGCTCGAAAAGAATCGCGGCGTCTACATTCGCGAGATTTCCGACGACGAAGCTGCCGAGCTCTATGAAGTGCGCGCCGGCCTCGACGAAATGGCCGGCCGCCGGCTGGCCTCGAAGATCACCGACGCGCAGTTGCAGGAACTCCACGCCATGCTCGATCAGCTCGAAGCCAGTTCGATCCACGGCGAGCTGAACAATTACTTCACGCTGAATATCGCCTTTCACGACCGGCTGGTCGAACTGTCGGGCAACGCGACGATGCTCGGTCTGTACCGGCAAACGATCAACCGTATGCATCTGCTGCGCCGGCGCGGCTTTTCGATCGCGGGCAGTTCGCAGGCGTCGCACACCGAACACCGCCTGATTCTCGACGCGCTGGCGAGCCGCGATCCCGAAGCCGTCGCGACGGCGATGCGCCAGCACGTGCAGGCGGGCTTCCAGCGCGCGATCGCCGCACATAACGCGGAAGACGCCGCGCCCTCGCCCGCCGGCAGCGCCGCCTCCGGCAAAACGCCGCGAGCCACCGTCGCCGAAGGTCCGCACTAAGCCTCACAGCGCGCCCGGAACGCGTGGCACGGCGGTGCACGCATTTCATTACCGACTCGGAGTGGTCACCTGTATGAGCGTTGAAAAACCAGAAGGACACGGAATCGTTGGCGAAAAACTCGGCGCCTGGATTGCTGACGTGCACGCGTCGGCATTGCCTGCACAGACTGTCGAAATCGCCCGTCTGCTGCTGCTCGATGTGACGGGTTTGTGCATCGCCGGGCGTGACGAATCGTATATCCGCGCGACGCTGCAAGCCACCGATGCAGGCGGCGCCTGCACTGCCCTCGGCCACGCAGGCAGCTTCAGTGCATTCGATGCGGCGCTGATCAACGGTACCGCCGCGCACGGCGAAGATTACGACGACACCTTCGAAGGCGGTCCGGTGCATTCAGGCGCGGTGGTCGTGCCCGCGGTGCTGGCGGCGTGCGAACGCGAAGGTCTCGGTGGCGAGGCGCTGCTGCGCGGCATCGCGGTCGGCACGGAGTTGATGTGCCGGCTGAGCCTCGTCGCGCCGCGCGCGATCCATACGGCCGGCTTTCATCCGACGGCGGTGATCGGCGCACTCGCGGCAGCGGGCGGCGTCGCGAGTGCGTTACGCCTGAATCCGCAGCAGGCCACGTCGGCGCTTGGTATCGCGGGCAGCATGGCGGCGGGGATCATCGAGTATCTGGCGGAAGGCACCTCGACCAAGCGGATGCACGCCGGATGGGCCGCGCAGTCGGGCATTCGCGCGGCGTTGATGGCGCGCGGCGGCTTCGACGGTCCGCGCACCGTGCTCGAAGGCAAGCACGGTTTCTTCAAGGCGTTCGCACCGTCACGCGCACCCGATTTCTCGCCCGTGCTCGATACGCTCGGCAAGTCGTGGATCATGGAGACGATCGCGTTCAAACCTTATGCGTGCGGGACGATGACCCAGCCGTATATCGATTGCGCGATCGCACTCGCGGAGCGCGGCGTGCAGGCGGAAGAGATTCGCGACATCGTGTGCGAGGTCGGCGAAGGCACGGTGCATCGGCTGTGGGAAGAACTCGCGGTCAAGCATCGGCCGCCGACCGCTTACGCCGCCAAATTCAGCACGCCGTTCTGCATGGCCGTGGGTTTCTTCGATCGCAAGGCGGGCTTCAGCCAGTTCACCGAAGCGCGCATTCACGATCCGGCGGTGCTCGCGCTGGCCGGCAAGATCCGCTACGTGATCGATCCGGACAACGAGTATCCGAGCAATTTCACCGGCCATCTGCGCGCGACGCTCAACGACGGCACCGTTAAGGAAGTGCGTCAACCGCACATGCGCGGCGGCGCGCGCGAACCGCTGTCGGGCGCCGAGCTCGCCACTAAATTCACCGACAACGCGCAGCACGGCGGCTGGAGTGCGGCACTCGCCGACGAGGCGCGCGTATGGTGTGAGACGGTGTTCAGCGAGCCGGCACTCGGCGCGATCGCGCAGTTCCGGCAATAGACGGGGCGATGCGAACGACGTCCTGACTGATCGGCGTCGTTCGTTGATGACACGTAGCGCCTCGTCGGCGCAAAGCGGACACCGCAGCCACTTCCGCACGGACACCCGGGCGCACGGCGCTGCCTATGCCTGCGATGCACACGACTCAATCCTGCAAGCCGAGCACGTTCCGGTATGAACAACGGTTCGAGTCGACGAAGCGCACGCGAAATTCGACCGGCTGGTCCTTGAACGTGAACGCCGTGCGCTCGATGCGCAGCACCGGCGCGCCGACTTCGATATTCAGCGCGCGCGCCACCTCTTCGTCGGCGGCCGCGCCGCCCAGATCTTCCACCACGCGCACGACCGAAATTCCAAAGTGCTCCTGGTAAAAGCCATAGATGGAACCGCGCCGTGCCTTGAACATCTCGGCTTCGAGAGTCGGGAACACGTCGAGCGGAAACCACAAACGATCGAGCATGACAGGCACGTCGTCATGCAGCCGAAGATTGTCGGCGGTGGCAAGCCGTGCGCCGCGCGCGAGCTTGAGCGTCGCGGCGAGTTCCGAACTCGCGCGCTCCTTGCCGAAGCGCAGCAGGCGCGCGGTGACCTTCAGTAATTCGCCGTCTGTACCGACGAAGCTGAAGTAGTGGTCGAACGCATGTTGGTCGGCGAACTTCGCGACGATCGTGCCGCGCCCGGCCCGGCGAATCAGCAGCCGCTCGGCCACCAGTTCTTCGACTGCGCGGCGGATCGTGCCGATGCCGACGCCGAATTCCTCGGCGAGTTGCGGCTCCGTCGGGATCTTGTCGCCGGCCGTCCATTGGCCGGTACGAAGGCGCTCGACAATACCGGCGCGGACGATTTCATAGAGCGGTTGCTCTCCCGGAGTACGAAGTCCTGGCATTCAGGTCAGTGTCAGAGTGAAGAAAAAGGAATCGGAAAAAGCCGCTCGATCCGCGATGAGATGGCCGAGAAACGCACACATTTCATGCGCCACTCCCGGTCCGATTCGCGGCCCGCACGGCGAATTCCGGAAGGATACAGGATCGACACCCGTATGCGTCAGCGCGACCGGCGCCATGCGGATACCGAGCGCGATGGCTGGAGGCAATCGGCATCGACCCGAACCCTTCTATTAATTCGCATCATTCGAATGATTCGATTGACGAAGGCAAGATGTCGTCTTAGACTGATCTTCATCGCGCAACCACGCGCGCTTACATCAGAGGAGATGAGTTATGCCGAATTTCATCAAGCACATTGCATTCAAGGTTGAAGATGTCGAGAAGGAACGCGCGTTCTATGAGAACGTGTTCGGCTACAGGCACGTGAATACGGTGCGTCGCAAGGGCAAGAACGGCGACCACATTTCGCATCACCTGACCGACGGTTATATGGACCTGACGTTGATTCACTATGAGCAGTCGGATTCCGATGAAGCCGATTTCGCCGGCCCGGCGCCGTGCATTCACCACATCGGTATGGAAGTGGAAGACCTCGACGCGTTCATCGCGCAGATCAAGGAAAACGGCGGCGAAATCCTGACGGCGCCGGGTCATCTGCCGGTCAAGTTCCGTTCGCCGAACGGCCCGGTTGCCGAAGTCGTGCCGATGCAGCGCTGGGAAAAGAAGACGCTCGCCGCCGGCGTACACGGCGAAGTGCTCGAGTAAGTACGTTCAAGTTCGCGTTTCAGTTCGCATCACACCAATTCATAGCGAACTGTTCGACGTACGGCGACGTGGGGCGATTCTCGCGGCGCCGCGACACCCAACGCAACGGCACATGCCGTTGCGTGGTCGCAAGGAGGAGACACGATGGAATCGATCCGCCGCCGCAACCGCTTTTCCGCGACGACAGGCGTACTGATTGTCCTGTGCATCATGTCGTTCCTGATGTATGTGGACCGCACCAACATTTCCACTGCGGCTCTCGCGATCCGTCGCGATCTGCATCTGAGCAACTCTCAGCTTGGCATCGTGTTTTCCGCCTTTGCGCTGACCTACGCGCTCGCGATGATTCCAGGCGGCTTTATCGGCGATCGTCTCGGCGCCCGCAAGATGCTCGCCGTGTGCGGCGTGCTGTGGGGTCTCGGCACGCTCCTGACCGGCTTCGCCGGCGGGCTGGGGACGTTGCTGCTCGCGCGCTTCGTCGTCGGGTTGGGTGAAAGCCCGATCGTGCCGGCATCGGCCCGCGCGTTGACCGCGTGGATGGAACCCGAGCGGCGCGGCTTTTCTCAAGGCATCACGCATGCCTGCGCCCGGTTGGGCAATGCATCGACGCCGATTCTCGTCGCCGGCCTGATCACCGCATTTTCGTGGCACATCGCGTTTATCGTGCTCGGTGCGGCGAGTCTCGCGTGGGTCGTACTGTGGGTCTGGTATTACCGCGACAATCCCGCCGATCATCCGGGTATCACGCCCCAGGACATCGCGCGCCTGCCCGCGAAACTCGGCAAGACACGCGTGCCGATGCGCTGGCCGCCGCTCTTGCGCGCGCTTTGGCCGGCTTCTGTGGTGAGTTTCTGTCACGGCTGGATTCTGTGGTTCTTTCTGAACTGGATGCCGTCGTTTTTTGCGCAGGCTTATCACCTGGATATCCGGCATTCGGCCATCTTCAGTTCGGGGATTTTCCTGAGCGGCGTAGTCGGCACCACACTTGGCGGCTCGCTCAGCGATCTGATGCTGAAGAAGACCGGCAACATCCGCCGCTCGCGTCAAACGCTGATTACCGTCGGTTTTCTCGCGCCGATCGTGTTCTTCGTGCCGATGTTCCTGCACACGTCGTCGACGCTCGCCGCGCTCTCGCTGGCTGCCGCGCTGTTTCTCTCCGAACTGGTGACCGCGCCGCTGTGGGCCGTCGCAATGGACCTCGCGCCCAATCACGCGGCGACGTCGAGCAGCATCATGAACACGGGGCTCGGCATTGCGGCTTCGGTGTCGCCACTGCTGGTCGGCTGGCTCGTCGATACGATGCATTCATGGCAGCCTGTGTTTGCGCTGTCGATGTTCTTTCTCCTGCTCGGGCCGATTGCTGCGCACTGGATTCGCCCTGACCGTCCCTATCTCGGCGAGCCGGAAGCAAAAGCGAAAGAAGCCGCCGGTTTTGCAGCGCAGATGGATGCTTATTGAACGCGCCGCCTGGTCGACGCATGTCGGTGGGCGACAAGCTCGGCGCGTCGAACCTCGCGGAGTGTGCGCACGAAATCGCAGGCTAAGACTTCGCAGCGTTGCCGTTGTCGTTCCCGATGACGCCGAACTCGACAGGCATCTTCACGTAGAACAGATGCACACCATCGGCGCGCAGCCGGTCGAATAACCGGTCGGCTTCGTCGCTCGTCATCGCCATCACGACGGACAAAGGCTGGTCCGCCAACTCAAAGAAGTGTGCGGAGTGAATGCGGTGATGGTGGCCGATTCCTTCGCAGGCCGGTATCACGGTTGCACCACGCAAACCGAGTTCGCCCGCAAGATGGACGAGCCAGTCGGCCAGCGGTTTGCCGTGATGGCGGCGATCCTGTTGAGTGAAGAAGGTGACCTGATAGCCGTTCATGTCGGTGTCTCCTGTCCGCGCTGAATCGCTGTTGATTATTCTTGTCAGTAGAGAGGCGCGGCAATGCCTGCGTCGCCGGTTCGGCGCAGTCGTTGGCATCATCAGCCAAGCTATGGAATAAGTGTAGACGCCGGGCAGAACTAGTGCCAGCTAAGGCTGCCGGGATGCCGGGTATTCCGGTTGCCAGCAGCGCAGGCCGAACAGCGGCACGAGCCCATAAGCATGGTCCAGCATGTCCGACTGCAGGTTTTCGTACGGTTCCCAGCGAGTCTCGTCGATGTAGAGAAAGATCTCCAGCGCGACGACAGGCTGGCTGGACTGCACCTGGCGAATCACAAGGGGCATGTCGTGGCGGATCGCCGGATGGTCACGGAAATGCGCGGACAGATAGAGACGGTACAGGCCGAGATTCGTGCGGCGGCCTGCGTCATCGGGCGCAAATGCCGCGAGCGGCGGGTCGATATCGCTGTGCAGCCGGGCGAGCAGCGCCTCGTCGGGAAAGCGGACCGTGTCGGCGTCGAAATGAATCGAATGCTTGACGCGCCTGCCGCCCGATTCCGTCATGCCACGCCAGTTCTTCACGCCATTTGTCAGCAAAACGTAGCTCGGCACCATGACGATGGAGTTGTCGAAGTTCTGCACCTTGATCGTGTTCAGCGCAATGTCGATCACCGTGCCGTCGGCGACGAAGCCGGGCACTTCGATCCAGTCGCCCACCCGCAGCATGTCGTAGGCGGCGAGCTGGATGCTTGCGACGAAGCCGAGCAGCGTCTCACGGAAGATGATGATGAGCAGCGCCGTCATCGCGCTGAGGCCCGTGAGAAAGTAAGCGGGCGAACGCTCGAGCAACACCGAAATCACGGCGATCAGCGCGATCACGTAGAGCACGATGGTGGCGATCTGCAGGAAGCTCTTGATCGGCCGCTCGCTCGCGGAGGGGAAGTGGCTGTAGCGCTCGCTGACGCTGTCGAGGAACGCCAGCGCGGCGCGCAACACCGTGTACACCATGTAGCAGGCCGCCAGCACCGAGAGCGGATGCCCGAGCGCCGCGATCATCGGGAACGTGATGCCGGAAAGCAGCGGACCTGCCGCGTAGACGATTGCCGCGGGCACGAGCGGCGCGAGCCGATGAAAGACCTTGTGGCGCTCGGCGGCTCGCAGCCACTTGTGCCGCTCCTGGCGCGCGAGGCGGCTGACGATCAACAGCATGATCGAGCGCGTCACGTAGTAACAGATCGCGCTGGCCAGCAGTATCGCGACCAGCAGCGCCACGACGAGCAGTACCGCGACAAACTCACTGTCGGTATAGACGTGGAAGTGATGCCAGTCTGGTCCGCTTTCGATACGCAGCGCATTGTCGAACATGGTTTCTCCCATTGCCGGCGAACCTGTCGCGGCCACAGCGATTCACGACGCCCGCAACTCACGTACTCCCTTACCCAAGCGCCGCCGCAGCAACGTTCGCAAAGTGTGACCCTGGACGAACCGGGCTACCGCTGGTCCGGCGGCTCCTGCACGGCACACTTCATCGTACAACTGGCGAATGCGTGCTTGCACTGATTGACCCCTGCCCTGGCCCGGATCGAGTTTCACCCCTGCTCGATGCCAAGCAGCCGCGCGTCCAGCCGCCGCGCGAGCGCCGCGCCGCCTTCGCGCATCACTGCGTCGTGGTTCCATTGGAAAACCGGTCGCAACAACGGCGCCAATGCATTCATCCACGCGCGGTTCGTACGCACGCACCAGTCATAGCGGACCACAGTAAGATTGCGCCCGTCGGTCGAAAAACTCCACCGGCCGGCGCCTTCGACGTCGCCACTGGCCTCCCCCTCCAGCGCGATCAACGGGTCGACGCGCGTCACCCGCATATCGAACACCAGGCGATAGGGCAACCTGCCTTTCCACGTATAGCGTTGAACGACGCCCACGCCCTGATCCGAACCTGCCTCCAGCTGGTCCACGCGCTCGACGTTATGCCACCATTCGGGCCAGCGCGCCGAATCCTGGATTGCCGCCCACACTGCCTGCACGGGCGCATCGATGCGCCAGATGGTGGAAAAGCGGTATTCGACCGTACGCAAGCTGCCTCCATTCTTAGTATTCTTCTAGAGATTTTGGCAGATGCTCGCTGCACTTGCCATCACCGGCGAAACAGCGCCGCGCGACAAACCGTAGGACAGCTAGAAGCAGCCGGCGAGCGCCCGAAAGCCGAATCCGCGGAGCGGACGTTGGCTCGCTCGGCGTTAGGGTTCCTGAAACGTGCTAGATGAGCGTCGGCTGGAAGCGCGCAAACCTAACCGACGCAATATGGCGCACACGACGTATGCTAAGATAAAAGTTCGCGCACGAACTAAATCCCAGCAAAAAAAGCGCCGCCCTCCGGAGCGCAACAGGTGAGGTTGAAACATGGATCATCGGCTCGTATATCTGCTCAATGTGGGCCAAAAGCGCCTGCATCGGTGGTCGCAGACTCGGACAGCCGCAGGTGGAGTCACTGCAGCGCAGGCGGGGCTGCTTTTCTTTCTCGGGAAAAGCGACGGAGCCCTCACGAGCGAGGCGGCTGCGGCGCTCGATCTCAAGGCGCCGGGAATGAGCGGGTTGGTCGACAGAGCTGAGCGGGCCGGTCTCGTGGAACGCCATTCGGACGAACTCGATGGGCGCGCGTCGCGACTTTGGCTAACGGCCGCAGGACGCGCCGCACTCAAGCGATCGAAGTCGGGTCTTGCTGAGTTGAATGTCCGACTGACGGAGGGATTTACAGAGTCCGAGATCGACGTGGTTGCGCGCTGGCTGACGAGTTTGCAGGACAAGTTTCCTGACGCCGACGAGGAAACGGCATAGCGCGACACATGAACACGGCGGCACCGCCGTGCCGCCGCTGCTCGGCAGTGAACGCCGCTCCCATCAGCGCGGTATCTTCGTGAAGTCTGGCCGGCGTTTTTGAGCAAACGCCAGGAATGCTTCTTTCGCCTCCGCGCTGGCAAGCCGCTCCACGAATGTGATGCTTTCCCGATCCATCTGGGCTGTCAGCCGCTCTGCGTCCCGCATGAGCCGTTTCGTTGCTGTCAGTGATCCGTAGGGCTTGGTGGCAATTTTCTCGGCAATCCGGCGTGCTTCCGTACGCAATTCCGCAACGGGGACCAACCGATTGGCGATGCCCCAGGCAACCGCGGTATCAGCCGAAACGGGGTCGCCGAGCGCGAACATTTCGAATGCCCTGACATGTCCAATCTGGAACGGCAGGAGGTAGCTCGAGGCGGCTTCAGGAACCAAGGCCAGATTCACGAAGGGGGTCATCAATTGCGCCTCCTCGGATAACAGCACGTAGTCGCAATGGAGCAACATCGTCGTACCGATTCCGACCGCCTTGCCCTGAACAGCGGCTACGATAGGCACTGTTGCTTCAGCCAGAACTCGAAGAAAGCGGACTACGTGATGCTTCTGTGGACCGTTGCCCGTAGCCTGCGTGGCGAATTCCGAGAGATCGTTACCGGCTGTAAACATGTCCCCATCTGCCTGAATCAACAATGCGCGAACGTCGTCATCGACATTTGCCCGCTCGATTGCATCCGCAAGCGCGCCATACATCACGTTTGTAATGGCGTTCATTTTTCCCGGTCGCGAGATCGTCACGGCCAGCACGCCGGTTGCAAGCTCTACATTCACTTCTGGATTCATGGCCTCATCTCCAAAGATTTACTCAGGCTATCTACGGGTAGGCACGCCTGGGCACATTTGAGCGCATCAACATGTTCGTATGCGAAGTATATAATATTCGCATACGAAGTAAATGTTTTTGTCATCGACGAGTCGAACAAGGCGGATCAGCGGTCACGCCGCCGCGGGACGCAAGTTCGACTCGCTTTGGAAAACATCGGGAGTTCCACCGGAAAACGGCCCGCTTTCGGCACGCCGCGCTTCACGCGTTCATCAAGCTTTCGAAAACGTGCATTGCGCGTTTCGGATCCCAATAATTGGTTTGCCGCTGCCCCGAACCATCGGGGAGAACGGAGCGAACGCTTTGCGTTCTACACTTCCCTCTTCTTCCAGGGACCAACTCCGTAGTAATGCTATTAAATCGGTGTATCGTGCACATCATTCCAACGACGCATGATTCCGCGCGTGTTGCGCCGCACCCTGCGGTACGAATAAAAATGGCGCAAGCGGCACGCCAGTCATTCATTAGTCAAACTAGTTTAAGGGTATACATCGATTAGTAGGCAAAAGTGCGTGATATAGCATTTTCTGAGGGGTAGTCATGCGTACGCGCGTGCACGTGGGCTTTCCGAAAGGAGTGATGCCCGGTTCCGGTGCCTGTCTTGCCGGAGCTTTGTCTGCTTGCGCCGTTACAACCAGTGAAACGTTCGACAACTGAGAGACGGGAGACTGAGATGGCGCAATCGAAGGAAGACAAGGACGAAGTACAGGGCACGCGTCGGGGATTGCTGCAGGGCGCAGGCCTCTCTGCAGCACTGGCGCTAATGGGTGGAATGATCACGCCGGCCCAGGCGGCGGAAGGCGGTTCGTTTCCAGCGCACAAACGATGGAAGATCGTCTTCGTCAACCATGTGACGACGAATCCGTTCTTCGTGCCGACGCAATACGGCATTCAGGACGCGACCGCTTTGCTGGGCATGGACTATCAATGGACCGGCTCGGCCAATGCCGACATCGGCGAAATGGTCAATGCGGTCAACGCGGCGATTGCCGCGAAAGCCGACGCAATCGCAGTACCGATCGTCGACCCCAAGGCGTTCGACAAACCCATTCAGGCCGCGCTCGACGCCGGCATTCCCGTTTTCGCCTATAACGCCGACGCCCCTTCGGGTTCCACGAATCCGCGCCTTGCGTATATCGGCCAGGATCTTTATCTGTCGGGCTATCAGATGGGTGAGCGGATCGTGAGCCTCATCGATAGTGGCCTCGTCGCGCTCTTTATCGCCACGCCCGGCCAGCTCAACATTCAGCCCCGCCTTGATGGCGCAGTGGCTGCAATCAAGAAATCGGGCAAGAAGATCGACGTGCAGACCATCGCAACCGGCGCGACCGTCAACGAAGAACTCTCGAAGATCAAATCCTTCTTTCTCGGCCACCAGGATCTCAAAGGCATGTTCGCGGTGGACGCGGGTAGCACCCAGGGCGTCGCCGTGACGATGAAGGAATCCAACCTGCCGTCCAAAGGTGTCCACGGCGGCGGCTTTGACCTGTTGCCGCGCACGGTCGATCTGATTAACGAAGGCTTCCTCGATTTCACGATCGACCAGCAACCGTACGTGCAGGGTTTCTATACCGTGGTCCAGGCGTTCACCTTTCTCGCCTCCGGCGGGCTCGTTGGGCCGGCCAACGTCAACACGGGTCTGAAGTTCGTCACCAAGGGTACAGTCGATCCGTACCTGAACACGTCGACGCGCTATGAAGGCAAGAGCACGAAAGCCCAGATCGTGCCACGCACGGGTGCGATCAAAGGGTGACGTCTTCCGTGACGGACGCCCAGAAACCCGCCAAACGTCCGAGGCGCTGGTCAGGCGCGCTCGGACGTTCCAGCGAGATCCGCATCTTTGCGGTGGCGCTCATCCTCTGCATCTACTTCGAAACGGTCAACCATGACTTTCTGCTGACCGGCGCGAGTCTGCAGAATCTCTCGCAATTCATCGCACCAGTGGCGATCATTGCCTTTGGCGAAATCATGCTGATGATCGGCGGGGAGATCGATCTCTCCGCCGGGATGGTCTTTGCGTTTGCGCCGTTCATCATGCATTTCGCCATCGAGGCGGGCTTGCCGCCATGGCTTGGAATGCTCACCGGCGTGGTTGCCGCGGGCATCGTCGGGCTGATCAATGGCGCGGTGACGGTATACCTGCGCATCCCATCGTTCGTGACGACGCTCGGCACGTTGTTCTTCGTGAACGGCCTCACGCTGACGATCTCGCGAGGCACACCAGTTTCGCCACCGGAAAATTCAGCATTTGCGGCATTCATGGGCGAATGGGGTTACAGCGAAATCATCTGGACGCTTGCCATTGCGGCCTTCATGCACGTGCTGCTACGTCACACACGCTGGGGTTTGCATACGATCGCGTCGGGCGCGAATCCGCTGGGCGCGAGCGAGGCGGGGATACAGGTCAGACGCCTGAAGCTGGGCAACTTCATTCTTGCCGCGCTGCTCGCCGGGCTGACCGGGATCCTGGAGGGTTTCCGCATCACGTCGATCGATCCGCAAGCAGGCGGCAACCAGATCATGTTTCTTGCCGTCGCCGCTGCCGTGATTGGCGGCACGCCCCTCGCCGGCGGATCGGGCACGATCATAGGCGGGCTGATCGGCGCGGCGGTGCTTGGCATTCTCAACGACGGCTTCACGCTGATCGGCATCAACGCCTTCACCTTCAACATGATTCTCGGCGCGGCGATTCTCGGCGCCATGATCTTCAACATCCACGTGGTTCGTCTCGCACGCAAGGGGGAGCTGTAATGTCCGAGGTGCTGGAGGCGCTGCGCGGCGAAGACATTGTCAAACGTTTCGGCGCGGTTACCGCGCTCGATGGCGTGACGCTGACGCTAAAACAGGGCGAGATTCTTGGCGTACTCGGTGACAACGGCGCAGGCAAATCGACGCTGATCAAGATTCTGACTGGCTTTCATCAGCAGACCAGCGGCAAGCTTTTTGTCGGCGGCGCGGAAACGATGCTGCGCTCGGTCGATCACGCCCGTTCACTCGGCATTGAATGCGTCTATCAGGATCTGGCGCTCGCCAATTCCCTGAGCATTTATCACAACATGTTCCTGAATCGGGAAATCATCCGTCGAGGGCCATTTCGCCTGTTGAACAATCGCGCCATGCGTGAGCGCGCCGCGGAGTGTCTTGAAGAAATCGGCGTGCACGTGCCCTCGGTCGACCTGCCGGTCGAGCAGCTTTCCGGCGGGCAGCGGCAGGCTATCGCGGTCGCTCGCGCGGTCAATTCGAATGCAAAGATACTGCTGCTCGACGAACCGCTGGCTGCGATGGGCGCCCGCGAGGCGGGACTGATCATCGACCTGATCCTTCGGCTCAAGGCGAAAGGCGGCCTGTCTATCATCATGATCATGCACAACTACGCGCAGACGCTCGACATCGCAGACCGTGTGATGCTGATGCAACGCGGACGTGTGACCTACCAGCGTGAGGCAGCCAGCACGTCCGTCGAGGAGCTGATGGATATCGTGCGACGCGAATATCGGGCAATGCGGGCAACGACGCGCTGATATCACCTCCGCCGACGTGCCGTCTCCGCTCCTCAAGGCTCATTCAATGCTGCGACCGTATCGCAAGCGCCGAAGCCGAACAAGCTGCGAGGCGTAGTCCACAAGACGCGTCGGCGTGCGTCCGGATCGGGAATCAGGCGTTGGACCAACGTCAGCAGCGGCGCATAATCCATTCGCGCCGGCGCGCGCAGGAACGGCCAATCCGAACCCCACACGCAGCGATCCGGGCCGAACGTGCGCAGAATCTGCCGCGCGAAAATCTGCGCATCTTCGTACGGATAGTCAAGCTGCGAAAATTTCTGCAGCCCGGAAATCTTGACGAAAGTGCGCGCCGTGTCGGCAAGACGCATCAGCGACTGGAAGCCGGGTTGGTTCAAGCCGGCCGCGACATCGGGGCGACCACAATGGTCGATCAGCACGCGCGTCGCAGTCCGCCCAATCAGCGGTTCGAGCGCGACCAACTGATCGCCCGTGACCTGGATCTGCGCGAACATATCGAGGTCGGCCAGCGTGTTGAATAGCGCGTCGGCATCGCTCATCACTTCGACACCTTCCATCGCCGGATTGAAGGCAACGCCGACGACGCCCGCGCCCTTCATCTCCAGCAACGCTGCCCGGCTCACGTCGTTGTCCACCACGGCGATGCCTTTGAAACGATCGCCATGACGCGCGATGGCATCGAGCATGCAGCGATTGTCAGTGCGGTAGCCGCTCGTCGGTCCGACCAGCAACGCATGCCGCACGCCGCATGCGTCCATCACGTGAGCGAACTGCGCAGCGGTGCCGATCTCCTGCATCGACGGCCGGTACGCCGTGTCGGCGCGATAAGGAAAACGGTCGGGATCGAAAATATGGTTGTGACAGTCGATCTTCTCTTCATCGAAGATATTCATTGATGCGACTCTCCGAGCGATGCGTGACGGCAGCGTGCAACTTCAAGCATAGCGCGCGTGCTTCGGTACGCAAGTTCGAGCCGGTCCTTCGCGGGCAGCGACGGCAACGGCATTTCCACGCCCAAGGCCGTGCCGGCAGGCAGCGCGTCCAGCAAGTCGATGAGCGGCAAAACCCCTTCGCCCGGCGGCAACCGGCCCGCGCGCGCTTCGAGGATCGTCGCGTCGTCCCCGACCGGCGCGTGTTGCGACGCGTCGCAAAGCTGCACGGCACGCACCATTCCCACGGGTAATGCCTGAATGTCGGCCGGGCTGCCGCCCGAGCGCGCGAGGTGCAACGCGTCGACGAGAATCGCGAGGTTGGCATTGTCCACACGCTCGACCATCGAGCGGGCCTGGTTCAGCGTACCGACGTGGCGCCAGCGCATGAACTCCAGATCGACACGCAGGCCATATTGCGCGGCCAGTTCACACAGGGCCGCGAGGTTGGCCGCAAGCCGCCCGGCGTCGGGATCGTCGCCCGAGACCGTGACGCAACGGGCGCCCAGATAGGCCGCTGCGTCGAACATCGGCGCATAGGACGCGACGTCGATATCGGGCAGCACCGGAATGAACTCGACGTCGTGCACCGTCATGCCCTCGTCGACGAGCACGCGACGCAGTGCGCGATGCGCTTCGCTCCCCACGATGGACGGGTACGCGATCGCATCCGCGGAGGTCGGGTTCAGCCTGAGCCCCACTGCATCGAATCCCGCGCGCGCCGCCTGCGTTACCCACTCCAGCGGGGCCAGTTCCAGCGCGGTGAGATGCGCGACCGCGAGCTTCGGCGCTTCTGTCGGCGTGCTCAATAGGTGGCCCTCCCGCCGGTCAGATCGAAGGTGAAGCCGCTCGTAAAACTGCATTCGGGGCTCGCGATCCAGCTGACCATCGCACCGACTTCCTCGATCTGCAGGAAGCGGCCCATCGGAATCTTGGCCTTGCTCGCCTCGATATGCGCGTCGGACATTTCAGTGAACAGTTCGGTCTCGACCATCGCCGGCGCGACGCAGTTGATGAGCACGTTGTCCTTCGCCAGCTCTTTCGCCGCGGCCTTGGTGAACGCGATAACGCCCGCTTTCGCCGCCGAGTACCCCGAGATGAACTGAACGCCTTCCTTGCCCGCGATCGACGCCACATTGACGATGCGGCCGCCGCCACGCGCACGCATATGCGGAATCGCGACGCGGCAGCAGTAAAACACGCTGTTCAGATCCACGGCGATCACACGTTGCCATGCATCCACCGGATATTCCCAGCACGGCGCCACCGGTCCGTTGATGCCCGCGTTGTTCACGAGGATATCCACGTGCCCGAGATGTTCGAGCGTGGCCGCGAAGGCCTGTTCGACCGAGTCGATGGCGGCGACGTCTACTTGCTGAACGTGGTCGGGCATGAAACCCAGCCGTTGCGCACCGCAGTCGTTCACGTTCAGATCCCACACCGCCACGCGTGCGCCATCCGCTTTCAGCTTTTGCGCGATGCCCAGACCGATGCCACGCGCGGCGCCCGTGACGATGGCCACTTTCCCGTCGAGAGAGCGAGTCATATTCAATTTATTCCTTTGCTTGAAGAATGTCGTCTTGCAGTTCGATGCGCCTGATATCGCCGACTACAAAGATGTACGAAAACGCGCCGACCAGCGTGACAGCCGAGATGAAGGCCAACGCGTAGACAAACGAACCCGTCGCGTTGACGATCAGGCCGATCACCAGCGGCGTGACGATCCCCGCTGCATTGGCGAACAGGTTGAAGATGCCGCCGCTCAAACCGAGCAGACCCTTCGGTGCGATGTCCGAGACGATCATCCACGCAAGCGCCGACATCCCTTGAGCGAAGTAGGCAACGCAAAGAATCGCGATGACGGTTGCAGTGGACTCGACATAGTTCGCAAGAACAATGCTCGACGCGGCGAGCAGGCCCACGATCACCGGCAGCTTGCGCGACCAGTTCAGAGAGATGCCCCGGCGCAGCATGGCGTCGGAGATCCAGCCTCCCGCGAGCGTCCCCACCGACGCGGCGATAAACGGCAGCACCGCGATCAACCCGACCTTGAGCCAAGGCATATGACGCTCGGTCACGAGGTAAGTCGGGAACCACGTCAGAAAGAACACGTTGGTCGAATTGCAGGCGAACTGGCCGAGACAGATGCCGAGCATGCTGCGCCGCTTGAGGAGCGCGCCGATGTCGGACCAGCGAAAACGCGTGGCCTGCTGGCTGCCGTCGACCACGCCGCCGCCATCCGCGATGTAATCGAGTTCGGCGCGATTCGCATGTTTCGACTGATGCGGCTCGTGAAAGCGCATGAGCCAGATGCCGCCGAACACGACGCCCACCGTACCGACGATGCCGAACAACGCGCGCCATCCATAACGCTGTTCCAGCCAGAACAGGAACGGACTCAGGAAAGCCAGGCCGACGTATTCCGCGAACGTGTAGATGCCGGTTGCGCGGGCGCGCTCGCTCTGCGGAAACCAGATCGCGACCACCCGGCTGTTGGTCGGAAAACACGGCGCTTCGGCAATGCCGATCAGGAGGCGCATGATCAGCAGCGAGACGAAACCCGTTGCGAGCCCCTGCAACCCCGTGAAAAGAGACCACAGCGTGAGCGCGAAGAAATAGGTCCACCGGGTTCCGACGCGGTCCAGCATCACGCCGCCGGGAATCTGCGAAGCCGTGTAGGTCCACGAGAACGCTGAGAAGATCACGCCCATCAGCGCCGGATTCAAGCCGAGTTCGTGACTCATGCTCGGCGCGGCGATGCCGGCGACGCTGCGATCCAGATAGTTGATCATCGTGCCGACCGCCAGCAGCGCGAGTATGCCGAAGCGGGCGCGGGTCCGCCGCGCGGTTGTGGCAACGTCGATTGCCGCGACGCCAGACTGAGTTGCCTGATTCATCGTGTCTCCATCCTGTCTGCTCTTGGCGCGCTTCGCGAGCCGCCCTGTGCCCTCACCGGCTGCCCGCTTAGCGAGCGTTTCAGGTCATGCGGCTTGTGCGCGTTACGCAATGCGGGAGACGGGCTCCCGTTGAGCAGATACTAGATAGTTGCCACAAGCTTGTCGTATGCCGAGTTTCAGCTACCCTATAACTTTTGGTTAATATCTCCGGCTACGCGTTCTGGAGGATGCATGCGGTTCAAGCTCAGGCAGATGGAAGTGTTTCGCGCGGTCATGCTGACCGGGTCGATCAACGCAGCGGCGAAGATGCTCTACGTGTCCCAGCCGGCTGTCAGCAAACTCATCTCCCACACCGAAACCACCTTGGGCTTGCGCCTGTTTGAACGCACGAAAGGCCGGCTGATACCGACAGCGGAAGCGCAGGCGCTATTCAGGGAAGTGGAGCAGGTCTATCAGGCGGCGCTGAGCGTCGATGAATTCGCGCGGGCGCTGGCGCTTGGGCCGGCGAGCCTGCTGCGGGTGTCCTGCAGTCCGTCGTTGGCGACGTCGATCGTCGCGCCCGCCATCGTCGAGTTGAAACGGCAGTTGCCGGCGCTGAGCGTGGACTGGCACACCACCCTGATGGCGGACATGCCGCTTGAAGTATTGAGCAAGGCCGTCGACGTGGCGGTCACGTCGATGCCGATCGAGCACGAACATCTCGACGTGGTGCCGTTCATGCGCGGCAGGATGGTGTGCGTCGTGCCGCCGCTTCATCGGCTGGCCTCGCATGAGCCCATTGCGCTGGCCGAACTGGTTGGCGAGCCCATGGTTCTCTTCCGGCGTGATATTCCGTTCGGCACGATGATCGCGCGCGCATGCCAGCAGGCCAACGTCGAACTGCAATCCGTGGTGGATGTCACGCGCGCGGACCAGGCGCTCGCATTGGTGAAGGGCGGGCTCGGGCTTGCTATCGTCGACGAGTTCGCCGCTGAAGGTCAGGGCTTGATCATCCGCCCGCTGATCGAGGAACTCGAACTCGTTTCGACCTTCGTCTATTCGAAGTTTTCGCCGCCTTCCCGCAATACGGCGCTGCTGATGCATGCGGTCTACAAGCAGGCGCAACGCATCAACCGGCAGATTGCGGGGGCATCGCTGCCGGACTAGAGCAAACCCGCGAAGTGCAGCACGACAAACGACCCCGCGCCGCCCGCGATCAACACCAGCGCGTTGATTCGAGTCGTCATCACCAGCACCGTCGCGATTGCCGCGGTGAGCCACGCGATCCAGCCGCCATCGAGTTGTTTCATCAACACGTAGACAGCGGCCAGAATGAGACCGGTGGCAACAGGCCGCAGACCCGCCTGCAATGCGTTCAGCCAGCGGGCGCCTTCATGTCGGTTCCACACGTGTACGACACCGCACATCAGGAACGCCGTTGGCCCGAACAAGGCCAGCGTCGCCACGAGGGCTCCGCCAAAGCCGCCGACCTGCCAGCCGATCAATGTGGCCAGCAGCGAGCCCGGACCCGGCGCGAGCCGTGCAATCGCGAAGTCGCTCAGGAATTGGGCGTGCGTCGTCCAATGATGCACGTCGACGACTTGCCGTTGGACCTCGGCAATGATCCCTTGCCCGCCGCCGACCGTCACGATCGAAAGCGGCGCAAAAACCGAAAACAGTGCGATGAGATTTCTGGACACGTGATGTGGCTTTCTGAAAGTTGCCCGACTGTCGTTATTGCTGCCGCGGCGAACGGACGTATTCGTAGCCGACGCTCAGGACGCCAGCTATCAACACTGTCCACACGAGCGACGCCCTGAATAACGCGACTGCCACGAAGGTCGCGATCAGCATGAGATACGAAAACAGGCGCCGCGGCAGCCTGCGCGCGGCGGTGATCGCCATCGCCGCGGATAGGCCGATTGCACCTGCCGCCGCACCGGCCAGCGCGATATGCGTGAGCGGAAGATAGGCGATGGCCGAGAAGAACGCGCCGAGCAGCACGATCACGATGGCCGGCGGAAAGATGATGCCGCAAAATCCGGCCAGCGCCCCGCGCCAACCCAGCAAGCGATAACCGATCCAGATGGCCAGGTTCTTGATATTGACGCCCGGCAGCGCCTGCGACAACGCCAGTCCGTTGAGGAACTCCTCCTCGCTCAGCCAGTGCCGGTCGTGCACGAATTCGCGCAGGAACCATCCGCTCAAGCCGCCGCCAAAACTCGTCAGCCCGATGCGGGAAAAAACAAGGAACAGCCCTAGCGCGGTCACCTTCACTGGCGCCTGTCCGCCGCCTTGCCCGATAGCTTCGCGTCCCGGTGCCGGTTCGAGAACTTCTTGCCCGTGGGTGCCGTTGACCAATGCCCTCTCCTTACGAACTGTGTGGCAAAACCGGGGAATCGTGATGCGTCGTTGGCGTCGTGACGGCCACAACGACGCAATCACCCCGCTTGGCTCCTGGTGCTAAATGATAGCCGCAATAGGCCGGCCTAAATCGCCCGTCATGAAACGACGCCAAAGCTTCTCTGCCTGCACGCGAGGGCGAACAGTCTCCTTGACACCCGTTCAGGACGGTATTTAATTCCACTATCTGCCGGCCGGGCCAAAAAAGTAGAAGTACATTGACTTGCTGTTGCCGGAAATCCAGTTTCGTACCGTGCGTGATTTTCACTTCATGCGGCGATGTCGTTCGCCTGACCGCCGGACCTTCTGATGCCATGATCTCGCCGTGACGGGATGCATCCGCTGCGAATCGAGCCGCCTAACCTGCAGTCAAGTGCAGTCAACGCCGGAGACATGCCATGAGCCCGACAATCGATCGACCGTGGAAACGTTGGGCCGTAATCGCGAGCGCCGTTTTGCTGGTGTCGTGCGGCGATTCGCTCAGTTCGAATCCGACGGTCCCCGATTCGATCATGCAGGTGATGCAAAAGCCGATCTACCAGAACGCGACCTGGTCGATGCAGGTAGTCGATCTCGACTCGGGCCATGTGATCTATGACCTGAACTCGAGCGCCCAAATGCTGATCGGCTCGGTGCGCAAGCTCTTTTCGGTCGGCTCCGCGCTGAATCAACTGGGTGCGCAGCATCAGTTCGTCACGCCGGTTTACCGGCAGGGCACGGTCGGTGCGGGCGGCACGCTCACCGGCAATCTGATCCTGCTGGCAAGCGGCGATCTGACGATGGGCGGCCGAGCCAACCCGGACGGCACGATCGCCATCACGAACTTCGATCATAACGAGGCCAACTCGCTGGGCAACGCGATACTCGCCACGCCCGATCCGCTCGCCGGATTCAATTCCCTCGCGGCGCAGGTGGCGGCTGCGGGCATCAAAACGATCAATGGCGATGTCGTGATCGACGACCGGCTTTTCGAGCCCTTCGACTTTCGCGGTGAATTCAACGTGCGGCCGATCTTCGTCAACGACGACGTGGTCGACGTCACCCTGAACCAGAGCGCCGAAGGCTCGGCCGTTCCATTCGACTGGCGGCCCAAAACGGCCGCGTTCAGCGTGCAATCCACGCTCGCGACGGGCAGCGCGGCCTCGAAGCTGGACATCGAACTCGCGCCGGAACCGCCGTTGTGCATCGGCTCGCCGGGTTGTGTCGGCAACATAACCGGCAACGTGCCGGCGGGTTTCGTGCCGCCACTGACGAACGCCTACCCGCTGATCCGCGCGTTCCGCGTGACCGAGCCCTCCAATTACGCTCGCACCGTGTTCATCGAAGCGCTGGCGCGCGCGGGTGTCACGGTTACGGCAACGCCCGTCGCTGCCAATCCGGTTCAGTTGCTGCCCGCGCAAGGCTCGTATTCGAGCGCGACGCAGGTTGCGCAACTCACTTCGCAACCCTATGAGCAATACGCCAGATACGTCATGAAGGTCAGCTATAACATCGGCGCCGATACGAGCCTCATGCTGTTCGGTCTCGCACGCAACGGTTCGACGACGCTGACCGGCGCGTTAGCGGCGGAACAGGTCGAGTTGTCGACCACGTTCAAGATCCCGTCGAGCGAATACCATTTCATCGACGGCAGCGGCGGCGGCGACTCGACTGCGAGCGGTACGGCGGTCATTGCCATGCTCAGAGGCATGAGCACGACACCGGTCTTTTCGCCCTACTTCGACGCGTTGCCGGTGCTGGGTGTAAACGGATCGCTGGCCACCATCACCGCGTTCGAATCCGACGCGACGCTTGCGGGAGCGAAAGGCCAGGTGCACGCGAAGACCGGCACGTACGTCACGGAGAACCCAAACGCGCCGTCGTTACCGTTCCTGAGAGGACAATCCCTCGCCGGGTATATCGATGCGAAAAGTGGCCACCGGATCGCATTCGTGCTGACGGTGAACAACGTTCCTATTTCGGGCATCAGCGACGTGCTTGCGGTCTTCCAGGACGAAGGCACGATATCAGCGATGCTCTGGAAACTGCAGTAATGCGGCGGCGCCCCCTCTGCGCGTTTCGTCAGTACCGTGCGTAGACGATGCCGAGTATCTCTGCTTCGTCGTCGAATACATCGAGCGTATCGGTGAGCGCGGCCACCGGACCGGCGTTGTTGACGAACAGCGCGTAGGCGAGCCGCCGTCCGCTCTTTGCGTCGATATAGCCGGCCATATTCATGGCGATCATCTGCCCGCCGGAGACGGTCGCGCCGCTCTTCACGGCGATATGCTCCTTGCCCGCCACGTTTTTGCCGATTGCGGCAAGCGAACCATCGACACCGAGAATCGACAGTGCGTTCCGATACACCGTGTAGTTCGGCCGGCGGCTCATCACACTGAGCAGCGTCGCGGTGGTGCGCGCCGTCGCGCGACTGTCGGGCGTGCCGCTGCCATTGGTCGGAAAATTGAAGCCCGCTCCGTCGAGGCCCAGATCGCCGGTCAAGGATTGACGCTCCGCGGCCAGCGCGTCGTTGACGGTCCGCGCGCCCTTCGTCAAACCCTGGTACATCAGGCTCAGATTAGCGCCCGTATTGAGGCTGACCTTGAGGATCAGTTTCGCGATCTCCGAATAAGGCAACGACGTAAAACTCGCGACCTGCGTCGCGCTCGTATAGGTTTGCGGCGCGGGCAACCTGACTGAAGCATTCGGCTGGACAGCGGGCGCCGACACCGTCACGCCGGCGCGCACCAATGCGTCGACGAATGCGGTTCGTGCGAAGGACGGCGGATCCTCGACACGCAGGTTGCTGACGTACAGGTCGTTGCCAATCAACGCCGACTGATAGCCGGCAGGAATCGATGCCGGCGTGCTGAGGCTGGCTTCGCCGGAGATTGTTCCTTTGCAGCCCGGCGTGGCGAGACAGCTGAGCGGCCCTTCTTCGAGCGCATCGCCGGATGTCACGATGTCCGGCGCGCTGTTGGCCGCAGTCGTCATCGACGTTCCCTGCATGGTCATCGCGCTAGTGCGTGGCCGCCAGTCGAGTTGGCCAGGTTGCCCCGCGTTCGCCCCCGGCGCGAGCGTCACATCGATCACGTTCTCGTTAATGAGAATCGGCGAAATGAGCACGTTGCCGTTCGGCACGCGGAACGCGTCAAAGAGCCTGTCGTCGATGATCACGTCGCCGCTGATCGACGTGATGCCCGCCGCCCTGACCTGCGCGGCCAACTGGTTCACGGCCGTCAACGGGTCTTCGGGCGTCAGGATCGCCCCATTGAAGGCACGCGCCTCGTTGTGATCGAAGTCGGTGAAATCAATCGTGCCGTCTGCCTTCATCCGGCCGCCGAAAGTCAGGTCGCCGGACGCCTTGACGATGAGATCGCCGATCAGTTTGCCGGATGCGTCGACCGTGCCATTACGATAGACCGGCGTTTCAAAGCGGTAATCCGGACCGATTGCATTGAGCGCCGTTCCCACCGAGAAGAGCTTGCGCACCGAGCCCGTCAATGACAGCACATCCGGCTGCAGCGAGTAGAGCACTTCGCCCGTGCCCGCATCCATGACGATCATCGACCATTGCGACTTCGCGCTCGTATAGCGCGCCTTGTCCATGATCTGCGTAATGGGATCTTGCGAAATATCGCTGCCGCAACCGGCGACGAACGAACATGAGGCCATCAACGCCAGAACGGCCAGCAGTTGCGTGCGCATGGATAGTCCCGCCGATCGCCATAGGAGAGTTTCAGCATAGTATGCCGGGGGCAGGAATACAAAATGCTCTGAGGCAACGCGCGGATTTATTTCGCACGATAGGGTGATTGGCTGAATCTAGCTCATCTTCGGACGATAACGCAGCGAATCGATAATCAGCGTCATCGCTCGCGAGGACTCGGATCGGCTGGCGTAATACGCGTGCAAACCGGGAAATGTCGGACACCAGTCGTCGAGCACGCGAACGAGACGCCCCGCCGTAACGTGAGGTTGCGCCAGGTCCGACGGTAGGTACGCAAGACCATAGCCGGCCAATGCGGCGTCGAGCATGTGATAGGTGCCGTTGAACGAGAACTGGCCCTCCACGCGAACCTGGACTTCACGACTACCCTTTTTCAGCTCCCACGCGTAAAACGCACCGAGTGTCGGCAGGCGCAGGTTGATGCAGTTGTGCGTCATCAGATCCTGCGGTTTTTTGGGCAACGGCTGCTTTTCCAGGTAGGCCGGCGTGCCGACGATCGACATCTTCATGTCCGCGGCAACGCGCACCGCAATCATGTCCTTCGCGACCTGGTCTCCGTTACGAATGCCGATATCGTAGCGGTCTGCCACGATGTCAGTTAAACCGTAGTCCGTGATGATCTCGACCTTGATCTCCGGATACTTACGGAGCACCTTCGACAACCTGGGCCAGAGGACCGTGTTGGTCGCGTAATCGGTCGCCGTGATACGAATCGTGCCGGCCGGTTTGTCGCGAAGCTCGGTGACGGCTGTCAGTTCGGTTTCGATCTCCTCGAAGCGCGGCGCCACCGTCCGCAGAATACGCTCGCCGGCCTCGGTCGGCGATACGCTGCGCGTGGTGCGCGTCAGCAGCCGCAGGCCGAGCCTGGTTTCGAGCGCACGGATCGTGTGGCTCAAAGCCGATTGCGATACACCGAGTTGGGCGGCCGCGCGAGTGAAGCTGCGTTCGCGCGCGACGGCGATGAAGGCGAGTAGATCGTTGAAATTTTCGCGTGGCATTGATGAACCGACCTCATGGGTGATTGTGGAATTTAACCACTAGTCACACAGGAGTGCACTGGTTAAATTGGTAGGGCGAATGCCAGCTTTTATTTAGAGTCGGTTGAGACACGCCGCATGAACTAAAGCCGGGCGCATTTGCACAGCCATGCAGAAATATTCATGAATTCATTTCATAAGCTCTTGCGGTTTCATGGACTTAATCTCTAGACGGCGAATGTCTATCATCCCAACTTCGCCGCTGTTTATAACGTGGCCCGGATGAACGTACTGCATGGAGAAAGCTAATGGACTATCGATATCTGGGCCGTAGCGCCCTCAAGGTTTCACCCCTGTGTCTGGGCGCGATGATGTTCGGTGGTGAAACGGATGAAGCCACGTCGAAGCGCATCATCGACAAAGCGTTCGATCAGGGCGTCAATTTCATCGATACAGCGGACGTCTACCACGCCGGCCGCTCCGAAGAAATCGTCGGCCGCGCGCTTGCCGAGCGCCGCGACAGTTGGGTCATCGCTACGAAGTTCGGCTATCCGGCAACTCAGGGCCCGAACGAACAGGGCCAGTCGCGCAAGTGGATTATCCAGTCGGTGGAAGCCAGCCTCAAGCGCCTCGGCACCGATTACATCGACATCCTCTACTTTCATCGCGCGCTGCTTGATGCACCGCTCGAAGAAGGTGTCCGCGCGATTGGCGACCTGATTCGCCAGGGAAAGGTTCGTTACTTCGGCTTGTCCAACTTCCGCGGCTGGCGCATTGCCGAGATCGTGCGTCTCGCCGACCACCTCGGCATCGATCGGCCGGTCGCAAGCGAGCCGCTTTACAACATGGTGGACCGCACCGCGGAAGTCGAGCAACTGCCCGCGGCCGCGCACTACGGCATCGGCGTCGTGCCGTATAGCCCGCTAGCTCGCGGCGTGCTGACCGGCAAATACGCGCTAGATGGCGCGCCGCCCGCCGATTCGCGCGTGGGGCGCGGTGACAAGCGCATCCAGCAGACCGAATGGCGGCCTGAATCGCTCGCGATCGCGCAGAAGGTTGCGGCGCACGCTGCGGAACGCGGTACGAATTCGATCGCCTTCGCATTGGCCTGGGTGCTTAAGAACAAAATCGTCAGCTCGACTATTGCCGGTCCTCGCACGGAGGCTCATTGGGACAGCTACGTTCAGGCGCTGAATCTGCAACTGGGACCCGACGATGAAAAGTTCGTGGATAGTCTGGTGCCTCCGGGTCATGCGTCGACCCCGGGGTACACGGATCCGGGATATCCGATCGAGGGGCGGCGAGCTTTCTAGCACCTCAAACCGGGCCGCCTAAGGATTCCGTGACCCAAAGTTCAGCATCCACCGCTCTCATTTTCTTGATCTCCTGACAGCCTCGCGAAAACTGGCCGCATACGATGGACGCACGCCGACCGTCCTTCATCCGAGTGCTGACATGGTTCCCTATCTGTCCGAAAGAGAAAATTCGATCGAGCACGTCAACGCAATGTGCTTGCACCTCTTCGACCGGTGGTGCGAAACCAGAAGCGTCGTGCCGCTGACGTATCTGCTAAAAGGCTGGCCGATGATGCACAGCGACCCCGAGACTCTCCGGCGACTTGGAACGGCATTACGCGAGCTCAGACGGCAACATTTGCACGATTCCAAAGATGCCGCCTTTCAGGAAGTCTGCGAGCTATCGGATTGTGTCGAGGATCTGCTGATCCTGTCGTCCCTGCCAACGTGGCTGACGAGCGGCTGGTAGCGCGAACGGAGACAGCCGGGCCCGCGCTTTCCGCGGATGGGCCGAGATCGTGCGCGATGATCGGCGAGTCGCCCGTTCCGGGCTGATCGGTCCGAGTTTCAAGAACTGCGAGACGGCACAGCAATACGCGCTCGAATGGGCGCGGCGGTGGATCGACGAGGAAAGCGGTGAAGACGGTGACGCCGCCGAACTTGACAGCGACGTCCGGCAGCAAAAAGCGCGCTCGGGGTGAGCAACGCATCGACGCGCCGGATGCCCCAGCGCGTCTGATGCGTCAATGCACCACGCCGAAGATCGCGTTGACGCCCTCCGCGGGCGTCAGACCCACGTCGAAGTAACCTTCCAGCCTCAAAGCGGTCGCGTCGTCGAGTATGAAAGGCGGCCGGATGAAGCCGGTCGCGAATGCGTGGTCGTACCAATCGCTCAACCACGCGCGCAATTCGGTTTCGTGCCCCGACAGCGTCCTCAGGTTGTCTGCGTTCATCGATGATCTCCTTTGTCCGGCCTTGTTCACGTCAACCGGCGAGCGGCTCGAAGCTCATTTTGCACAGGTTCTTTGCCGGCGGAAATACGTGCCAGGTACCGTCGTCGTGCCGGAAGAAGAACAGCAGGATCGGACCGTCCGGACGCCTGATTTCGACGCATACCCGGCAAGTCAGACCGTCCGGCGAACCATGCAGCGTGAGCACACGGACCGGCAGCGTGCCCGCCGTTGCCAATAATTTCTCGCGCAGTCCGCGTAGTGAGCTTTTCGTCGCATCTACATCTGCCCCCGCACTTCAGGTTCCCATTTAACAATCGTGGGACAACGGCGAGGATTCTTCAGTCAGCAGCGCCAGATTGTTGATTCGGGAAATGCTGCTTCGAGCCTCAGGATATCCCTAAAGTCTCTGCCACTCCGTCACCAGACCGTGCCTGATCGCATATCGGATCAACTCGGCGTTGTTGTTGAGGCCGAGCTTTTGCATGAGACGCATCTTGTGGGTGCTGATGGTCTTGGCGCTGAGCGAGCACGATTCGGCAATCTCGTTGATGCTTTGACCGGCGGCCAGCATCCGCAATACCTGAAATTCGCGGTCGGACAACACCTCGTGCGGCGGCGCATCGC
This sequence comes from Paraburkholderia aromaticivorans, assembly GCF_012689525.1. Lineage (NCBI taxonomy): Bacteria > Pseudomonadati > Pseudomonadota > Betaproteobacteria > Burkholderiales > Burkholderiaceae > Paraburkholderia > Paraburkholderia aromaticivorans. The sequence continues at coordinate 3,088,767 of NZ_CP051515.1, forward strand.
CGGAATGCGTTTCGAAGACCATGGCGTCGACCAGTTTCGGGTCGATGAATCGCCCGCCTCCCGTCAATTTGCGGATCGCCGCGAGCAGCACGTCCGGATCGCTGTCTTTCGTCACATAACCCGTCGCGCCGGCGCGCAGCGCGCGCGACACGACCTGCGCCTCGTTGTGGATACCGAGCACGAGGATCGGCAAGGGCGGCTGCTCGGCACGTACGCGCCGGATCAGATCGACTCCGCTGATGCCGGGCATCGTCATGTCCAGCAGCACGAGATCGAAGCGTCTTGCGCGCAGCCGGTCGAGCACTTCCGAACCCTGTGCGGCTTCGGCGGCGACGACGATATCCGTGGTCGTCGCGATAATCTGTTTCAGGCCGCCACGCACCACGGCGTGGTCGTCAGCAATCAGGACGTCGATCATTTTCTGCCCCGCCTGTAAGCGGAATGTGAATGGAAATGGCGGTGCCCATGCTCTGCGCACTGTCAATGGTCATCGCGCCGCCGATCAGACGCGCGCGCTCCTGCATGCCGAGCAGTCCGTAGGAATAACCTGTACGCGCCAGATCAACGCGATTGTCGCCCGCTTGCGGAAGTCGTCTTGGTGGTTCAATCGGGTTCTCGACTGCTACGAAGCGTCGTCGACCGGAATGCGCACGGTAATCGACGTGCCGCTGCCCGGCGCGCTGAGCACCGAGATCTCACCGCCGAGCTTCCGCGAAATATCCGATCCGGCTCCAGGCGAAGGAGCGATAAGTCGCCTTTCGCCTTCAACACCGTGGCATTCGCCCGCAAGTGGCTGGGGTTTACCCTCCAACCCAGCGCTAACGCTTGCAATCAATTCGAAGAGAGGCTCAAAATGTAAGCGCTATCATTATGATTTCTGGAGTGAAGCTCACAGCAAAATTCCATGAGTGGCTCAGAAGCGCTGTTAAATGTAAGCGCTAATATAGACTACAGAACAAAGCCGTCGCCTTCGCGCAGGTTTGCGCCACGCTCGTCGTGATGCGCCAAAGGCGCGCGGACCTCGGTCCCACCTTCGCCGAGGTGGACGCGCACATTCCGGCCGCCTGGCATCGCATCAGCGCGGCTTGCTCACACCAACCGAAGACATGAAACGGAGACAACGATCATGAGCGCAACACCGAGCCTCGAGCAGGCGCCACCGAGAATCCGCCGCGCCCAGATCGTGGCGCTCACGCTGCTGATGGTGAGCGGCATCGTCAACTATCTGGATCGCGGGACGCTCGCAGTCGCCAACCCGCTGATCCGTCATGACCTCGGCCTGTCGCTCGGACAAATGGGGCTGCTGCTCTCCGCGTTCTCGTGGAGCTATGCGCTTTTCCAGTTGCCGGTGGGCGGCCTCGTCGACCGGATCGGACCGCGCAAGCTGCTCGGCATCGGCCTGATCGTCTGGTCGCTCGCGCAGGCGGCCGGTGGATTCGCCTCCACCTTCGGCTGGTTCATCCTCGCGCGAATCGTGCTGGGCATCGGCGAGGCGCCGCAGTTTCCGTCGGCGGCCCGGGTGGTCAGCAACTGGTTTCCGCTGCGCGCGCGCGGCAAGCCGACCGGTATTTTCAACTCGGCGTCGCCGCTCGGCACGGCGCTCGCGCCGCTGTGCCTGTCGGTTCTCGTCGTGCAGTTTCACTGGCGCTGGGCGTTCATCGTGACCGGCGTGGTCGGTCTCGTCGTCGCGCTCGTGTGGCTCGCGGTGTACCGCGACCCCGTCAAGGCCACCATGACCGAAGCCGAGCGGCACTATCTCGAAGGCGACGAAGCCGACCGCAAGCCGGCACCCACGGTCACCTTCGCCGAATGGCGCTCGCTGTTTTCGCACGGCACCACGTGGGGCATGCTGATCGGCTTCTTCGGCTCGGTCTACCTGAACTGGGTGTACCTCACGTGGCTGCCCGGCTATCTGACGATGGAACGCCACATGAGCCTGATGCATACGGGCGTCGCGGCATCGATACCGTTCTTCTGCGGCTTTCTGGGTTCGCTGACGGCCGGCTGGTTCTCCGATCTCATCACGAGCCGCAGCACGAGCCCGGTCGCGAGCCGCCGCAATTCGGTGGTGATCGCGATGCTCGGCATGGTCGCGTTCACGATTCCGGCGGCGCTGGTCGAGAGCAACGCGATCGCGATCGTGTGCATCTCGGTGGTGATCTTTCTCGCGAATGCCGCATCCGCCAGTTCATGGGCGCTCGCCACCGCTGCCGCGCCGCCCAACCGCGTCGGCTCGCTCGGCGCCATCCAGAACTTCGGCGGTTTTCTGGGCGGCGCCTTGGCCCCAATCCTGACGGGCTATATCGCGCAGAGCTGGTCGTTCGTCCCCGCGCTGCTGACGGCCGCGGGCATCGCGTTCATCGGCGCAATGAGCTACCTCCTGCTGGTGCGCAAGCCGATCGAAGACCAGCCCACCCCAACCGAACCCGTGCGAGCGCCCGCGTGAATACGCGCGCCGCCTCGACTCAACGAACCCTTTCCGGGAGATCACGAGCATGACCACCTCCAAGCAAGCCACCACGTCGGTCGAAGGCATCGTCCCCGTGATGCTGACGCCGTTCGACGATGCCGGCGCAATCGATTACGCCGGACTCGAACGTCTGATCGAGTGGTATATCGCACATGGATCGGACGCGCTCTTCGCCGTCGCGCAGTCGAGTGAAATGCAGTTCCTGACGCTCGCCGAGCGTGGGGCGCTGGGACGTTTTGTCGTCGACAAAGTGGCGGGCCGGATTCCGGTCGTCGTCTCCGGCCATATCAGCGACGACCCCGAGGCACAAGCCGAGGAACTCAACGTCGCCGCCGCCACGGGCGCACAAGGCATCGTGCTGGTGACGAACCGGCTCGACCCGAAGCAGCAGGGCACGGAGACGTTCGCGGCGAATCTCAGGCAACTGCTCGCGCGCCTGCCGTCCGACATTCCGCTCGGTTTGTACGAATGCCCCGCGCCCTACCGCCGCCTTCTCTCCGACGACGAATTGAAGCTATGCATCGACACCGGCCGCTTCATCATGTTGAAGGACGTGAGCTGCGATCTCGCTACGGTCAAACGGCGCGTCGCGCTCGCCGAAGGTTCGCCGCTGAAAATCCTGAACGCCAACGCGGCCATTGCATGGGACGCGATGAAAGCGGGTTCCGCCGGCTTCAACGGCGTGTTCACGAACTTCCACCCGGATCTGTACAACTGGCTGCGCAACGATGCGGCGCAAGACCCGGCTCTCGCGGAGGAACTCGCTACGTTTCTCGTGCTCGCCGCCGTCTCCGAATCGCTCGGCTATCCGGCGCTCGCGAAGATCTACCATCAACGGATCGGCACGTTCGGTTCGATTCGCTGCCGCGTGATCGACTACGATGTGCGCGAACGCTTCTGGGCGCTCGACGCGGTGCTCGACAAGATCGTCGCCGGCACCGAGCATTTTCGTGCCCGTATCGCGGCACTCGGTGCGAACCGCTCGGTTCGCTAGCGTTTGCCGGAAGGATTTCCGGATCACAGGAACGTCCGCTGAAGCTGTCACGCGCGCCCACGCTTCGCGCGCGTCTGCGGCGGTAAGATGGCGGGCGTTCCCCGATTCACTCTGCGCGTTCCAACCTGATGCCTGACTCCCTCGACCCGCCGGCCGCCGCCCGCACCCAGACGAACCGCGCACGCCGCGGCACAGGCCGCAGCGTGCTTTCCGATGTCGCCAAGCTCGCGGGCGTCTCCACGGCGACCGTCTCGCGGGTCTACAACGAGCCGGACAAGGTCTCCGCGAACGTGCGCGAGCGCGTCGAGCATGCCGCGCTCACACTCAACTGGTTTCCGAATGCTGCGGGCCGCGCCCTCGCCTCCACGCGCAGCCACATTGCCGGCATCATCATTCCGACGCTCGACGACCGGGTGTTTGCTTCACAGGTAAGCGGCATGCAGGCGGCGTTCGCGGCGCGCGGCATCACGCTGGTGCTCGGCTGCTCGAACTACGACCCCGCACAGGCGCTCACGCAAGTGCGCGCGATGCTGGCGCGCGGCGTGGAAGCGATGGCAGTGGTGGGCGAGGCTCATCCAGCCGAACTGTTCGATGCGTTGCGGCTCTACCGCGTGCCGTATGCGGTCACGTACGCGTATCGCGAGGACAGTCCGCACACCTGCATCGGCTTCGACAATCAAGCGGCCTACGCCGAGATCACCGAACATCTGATCGGCCTCGGGCACCGCTCGTTCGCGGTCTGCATCCAGCCGACGCGCGACAACGACCGCGTGCAGGCACGCGTCGCGGGTATTCGCGCGACGCTCGAACGTCATGGGCTCGCCGTGCGCCCGGAGCATAGGTTCGAAGGCGAATCGACGATGGGATTCGGACGGCGCAGTCTGCGCACGATCTGGCAAGCGCCGGGCGAGCGCCCCACCGCGATCATCTGCGGCAACGACCATATCGCGCTCGGTGTGTTGCGCGAGGCGGAGGAACTGGGCATCGCGATTCCGGGCGAATTGTCCGTCACCGGCTTCGACGATCTGGAAATGGCGCAGGAAATCCGCCCCGCGCTGACCACGATGCGCGTCGACACCTACGAGATCGGACGGCTTGCCGCGCAATATCTGCTCGACACGCTCGACGGCAAGCGTCCGCTGCACGGGCACGAGGTGCACGCGCTGTTTCAGCTCAGGCAATCGACGGGACCGGCCGCGAGATAGCCTCGCGGCGCGGCGCCTGATTGACGGACTACAGCGTGGCGGTCACGCGGCCGTCCACGTAAAGAATGTGACCGCTGACAAAGTTCGAAGCGTTGCTTGCCAGAAAGACCGCGGCGCCGACGAGATCTTTCACATCCCCCAACGCCGTGACGGTTCGGATATAACGGTATATCGCCCCCGCGAATCACGCCAAGACAGCTTCGTTCGCGCACGATAGCAAACGCTTATGAAGCGCGATTCTCCGGGGCGTTTGCGCTTCGACCGTCAGGATCTTGCGGGTTTGAAGCCAAACCGGATCACTAGCCCTCCAACGGCCATCAATCACTCATTGAGTCCCCGTGATCGCCACGCGCTTTGGCTGAAGCGAAATAGGTCTGCAACGCAGGGGCCGAATGGTCGCTCAACGAGCAGATTCGCGCCAGCCAGTCGGCCTCCGCGGGCCATTCCCCTTCCACCACGCGCGGATAGATCTGCCGCACGAACTGATGCAACGCCTTTGCGCCGATATTGCCGCTGATGCCAAGCAGGACGTGCAAGGCGCCGTGCGTCGATTCGAGGTCGCGGGCCGCCACGCTGGCGGCGAGTTGCGCCACAGTCGAGCGAATCTGTTCGATGCCGTTGAGGAACGTCTGGTCCAGCAAATCGAGCGCCACCAGTTCTTCGAGGTGTTGCTCGTCGAGCAGCGGGCCTTCCTTGATCGGCGCTGGCTTGCCCGTTTGCGCGGCGAGCGTCTGCGCCGGTTCCGCTTTGATCGGCGCATGCGACGCACGTTGCTGGGCAAACTGTCTTGCGAGAGAAGCATAGAGGGCGCCGATCTGCACCGGCTTGATCATGACCTCGTTCATGCCCGCGGCGAGACATGCCTGCACGGCCTTCATATCGGATTGGCCGGTCAATGCAACGATGGGGATCTGGGCATACGCGTCGGCACGGGCGCGAATCGACGCAGTGGTTTCCACGCCGCCCATTCCCGGCATGTTCATGTCCATCACGATGGCATCGATGGCGTCGTTCGCCTCCAACCTCGCCAGCACGGCCGGCCCATGCTCGGCCTCGACGACGCGTGCGCCGCATCGCTCCAGATAACCTTTGGCAATCCGCCTGCTGTAGGTGTCGTCGTCCGCCACCAGAATCGTTTTGCCGGCGAACCCGTCGAATGGATGGCTGTGAACGTGCCGATTGCCGCTTTCGAAGAGCGCCTGGAGCGCGGTGATCAGTTCCACCGCACTGACGGATTTGCTGATCATGTCGTCCATGCCGGCGCGCCGGGCGAGCACCCGCGTCACATTGCCCGGCTCTGCCGTATAGGCGGCGATCAGAACGTTCCAGTTCGAGTGTTGATGGTCGGCGCGGATCTTCTCGGCAGTGGTGTAGCCGTCCATGACCGGCATATTGATGTCCATCAGCACGAGGTCGTGCGGCGCTGACTGTTGAAGCACGCTCAACGCCACCTCGCCGTTTTCCGCCTCGCTCACGTCCGCGCTGACCTTCGACAACGCGCGGCGGCTTCGCGCCCGCTGAGCGGCATCGTCGTCCACGACGAGAATGCGTTTGCCGGTAAAAAATGGCGTGGCGCGCTCACAAATCTTCTGCTCGTGCTCTGCCACCTCGCGGCTGGAGACGACGGGGAATTGCAGCGTAAACTGAGTAAATTTCCCGACTTCCGAGCGGCAGGCAATCGTGCCGCCGAACGCGCGCATTGCGCGCTGGCAATAGGCAAGGCCGAGCCCCGTACCCGCCGAATTGCCCGCGCTACGGAAGGGCTCGAACAGATGCGGCAGGAGGTCGGCCGCGATGCCGGGGCCGGTGTCGTGAACCAGCACCGTCTGGCGGTCGATCGTCAGCGTCAGCGTCGCCAAAGGATGCGCGGCAATGTGATGCAGCGCGTTCTTGATCAGATTGAACAGCGTGAACAGATAGACGGTTTCGTCGACCTTGAAGGTGAAGTCTTCCAGCACCACGAGCCGGACTTTGGCGCGCTCCTTCTGATCGCCGAAGCCGTATTCGTCCAGCGCTTTACGCGTGGTGCCCGCCGCGCTCAGATAGGTGAAGTGATCCGGGCGAATGGGTTTCGCGCTGACTTCATCCAGTGTCATGGCGATGATGCGCAGGCCCCGATCAATCGACAATTGGCCGTGGGCGAGATGCCAGTAAAGCAACGCCGCCCTGTCATGCGACATGGCCGGCGACGGGTTGGCATCCGTCACCGCGGGCAGTGCCTCTTCCATGCGATCCAGTACGTGCCTCAGCTGGCTGAGAGGATTGCGCATTTCATGAGCGATCGAGCCGGCGAGCGCGCGAAACGCCACATTTTTTGCCTGCGCGACGATGCCCTTCAGGTTGCTGTAACTGAACGTAAGGCCGGCGAAAATACCGAATGTAAAAACCGGCAGATACGTGTAGAGAAATAGCTGCCCGTCCACGTGGAGGGATTGCGGAATAACGACCCTGGCACACAGGACGGCAAGACCAATACCCAGAATCAGATTGAGTGCTAACGCAACGACCAACGGAAAGATGGCGATCAGGAAAAACACCATGCCCAGCTCGGCCATTGACCAGAGCATCGAATAGTGACCGGCGATCAGGTAGTAAGTGAAAAAAAACGGTAGCGTATAGGCTACCGTTACGAAGTAATACCACGGCAGGAAGCGCACGACCGAAGCGGGCCAGAAACGGCGCAAAAGCAGCAGCGCGCAGGCGGCTGTGCCGAACGCGCGCATCAGCAGGCTTTCATTGGGTTGAGGATCGATGTAGGTCCACCAAAGCCAGTACAGCGGATGTCCGATCGTACCGATTACGCCAACAGCCAGCACGCTGTAGTCCGACACCTTGGCCGAGTCATAAACCAGTCGGTTGAGATAACGGATGCTCCCTGAAATGGCTCTCATGTCGCGCTTTATCTTGACTTTTCCAGCCTCAGAATTTGAAGCTGCTGACGTTGAACGACATGCCGGCGCTGCCGACCCAGCACAGCACTCTGTCGCCTCTCTTCAACTGCCCGCCGTCCTTTGCCAGTGAAATGGCAGCCGGAATCGAAGCCGAAACGAGGTTTCCCGTCTCCGGATAGATGTGATACATCTTGTCGTCGATCCCCACCTTGGCGCCATAACCCTGCCACGCTGCCTTGGAGGATGCGTGGGTAAAAACGATGTCGATGTCTTTCTTCGGAACAGGCAGTTTAGTCAATACCGCGGACAGCTCGTCCGAATTCTTGTGAAGCTCATGGCCGAATGACGTGAAACGCATCTCGCCGTTCTTACCGATGCGCTCGGTCGGGTGGCAATACCCTTCGTAGCCGGGAATGGGAATGGTGCACAGGTCCGACACTGCCGGCTTCGCGCGGAAAGCGAAGGTGAAGTTATCCGGCTCTTTGGCGACGAGCAAGGTAGCGGTCGCCGCCTCGCCAATCGTGAACGACGGCAACGTATATTCGATTTGAGCCTGGCTCTTCAACGCGAAATTCCCCGGATAGAGTGGACCGCCGGCAAGCATATTGAACTCGGCATTCACAATCATAGCGTTTCTGTACTGACCCGACTTGAAAAGGCTGTCGATGATCGCCATGGCCCGGGTCCAGCTCATGCAGGCGTCGACCACATCGAAACACTCGGCGTTGACGAAGCCGAGCGTGCTGGCCATCATGTGGCTGTTGCCGGGCTCGAGGAACCCTCGTCCAATACCGACATAAATAAACAGCTCGATATGTTCCGGCTTCAGATACGTTTCCGATAGCGCCTTGCGCGTCGCCATCGCGACGTGATCGATAGGCGACTCGTGGCTTTCGCACCAGCGCCGGTTGACCAGTCCGCTTCTGTCGAGCAACGTCTTGATGGTGCGCATCCCCCGGTCGATGTCGCCCTCGTAATCCTTGGAATGAAATCGAATCATATCGATCACTTCCTCGTTCGTAACGATCCTGGAGGGCAAGCTGACGGCTACGTTCTTAATAAGCATAAAGAATCCATGAAAAAATTAACGCGGTGGGTAGAAGTACGTTTTGCGCCTATGGCACGCGAGTATCTGGGACGCCAGATACGCGGCCTCGCGGCGCTGGTACATTAACGCGTCCACCGCGATTCATGAAAAAAGTCCCGTCTGGCGTGTTGCCAATGGGAATGTGGGGTGGCGTGGAGGGTCGAACCTGAAGCGCTGTAGATAGCCGAGGCTCGAATATCCCGTGCCGAAGTCGTCGATGGCGACGGTATAGCCGCGCGACTGCAGCGCTTCGATCGTGCGGCTCGTCTTCTCGATGTTCTGCATCGCCGTCGTTTCCGTGATCTCGAACCTCACGCGACACGGATCGACGCCAGCCGCGTCGAGCAGCGCGTCGAAGCGGGCCACCAGGTCCGGCACGTTGAACTGGTTCGGCGAAAGATTCACCGCCACGATAACGAATTCATCTCCGCCGAGCCGCGCGACCATGTCGGTATGGCGCAAGTCCTGGCGCAGACGCTCGGCGCACACCTGGAGCAAGTCGTCGCCGACGCCGTGGCCGAGTGAATCGTTAATCGACTTGAAGCCGTCGAGGTCGATGAAGAGCACGGCGAACATGGATTCTTTGCGCGTGGGAATCAGCTTCCGCGGACCGTGTCGCATCAGTGCGGCGGCGTGTAGTCCCCGCTGCTCTAACGGCTTGCTGGCGGACAACTTTATGCTTTTGTCGCGTTGAGGTTGCGTCGGGTTACGGTGCAGGCGCTGCACCCGGCGGGTCGCGGTGCGGATATGCGCGGTGGCGATCAGCGGCGTGTCCTTCTGCCTGGATGAGCCCTTTTTCATGTCCTGTTCCGTCAAGAACGTGACCTCATCCGCCGCGTGCGTCCGCAGCCTCCTTCAAGCGACTAAACTCGGCTTCGGTCTTTCGAGGGGGCGCTTCTCTCAAGCGAACCCCACCCCTCGATCTTTCAGCCTGCCGCTCCCTCGGGCGGCAGGCTCTTTTTTTGTGGACCGCTTCAAATTCAGGCAATAGTCGCTCGTGACCTAAGAGGATCAGGTCGATGCATGCCGCCCCAGGTTCATCCACGATTGCGACTGCTGTCCTCACCCGTGGGTCGAAGACGACCACAGTTCCAGCGGGAAAACCGCGTGACGCTATCGAGGAAAGCATGCAACTACCGAACGTAGACAATTTCATCAAAGACTGGCAACACGGCGTCACCTACAACATCTGCGCCTATCGCAAGCTTTCAGTTCAAGAGATGACACGCGCGATGCAAGTCTTTATACAACAACAGGGCGAGCGTCAACCGAAGCAAGGATCAGTCGTCAAGATCTTTTCCCTGGTCGGGTTTGGCGATCAGTAGCCGTGGTGAAGCCTTAGACGTCAATTGACGGACGCTGGACGCGCTCGCCATCGCACGCTAACTGCATGCTGCGCGGCAAGATAGACAGTGTCGACTAAGCCGTCTAATCCAACCCTGACAGCAGATCGGCGATGTTCGTGTTAGGCAATCGCTTCGCAACCATGTCCCAGAAGATCACGTCGCGCATCGCGCTGGCATCTTCCGCCGTCCTCCATTCGCGCGCACCGACGATGGAATCGGCCGTTTCGCGAGCTGCGGATACGATTGTCTGAATGTCTTGTTTATGCATGAACCCGTTAACGGTCGCGTGCTGAGCTTATTTAGCCTCATGCGCAATCGTTTGCTGAAAATTTTTTACCCACTGCTCCCCCGCTTGGGACGATGTCAGTGCGGTGACCGAACTGAACATAGCGCATCACGGAGTTCAAGCGTTCGCCGCGCTCAAGGAGGCGAGACAAGGCGGCCGCGCTACGGCTCAGGTGAACAGCGATGCAGGTGAGCACGCACTTGCAATCCGCGTATCCTGAAAGCCAGGGCGAAATTCTACCTCTTCCGATGTGTCGCACCGTTTTGCGGCGCCTATCGGAAAACTTAAGTCCGAAAGGAGCACACCGTTGGGGCTGCCTCGCGAGCGACCTGAGGCACATGTTTTCCCAACATCGGCCGCGGCGCTTAATGGCAACACCCGACGCGGTGCAGCGAATGCACCACCTTTGATCAATCTGACTGGCATGCATTCACCACAAAATATTTCGTCGCTAATGGACTATGCACTGTTATTGAGCACAATTATCCCAACAACGATATAAATCGATAAAGGGATGCGCTATGCATGCCGTCCCAGTCTGTTGCGATATACGATAATCCTTTCTCAATCTTACCCAATCACGGAACGAATCAGCCGCTCAGCAAGGCTGCTCGCCATCTCGCCGCTCAACGTCCACAACAGCCAATGTGTTGGTTAATTCAGCCATGAAATACTGACAAGAAAATTACACGTATAGCATGCTCTAATAAGAAAAAAGACGGAGTCTTGGGGAGAAGTCTCTGTAGACCACACATTTCCGGGGAAAAATAAATGGATTTGGTACATACTCTGCCGCGCAGTTCGCGGCACAGTGCCGTGCCGATGCAAACGAACGCTCTGACTCGCGTCGACATCGCGCTGTTCAACGGATTCGCATTGCCTACGGTCGCTGCACTCATCGAGATTTTCCAGAGGGCTAACTCGCTAGTCACCGCACCGCGGTCGGGCCGCGCACGTTACGACGTCTCGCTGCTTTCCGCCGCGGGCGGGCGCATCGCCAGTTCGTCATCGGTCTTTGTCTGGACCGACGATGTCCAGTCGCATCGAGGCACGAATGAGCCGCACCTGTTGTTCATTGCAGGCGGCGCCGGCGTGCAGCAGGCATGCCGCGACGAGCGGTTGAGTAACTGGCTTCGCCGCAGGCATCCGTTCAGCGAGATCGTGCATCCGATCGCGGAAGGCCAACTGCTGCTTCAGGCCGCCGGACTGCCCAGCCGTTACTGCCCGCTTCTCTATGGAGACAACGAAGCACCCGGCCTGCATCCGGCGCGGTTGACAGAAGCGCCGGGCGCCGTATCGACCGCGCTGCGTATCGTTGAAGAGGATCTCGGTGCCGATCTGGCGCAGCGGGTTGCCGAGTCGATCGCGCCGCAACCCAAGACGCCTTTCAGCTCGTCGATCACGCTTGACGTGACGCCGCAGATCAGCGAGAAGATCCTGGCGTCGGCCCGCTGGCTGGAAGCGAACGTCGATCGTCCCATCTCGATCGACGACGCGGCGCAGGTCGCAGCGATGAGCGAGCGCAACTTCCTGCGTCGCTTCAAGAGCGAGATCGGCATGACGCCCTCCGACTATCTGCTTCGCGCACGTCTGAATATGAGTTGCCGGATGCTGGTTGAATCGCGTCTGCCCGTCGACAAGATCGCGCGCCGCTGCGGTATCGGCAGCGGCGGGCAGTTGTCGAAGCTGTTCAGGAAATATCTGGAGACGACGCCGACGGACTATCGAACGCGCAACCACGTGGCACAGCAGAAGCCCAAAGCACAGGTACCGCATCAACGGCGTGAGTTCGATCCAGGCGTTCGGATCGAAGCCGACTACACAAGTCAAGTCGAAGCGTAAGACAGAACCCGGCGGTACATCGCTACCGCCGGAAGATGACCACGGCCACCCAAGTCTATGCAGGGCCAAGATACTTGAATGATCATGCCGCGTTGAGCCCTTCTTATGTCATGTTCAGTCAACAACGTGACGCCATCCGCCGCTCGCGTCTTGAGTCTACTTCGAACGAATACACTTGGCGTCGGCCTTTCGAGGGGCGCCTCTCTCAGTCAACCCCAACCCCTCGATTTTCTGGCCTGCCGCTCCTTCGGGCGGCAGGTTCCTTTTTTCTCCGCCATATCAGGTTCGAGTCGCGTGTCCAACTACGCGCCAGGCGTCTCGCGAGGCACATGCATCCACGTCCTTGATACATACGAAAACTCCCGAATGGAGCGCAGATGGATGAGAAAGTGACTTATGTGTACGAGTACACGGGTGGTTTTGGTACGTACCGTACTACTGGGAAAAGGTTCGCATGTCATCTCCCCCTTGTCGGCGACAATGTAGTCATGAAGGTCGATGAACTGGGATTCGATGATGTTTTCAAAGTGAAGTCACAACTCTTCGAGTACGACAAAGCTGGATCCTTGACTGTTACATTGACTCTGTCTCATACCGTCACATAGGATCACTACATATCGATGATAGATAGTTTTCTTCGTTACGACAGGCTTGAATGCATGGTCTCGTAGCGCTCCCACAATAGGCCTGCACTTACATTCATTCCGCACTGTTCTATGCATTTTAATGGCGCTCTTTATCGGGCTCACATTCGATATTTCAATTCAGAATAAAAATTAACGCCTTTTAGTTCTTTGCTCGATATTCCATCGAAACCAACTCGATAGAGTGCATTTCACACTTACTCAAGAATCGCCCACGCTGTCAAATTAAACCCGCCAGTTATCCAACGGATAATTCCCTTGCCCCCAGAAACACACCATAAATTTGGCAATTCTGGCCAACACCTTGGCAAATTCGGCCAGTCATTAATGCAGCGCAACAACGTTATGTAGCATTCGATCAAACAATTAAAAGCGGCTTAGAGACGGCCGGCAAGTCACTCATTTCCGGGGAAGTACGATGGAGTTTCTTTGCAACGTGAAGCATAAGAATGCACTTCAAGCACCCGCTTCGCCACAGACCCCCGGCGTAAACCACATCGGTATTGCATTGTTCAATGGATTTGCTCTACCCGATGTGGCTTCCATCATCGAGATATTCCAGTCGGCGAATGCCCTGAGTGATGCAGGCGAGCCCCGCCGAACGCGCTATGAGGTCTCGCTTTTGTCGGCATCCGGTGGACGTATCGCCAGTTCCTCCTCGGTGTTCGTGTGGACCGATAGCGTCGAATCTCGCGGGCACGACGATAACTTCCGCGCGCTATTCATTGCAGGCGGCACCGGCGCAACGAATGCGTTCCGTGACGATCGTCTGATCGTGTGGCTTCGGCAGGCGTTTCCGAGAAGCGGTATGGTCCATGCGATCGCTGAGGGACGCCTGATGCTCGAAGCGGCGGGTTTCTCGAACGCCTACGGTGCGCGTATTGAGAACGACGGCCACGCACGAAGCGCATTCCCATCCCGCCCTCTTGTCGACTCGCCAAGCCCGCTGCGAACCGCATTGCGCATCGTTGGCGACGATCTCGGACCGGTAGTCGCGCAGCAGGTCGCCGATTGGGTTGCGCCACAGGGCGAAACGCAGTTCAGCGCAATCCTGCGTAGCAAAACGGCATCGCACATCAGCGACAAAATCCAGGCGTCCGCGCAATGGCTCGAGGCCAACGGCGCTCGCCCGATATCGATCGACGATGCCGCGCAGATCGCGGCGATGAGCGAACGGAATTTCCTACGGCGCTTCAAGAGCGAAATGGGTGTCACCCCGTCGGAATATCTGCTCTATGTGCGACTCGACATGAGCTGCCGCCTTCTCGCCAAAACAAGCTTGCCCGTGGACAAGATCGCGCGTCGATGCGGCATTGGCAGCGGTGGACGGCTCGCCAAGCTGTTCCGCAAGCACCTGCTCACCACGCCGACGGAGTATCGAACCAGCAAGCAAGGTTCGCGCAGAACGTCGTAACGCGCGCAAGCAGCAAATCCACGGTCTCTTTCCAGACGCCTTAGCGAATCTGGAACGCTTAAGTGGTACGCTCGAATCGCTCATCTAGCGTTTGAGCAAGCGCGTCCCACCAATGGGGCCGCACAAGTCCGAATCGCTCACCAAAGCGGTCGTTGTTAAGAGCCGAATTGCGCGGCCGCGCCGCACGCGTCGGAAACGCCTCGCTCGGTACGGCTTCGATGTGGGTGACACGTACCCGACCTGACGGCGCGAGATTGCGCGCATAGTCGATGATCGCAGAAGCAAAGCCATGCCAACTGGTCACGCCTCGCGATGTCAAATGAAAAAGTCCGCTTTGAAAGCGTCCTTCCCGACGCTCGCGCATCGCTTGCGAAATAGCGTGCGCAGTAACGTTCGCAAGCATTCTTGCCGAAGTCGGTGCGCCGACCTGGTCATCGACGATCTTGAGCGCTTCACGTTCTCCGGCGAGCCGAAGCATCGTCAGCATGAAGTTTGCCCCGCGCGTCGCGTAGACCCAGGAGGTCCGGAAGATCAGATGATCGCATTCGGACGCGATGATTGCGAGTTCTCCGTCGCGCTTGGTCGCGCCGTACACATTCAGCGGCGACGTCTCGCAATCTTCCGAATAAGGCTCCGCCGACTTTCCGTCGAATACGTAATCAGTCGAAAAATGAACGAACAATGCGCCCGCGCGCTTTGCCGCGCGGGCCATTACGTCGACCGATTCGGTATTGACGAGCCGTGCCGTTACGCTATCGTCTTCCGCCTTATCGACCGCCGTATAGGCTGCGGCATTGACAACGACGTCCGGACGGTAAAACCTCATCAAGCCGTCAAGCAACACCGGCTTGCTGAGATCCGCAACTTCCCGATCCCAACGAACCACCTCGCCCAGCGGCGAAAGCGAGCGTGCGAGTTCCCAGCCGAGTTGCCCCTGTACGCCTGTGACCGCGATTCTCATCAGTAAACCTCAGCCTCGTTGAAGCGGCAACCGGCGGCGTCTTTCGATGAAACGAACGGATCACCATTCAGTTCCCATTCGACGGCGATGTCCGGATCGTCCCAACGCAACGTACGCTCGTGTTCCGGGTGCCAGAATGCAGTAGCTTTATAAAGGAATTCAGCGACATCTGACAATACGACAAAGCCGTGTGCAAAGCCCGGCGGAATCCATAGCTGCCGCCGGTTCGACGCGGACAACCGCACGCCGACCCATCGCCCGAACGTGGACGACCAGCGCCGCAGATCGACCGCGACGTCGAACACCTCACCCACTACAACCCGAACCAGCTTGCCCTGTGGATGCTGGATCTGGTAATGCAGGCCTCGCAGAACGCCTTGCGCTGAAATCGAATGATTGTCTTGCACGAACGTATAGCCGCGTGCCACTTTTTCCTCGAACTCGACCTGATTGAACGTCTCGAGGAAAGCACCGCGTGAATCTCCAAACACGTGCGGCTCGATCACCTTCACGTCGGGAATCGCGGTATGTCGAACTTGAATGGTCATGTGAGGATGGTCGGAATGAGAGATGACAGATATCGGCCGTAATCCGTCTTTTGCAAAGGCGCAGCAAGGCGGGCCAGTTGCTCGGCATCGATCCAGCCACGCCGGAATGCGACTTCCTCGGGGCTTGCAACCAGCAAGCCCTGCCTCTGTTGCAGCGTCGCGATAAATGTCGCCGCATTGATCAGCGATTCGTGCGTCCCTGTATCGAACCAGGCAAAGCCTCTACCCAGCGTTTCCAGATGAAGCGCTTCGCGCTCCAGGTAGTGCCGATTCACGTCCGTGATTTCCAACTCACCGCGTGCGGATGGCTTAATGTTCGCAGCAACATCGCAGACGTCGCCGTCATAGAAATAAAGACCTGTAACAGCAAAATTCGAGCGCGGCTTCAGAGGCTTTTCTTCGATCGTCAGCACCTTACCCCGTGCGTCGATCTCCACCACGCCGTAGCGCTGCGGATCGTGCACGTGATACCCGAAGACCGTCGCACCTTTGGTCCTCGAATGCGCATTGCCCAGATGCGCACCCAGGTCCGCGCCATAGAAAATGTTGTCGCCCAGAATCAGCGCGGACGGTTTGCCATCGATGAATTCGCGGCCGAGTATGAATGCTTGAGCGAGCCCGTCCGGTGACGGTTGCACAGCGTACGTGATCCGCATACCCCACTGGCTGCCGTCGCCGAACATCGCCGCGAAGCGCGGCGTGTCATCCGGCGTCGAGATCAGCAGGACCTCGCGAATGCCCGACATCATCAGTGTGGACAGCGGATAGTAAATCATCGGCTTGTCGTAGATCGGCAGCATCTGCTTGGAGATAACGCGCGTGATCGGGTACAGCCGCGTACCAGACCCGCCAGCGAGAATAATGCCCTTACGGTTCGAGTCCATAGTTCACGCTCTCTTGAGTACGCTTTCGGGGATCCAGCGCCGATATGCGCCAGAGCGGATTTCTTCGAGCCACGCACCGTTTTCAACGTACCACTGCACCGTCATCGACAAGCCGCTCGCAAACGTCTCGCGCGGCACCCAGCCAAGCTCGCGACGCAGCTTCGTTGCATTGATCGCGTAGCGCCGGTCGTGTCCCTTCCGGTCCGAGACGAAAGCGATCTGGTCGCGATAACTGCCGCTCTCGCGCGGCTTTATCGCATCGAGAAGATCGCAGATGAAATGAACGACTTCGACATTGGTTTTCTCGTTATCGCCGCCAATGTTATATGTCTCCCCCGGCATGCCACGGGCGAGCACCGTACGGATCGCCTCACAATGGTCGCGTACATACAGCCAGTCGCGCACATTGCCGCCATCGCCGTAAACCGGTAGTGCGTCGCCGCTCAGTGCACGTTGAATCATCAACGGAATCAGCTTCTCCGGGAACTGGTAAGGCCCGTAGTTGTTCGAACAGTTCGTCGTCAGCGTAGGCAACCCATAGGTGTGATGGTATGCGCGGACGATATGATCCGAACTGGCTTTCGACGCCGCATAGGGACTGTTTGGCGCGTACGGTGTCGTCTCAGTAAATGCGGCATCGTTGGCCGACAGCGAGCCGTACACTTCGTCCGTTGACACATGCAGGAAGCGAAACGAAGCACGTTCCCCACCGCTTAGTTGCTCCCAATACAGCCGCGCAACATCGAGCAGTTCACCGGTGCCCGTCACATTTGAGTCGATAAACTCGCGTGGACGGTCGATGGAGCGATCGACGTGACTTTCCGCTGCAAAGTGCACCACGGCACGCGGCCGATATTGTTCAAAGATAGCGCTCATGGCCGCGCGATCGCCGATATCGCGACACACGAACACATGACGAGGATCGTCGTGCAGCTCTCGCAACGTGCCGTAATTGCCGGCATACGTCAGTTTGTCGATATTGAGTATCGGCTCATCGTGGTGGGCAAGCCAGTCGATGACAAAATTTGCGCCTATAAAGCCGGCGCCACCCGTTACGAAGATCATTTGAAGTTCTCTTAGATGACGGCTCTTACACTTTGAATCGTAAAGGCACGACTATTTTTCTATCGGCCATATAGTTGGCGCATTCCGACATTCGCCAGTTCCCGCTCGATTCGCTCGAACTTACTCATTCAGATCGATCCTGTGAATTCCAGAATGCAATCCCTGACGACTCGCGTCACGAAACTCGCTCGGCGTGAGAGAGAGGCGACGTCTGAATATTTTTGCAAGTCGCTCGCCACTTCCCATTCCGCAACGTCGCGCGATCGTATCGATCGGCAAACTGGTTCGCTGGAGCAGGCTGCACACGACACCCAGTCGAATCTCGAGCAAATACTCCGATGGCGTGATTGACGCCTCCGCCCTGAAACGACGCAAAAACGTTCTTTCGCTCATATTTGCGACCTCGGCCGCATGCGCAATTGAGATCGGATGCATGTAGTTTTCTCGCAGCCAATTCGCCCCCGCTCTAATCGGTGTCGTCCATTCCATCGATGACGCGTCGATGGTTTGTGCATCGCGACTATTAGTCGACGCCCGAGGACTCGCGTGTTTTCTCACAGCATTGCGCGACGATGTGAGATAAAGCAGAATCTGCGACTCGATCTGTTTTCGCGCGTGCGTGCTGGTCGCCGCCAACGCCGCGACAAACGACACCCCTGCTTCCGTCATGGATGGCGCCAGTCTCGAGCGCGCCCGAGTGCCACCCAATCGTCGCCCGCGCCGCGCGGTACTCGTCGAAGCCATCACGAATCGATACAACGAGCTATCGCTATCCCACACGACGACATCGGCTCGCGCCACCAAGGTCGACACGACGCGCAACACGTCCGGGTCCTCAGCCGCGCCCACCCTGGACTTCGCACCGACCACAAACACCCCGTCGAATTTCTCCGATAAACGAGGTTCGACCGGATCTGTCCAGATCCGGATTGAAAGCGAGTCATCAACATAGCCGCCTCCAATCGACAGTAACGACACTTTGAATATCAGGCCAAGCGACGCCGACGTTTCCTCCGCGATATCGTTGCCGTGAGCGCGGTTAAAGATGTCCGCAAGTGCGTCGACCTCCTTGACGGAGAACCCCGCGAACACGACTATCGCAATCTTCACTTCCGATTCCATGGAAGGTGCCGCGACGTTATCGGAGAATGCTCCTTTAGCTCTTGTGCGGTTTGTGTATGGGTGCATGTTCCTGTTTCCGCGGCCAGCGCTGGCTTTGTCACCTATCTTGACTGCCGATATTACTCACAGCGTGCTGTCGACAACGATCGCTGGCCCCGGGGCCATGGATTTGTCTGAAATAACGCCAGCCGCTGTGCCAAACACGCCGAGCATGCACCTTTACTTCTTGAAAACACCGACAATGTGGTGGTGTTCGACTACCAGTAGCGACGTAATCCGTCGTTCGTCGAGCAATGCCAACGCGTCCTGCACGCGCGTCGCGGGAGACACCATCGTGGGCTCTCTGGACATGAAGTCTCCCGCGCATTTTTCGAACGCATGGGGACCGTGGACCTCGATCAAACGGCGAACGTCACCGTCGGTAATCAGGCCCGAGCCCGTTTCGTCACGAACGATCGCAATCCCAAGACTGCCGCGCGTCATCTCGCTGACGATTTCCATGACCTTCGCATCGGGCCCGACGAACGGAAGCTTGTCGCGGACCATCTCATCGCCCACGGTGCTCAGCAGTCGCCGCCCAAGCGATCCTCCCGGATGAAAACGCGCGAAGCCCTCGGGCTTGAAATCGCGCGCCTCCATTAACGTCACGGCGAGCGCATCGCCCATCGCCAGCGTCGCAGTCGTCGAAGCGGTCGGCGCCAGTTGAAGCGGACAAGCCTCTTTCTCGACACCGATATCCAGATGGCAATGCGCCGCGCGGGCAAGTGTCGACTCACGATTACCCGTCATTGCGATCACGAAATTGTGATTGTTTCGCAGAAATGGGAGCAGTTGCACAACCTCGTGGGTTTCGCCCGAATTTGAAATGGCGAGAAACACGTCGTCACTGGTGACCATCCCGAGGTCACCGTGATACGCCTCGCCGGGATGCATGAAAAACGCAGGCGTGCCGGTGCTCGCGAAGGTCGCAGCGATCTTCTTACCGATGATTCCAGACTTGCCCATGCCGCATACGATCACACGGCCGCGCGTTTCGAGAATGCGCGCTATCGCTTGCGCATAGTCGTCGTCCAGACCCGACGCGAGCGCGGCAACGGCACTGGACTCCAAAGCGAAAACCCGTTTCGCCGACGAGATGTAATCGTGGGCCGTCATGATCTCCCCGAAGCGTTCACAAAAAGTATTTCCCTTACTCGCGCGACATCCTCTTTCGTATCGACACCCGGCGGCGGGGGCTCCGGCCATTCGAATACGCGGATCGGCATACCCAGCCAGATCGCACGCATCTGTTCCAGTCTCTCGAGCTCTTCAAGTTCGCATGAAGGTGTCTCCGTCAGCCTGTAGAGCGCCGAGCATCGATAGGCGTAGATACCGACATGACGCAAGTACGCGGACAACGGCCAGTCGTCCGGCGGAAGATCGCGGCAAAACGGAATTGCGGAACGTGAGAACACGATTGCCTGCCCCTGCGCGCCGACCACCAGTTTGACGACGTTTGGATCGGTCAAGTGGGACACTTCCGTTAAAGGCACCGCAACAGTCGCCATGTCGAAGGGCTGAGCATTCGCACAGAATTGCACGAACGACGCAAGCAACGGCTGTGGAACGAGCGGTTCGTCGCCCTGCACATTGACGACCAGATCGTCTGGATTCCAGCCCAATTCACGCGCGACTTGCGCGCACCGATCAGTTCCGGACTGATGTTCGGGGTCGGTCATCCGGACGGGAATCCGGTACGCCTCCAGACTTCCGATAATCCGCTCGTCATCTGTGGCCACCACAACGTCCACCGTCTCGGGCAATGCTGCTCGAACGGCTTCATAGACACGTACGATCATCGGCTCGCCCGCCAGATCAATGAGCGGCTTGCCGGGCAAGCGAGTCGACCCAAAGCGAGCCGGAATCACCACGTGGATCGAAGCAAGGTCACTGGACGATCGCACTGCGCACCTCCCCGGTCAAAAACGATTGATACATCTCGTCAAGCGTCATCCCGTCGGCCAGCAACACGTTCTCGGCGACTTCGCGGGCGACACCGTGACCGCCACGCGCGCGCGTGACATGATCCGCGTGACGCAATACAAGCACGTGTGCATCGCCGGGGGCGAACGCGCGTCCCACGCGCAACATCACTGGCAAATCAATCACGTCGTCACCGACGTAGACGATCTGCTCGTCCTGCAATCCCCGCTCCAGCTTGATCGCCTCGTACGCGGACAACTTGTCGCGGCTGCCGGTCACCACCACGTCGAAACCGAGTTCTTTTGCCCGGCGCGTCAGCGGCGCACTCGATCGACCGGACAACACGCCGGTCGCAATGCCGTATTCCCGCAACAATCCGATCGCCACGCCGTCGCGTACGCTGAAAGACTTGAGGTATTCACCGTCGCCATTGAAATGCAGCGAGCCGTCCGTCAGCACGCCGTCCACATCGAATAGAACGAGGCGGATTTTCCCCCCATACTCCCGTGGCCTGCTCATTGAATATCCAGCGCCGGCAAACTCTTGATCAGATCGTCAAGGTCCTTCATTTGCTGGAGAAACGGCTCGAGCACGGCAAGCGGAAGCGCGCTCGGACCATCACAGCGCGCGCGATCTGGATCTGGATGTGCTTCCAGAAAGAGACCACCCAGGCCGACCGCGAGACCGGCACGCGCGAGCTCGACGGCCTGGCGACGCCGGCCGCCTGAAGCGGCGCCGCCCGGATCGCGGTATTGCAGACTATGCGTCACGTCAAAGATCGCCGGCGCGCCGTCCGACGCTTCGATCATCTGCCGAAAGCCGAGCATATCGACCACCAGATTGTCATAGCCGAACGAACTACCGCGCTCGCAGAGAATGACGTTGTCGTTACCGACTTCACGGCACTTGCCGACAATGTGAGCGACCTGCGAAGGGCTCATGAATTGCGGCTTCTTGATGTTGACCACTCGGCCCGTTTTGGCAATAGCCACGACGAGGTCCGTCTGCCGCGCGAGAAATGCCGGCACCTGGAGCACGTCGACGACCTCCGCAAGACGTGCGGCCTGCTCGACCTCGTGTACATCGGTGATGACCGGCACGCCGAACTCACGTTTGACCGCTTCAAAGATCCTCAGACCTTCATCGATTCCGACTCCACGGTAAGAGTGGATCGACGAACGATTCGCCTTGTCGAACGAAGCTTTGAAGACGAACGGAATGTTCAACTTCGCCGTTGTGTCGACATAGTGGCGGCAGGCATTCAGTGTCGAGTCGAGGTCTTCGAGGACATTGATGCCGCCGAACAATACAAACGGCAGACGGTTCGAGACCGTTACCGCGCCTGTGATTTCTACCGCACGATCGTTTATCTTCATCGCTCACATCCACGCCAGAAAGAGTTAGAACGGTTGACCCCGACCGCCGTACACGGACATATCCGAGCGCGGCGGTCTTCAGTCTTTTAGTCTCATCCACTGCATGCGTTGACGTTAGCTACGCGTCTCGCTTCCGTATTCATAGGCTGCATAGCGATAAGAGCCATATTTGGAGCCGTAGCCATACCGCGCGTGCGACAGATTCAGTCCGTTAAAGAGTACGCCGTTTGCCTCAACCCCGTTTTGGGCGAGCCGTTTGACCGCCTCTGCGATCTCGCCTGCCTTCGTCACCGCCGCCCGGGCGACCAGGAACACCGTGCCGGCATTCGGGGCGAGAATCCCGGCGTCGGCGGCTGCGAGTGCAGGCGCCGTGTCAATCAGCACGACGTCGTACATCTTCGACAGGTCTTCGATATAAGACGCCACCCGGTCACCCAACAACAGCTCCGCGGGATTTCGCGGCAGTGTTCCAGTCGAAACAAAGTCCAGTCGCGGAATCAGATTGCGCCGCACGACCTGCTCGAATGTCGAGAGACCCGACACCAGCTCTGAAAATCCGCCACCGCGTTCAAATCCGAACGACTGATGCAAATGCCCCTTGCGCAAGTCTCCGTCGATCAGCAGCACTTTCTTGCCTCCCGCCGCGAGCACCGCCGCGAAATTCACCGACACGAACGACTTACCGACGGCCGGCGCTGATCCCGTCAACAGTACGACGTTGTTTCGCGCGTTGACCATCGCAAACTGCAACGCAGTTCTCAGACTGCGCAAGCTTTCGATAGCTGGATCGTTGGGCGAATCGGCTGCGAGAACGTGTGTACCCGCTTTCTTTGCACCCGACGTCCTGCTTAGCTCCTGTTGACGCTTGCTCAAAGGGATCGTCGCGTACACATGCAGCCCCGTGCGGCGTTCCAACTCGGTTGGATCGCTGATGCCGCGGAACAGCATGTTGCGTACGAAGGCGAGCACCGCACCTGCGAACAAGCCGACGACCAGCGATCCGGCAAGGACGATCGCCTTTTTCGGCTTGACCGGCTTCTCAGGAATCGCTGCCGTATCGACAAGCCGCACATTCCCCGTCTTGCCCGCCTTGACGAGTTGCAATTGCTGAAAATTGTTCAGCAGCGACGTGTATAGATCGGTGTTCACCTGAACGTCGAGTTGCAACTGAACAATCTGCTGCTGAACGTCGGGCAATTGCTTGATTCTGGAGGATGCCGCGTCGCTGTATTGACGCAACGTCGCGATCTGCCCGTCGATCGTGCGGATCGCCGGATGGTGCCCATTGAATCGCGCCGCCAGCCCTTGGCGTTGCTCCTCGAGTTCAAGCAGCTTGGTCTTTGCATCGACGGATTGCTGCAATACTACCTTCGCTTCCTCAGTCAGATCGACGCTGCCGAGTTTGTTCCGCGCCGCCGTATATCGTTGCTGGGCCTCGTCGAGGCGCTGCTTGATAACCGGCAATTGCGAGTTTAGAAACTCCAAAGACTGCGCAGCTTCGGCAGACTTTCGATCGACGTTCTGCCGGATGTACTGATCGCCAACCGCGTTCAACTCAGCCGCTACGCGCACCGGGTCGGTATCGAGCAGACTTGCAATCAATACGCCCGATTGCTTCACCTTCTCTTCAACGTCGAGGTTGGTTTGCAAGTCGGTGATACTCTTCATCCGCGAGTGGCGTCGAAGCACGAACTGCGTGTCCGGCCGACCTCGAATGGATTTCACCCAGAGAAGGATCTTTCCGCAACACGACGGTACGGACTCGACCCGTCCCACCTGCCCGATAAACGGGTCAGCGAGATCGTCGCCGGTCAACCGGTAGTGCGTCGCGTCGATCACCGTCAGGCGGAATTTGTCGTCCTCGAGCGATACCGGTACGTCGAACTGCGCCACATCGATATGCTCGTTTCCCCATGCGTAGCCACCTATGCCGAACAGGCCGGGTGTGGAAAGCTCCTGACTGCGACGCGCTATCCAGTTCCCGATCAACGGAAAGTAGCGCGGCTGTGCGTCGATAAACAGTTTGAGGTTGTCGACCGCACGCGTAACGACGAGGCGCGACGCCAGAATCTGGCTTTCGGCGGCGGCCGTCGATTTCACGTCGAACAACGATGAAACATCGCCCAAGAGGCCCTTTTCCGCCGAGCTTTCCGGGCTGTCTTCGACCTGTATGAGAAGATCGGCTTCATAGACCGGATTACTCAAAAACGCGTAGAGCGTGCCGGCCACGACGAAGAAGGCCACGACAATGCCGATCAGCCACCGGCTTTCTATCAGCACGTCGAGGATCGTCACGAAATCCAGTTCTTCTTCGCTATCGGGTGCCCCCGTGGGAGGCAATTTAGTTTGCGTCATCAAATAGGTGCCAAGGTAGCGAGCGGACAAACGTCCGCTCGGTTAAGCCACAATTTTGAGTCGCTCGACCCAGTCTTCGATCGCGCGGTCAATCAAGGTGAGGCACGCTTGAAAATCCGAACGCTCGCCTCCGTAAGGGTCGAAAATATCCTGATCAATGAATTCGCCCAACCGAAATACTTTTCCACGCGTGGTCGGATAGCGATCGACCACGCTCTGCTTCTGTTTTGCGTCCATCACGAAGATCACATCCGACTGCGCACACAAAGGCGCCGATAGCGGGCGGGCGCGGTGATCGTCGATTATGATGTCGCGCTCGCGCATCAACTCACGCGCCATCGCGTCCGCAGGGTGGCCAATAAGCGCGCCCAGTCCTGCGGACTCCACCCGAACATGGCGCAGCCGTGTGCGCAAAAGCCCTACCGCCATCGGACTTCGGCAGATGTTACCGATACAGACCACGAGAACCGACTGGACCATGTTCAGTTACCCGATGCAGTTCGTTGCAGGTAATACGCTCCGGTCGCACTGCCCACCAGAGGCGTCACAACGCGGTACCACCTGATCACGCCTGGCGCGTCTACATACACGACGTCGTCCGGCCTCATTTCAAAACCAGCGGCAAGCACCATTCCGGTCGGCGACTTGCTGTCGAGGTGGAATATCTTCGGTAATCCATCGTCCGATTTCGCGCGTACCACATAGATTTCACCCGCATCGCCGCTTAACTGGCTGACACCACCCGCATCGCCAAGCGCATCGCTCAGCGTCAGGTGACCGTTCGTCTTGAACACGACAGGCCCCGGCTTCACGACTTCACCCGAGACCACGACCCGATGTTCGATCAAAGGCGGGACCCGGATCGCGTCCTGGTCACGGATCGCAATGTCCTTCGGATTGAGCCCACGCTTCAACATTTCAGGAAGATTGATCCGATGCGTGATGCCGCCGCGGGTCAGTTCGATTCTGCTCAGGTCGCCGGTTGCCGCAACTCCATTTGCCAGATTCAGCATTTCGGCGAGTGTCATCGGGACATCGGTGATCTGCTTGACGCCCGGTTGGCGTACCTCGCCATCGATATAGGCTTTCTGACTGCGGTATCCGATGACGCGCACCGTTACCTGCGGATCGTTGAGGTTCTGCTTCAGGTGATCAATCAACTCTTGCTGCAGTTGCAACTCAGTGAGTCCACTGGCCTTCATCTTCCTGACATAGGGAAACTGGACATATCCGTCCTTGCTGACGACAAAGCCAGGCAGGCTCTGCGCCGCCATGCCGACTGTAGCCGGAGAAGCGCCCGAGTCGGTACCGATCGCGTAACTGAGGTTAGGCATCACCAGCTCCGGGTGATCCCAAACGATGATCGACAGCACGTCCTGGGGCCCGATCCGGTAGGTCGTGGGTGGCGCGATCAACGATGCATAGCTGGTGTCGGCCGCTATGGCAGCCTTGCGGGCCGACGATTCCTGCTCGATCAGCTTGAACGTAATCGGAGTGATCACCGGCACTGAAGAAGGATCCTCGGGATCGATCGGCTTATGTGGATCGAAACTCATCCCAGGCGCAAATGCGCAAGCACCAAGCGCAACCACCGAGCACAGGGACAAGCGTTGAATAAGTAATGCAAAGCGATTTCTCATTGGCAGTGTGCTAAGGCAGTGTGGATCTGCAGACTTCGAAATGACTGGCTGAAAGAGCGATGACCTATGGTCTGTTCGAACGCCCTTGAATGTCAGTCGCGCTTTACGGCTGTGAGACCGCATCGCACAGTCTGCCGTCGCTTTCTTGACGGCTTGTCTTACCGGGATCGGATATTACCGATGCTGCGGCGCGGCGAATCGCGTTGACCGAAAACGGCATGCATTTGGCGAAATACGGAAAGTCCTGGGCGGCGCCCGATGTCTTCGAGGCCAGGTCTTACGACTTCGCGCCTGATATGGCCGAATCGGACATCAAGTCACCGCGCGGCTTCCGGCCGATGTCAAAACGCCACGCATGCGCGCGTTGAGTCAATTCCGACGATTCATTGCCGTTTTCCGTCATCGGAATTTTCACCGCCAACCTCGTGGTTATGATGCGACGCAAAACCGGTTAGCGCCCGCAAACAAATCGCTAGGGGAATGCAAATGCAAACAGTCAAACCGCTTGGGTTTCATCCCGGCACTCGCGCACCTGCCTTTCTTTTCGCCTTGCTGGATGCGTGTCTTGTATTGGCGGGCGCCGCGATCGCGTATGTATTCCGTTTCGACGATTTCACTGCGTGGAGCGATCCCACGCTGCTTCTCGTCGCCTTCAACACGGCGATGACCGTTTTGCTATTCCCCACGCTCGGCATCTATCAATCGTGGCGAGGACGGAGTCCGCTGGAAATGGTGACGCTCGTCACGATCGGCTGGGTGGCCGTCTTCGTCCTGGGCCTCGTACTGGTCTTTACGACACATCAGGCGCACACCCTGTCGCGGCTCTGGTGCGGGACGTGGCTCGTCACGTCGCTTGCGCTCCTTGTCACCTTGCGGCTCGCGGAGCATCAATTGTCGAAACAGCTATGGCGACGTGGCATCAATGTCCAACCGGTCGCGATCGTCGGCGCAAATCCGCTCAGCCTTACGTTGATCGATCGCTTGCGTAAGAACGCTCAGTCGGGTTTCTCTCCCGAATGTGTATTCGACGAGGATCCGCTTGCCTCCACGTACGCCGGTGGACTTCCGGTGGTCGCTTCTCTCGATGGCCTTGCCAAGGCGGTTCGCACCCGAGGCATCAAGGAAATCTGGCTCGTTCTGCCGCTGCGGGATGAAGCACGTGTACACGCTGTACTGAACGCATTCCGGCATGACTTCGTGAACGTCCGCTTCATTCCGAACGTGCGTGACATTTCCCTTTTCAATCACTCGGTCTCAGAGGTTGTCGGCCTATCCGCTATCAATCTATTGGCATCGCCGTCAGCAGATCCACGCTTTGTACCCAAACAGATTTTCGACCGCACTTTTGCCGCCCTCGCATTACTCGGTTTGTTGCCGCTGATGCTGGTCATCGGAATACTTGTGAAGTTGTCGTCGCCCGGACCGGTTTTCTTCCGCCAATGGCGCAAGGGCGCGAACGGCAACGAATTTCAGATCTACAAGTTCCGGACGATGGTGGTCCATGCGGAAGATGCCGGCCAGTTGACTCAGGCAAAACGGCGCGATCCTCGTGTGACGCCGGTAGGTGCGCTGCTACGCAAGACCAGTCTCGATGAGTTGCCCCAGTTCATCAATGTCCTCAAAGGCGACATGTCCGTAGTCGGTCCGCGCCCGCATGCGTTGCAACACGACGAACTCTACAAAGACCTCGTGCACGGCTACATGTTTCGCTACAGGATCAAACCCGGCATTACGGGTTGGGCACAAATCAATGGTTATCGCGGCGAAACCGACAAGATCGAGAAGATGCAAGGACGAATCGCGTTCGATCTCTACTACATCGAGAACTGGACTTTCGGTCTCGATCTCAAGATCGTTCTGAAAACCTTTATCCATGGTTTCGGTGGCGCCCACGCGTATTGAAGGCTCGTGTTTCTTACGTTCTACACACGCGTTCTGTAGCCGCTAGTCGCCCAATTTTGTGTCTCGCGTCCCGGGATCAGCGCTGCGATTCACACTAAAAGCAGCCCCTTTTGACTTTTATCTCAATCTTCGAGCTCGCATGAATATCCTGATCACCGGTGGTGCCGGCTTTATCGGCAGTGCACTCGCGCGTACCCTTAACCGCCTCGGCGACACTGTTACCGTGCTGGACAACCTTTCTCCGCAGATTCACGGGACTAATCCGGATGAATCGCCGTTGTTCAAGTCGCTGCCTGAATCCGTGCGCTTCATCCAAGGTGATGTACGTCGCCGTGAAGACTGGCGCGCCGCACTGGAAGGTCAGGAAGCCGTCATTCACCTGGCTGCGGAAACGGGTACCGGTCAATCCATGTACCAGATCGACCACTATGTCGAGACCAACGTCCGTGGCACGTCGCTGATGCTCGATTTACTCGCCGAAGCACGTGACGCGGGGCATGGCACCGTCCGTCGGGTCATGGTGGCGTCGTCCCGCTCGATCTACGGCGAAGGCAAATATCGCGGGCACGCGGGCTATGTATATCCAGGCGCGCGGAAAGCCTCTGATATGCGTCTCGGACTGTATGATTGTCTTTGCCCAGAAACCGGCGAACGTCTCGAACTGGTCCCGACCGACGAGACCTCCAAGACCCATCCAAGCTCTGTCTACGGCGTCACGAAACTGTTCCAGGAGCAACTGGTTCTGACCGTCTGCGAGACGCTCGGTATCGGCGCGATCGCCCTCCGCTTTCAGAACGTATATGGACCGGGCCAGTCGCTGCGCAATCCGTACACCGGCATTCTCTCGATCTTCTCCACGCTGCTGCTTCAGGGAAAAGACGTCAACATTTTCGAAGACGGTCTCGAGAGTCGCGACTTCGTCTATATCGACGACATCGTCGAATCCATTGTGCTCGCGCTCGATGCAACGAATAAAGCGGGTGTCGCCTACAACGTCGGATCAGGAAAGGCAACGAGCGTGCTTCAGGTCGCGCAAACGCTGAAGCGCTTCTACGGCGCCACCGGCGCACTCAACATCACGGGCAATTTCCGTCTCGGCGACATCCGCCACAACTATGCGGACTTGAAGAAGATTCGCAAGGAGCTCGATTTCGAGCCGAAAGTGTCGTTTGCAGAGGGCGCGATGCATTTCTGCAAGTGGGTCGAAGAACAAACCATTTCTGATGCCGGCTACGACCAATCGGTCGCCGAGATGCGCAGTCGCGGGTTGTTGAACTAAGTGCGCACCCTCACTCTTCAAGGAGCCTCGCGATGAAAATTGGCATTGTGACCGTCCTTTTCAAATCGGATCCTGTGATCGCAGGGTTTATTGCGAGCATGAACGCTCAACGATTCACGGATTTCCATGTCCTCTGTATCGAGAACGATGTCGAAAACCAGGCCAGCGAAGCCGCAATTCGCGCTGATCTGAAGGTCCCGTTCTCGTTCATTCGCAACAAATCGAACGTGGGTGTCGCCACGGCGAACAATCAGGGACTGGACTTTTTTCTTCCGGATGAAAGCTTCACGCATGTCCTTTTTCTGAATAACGACATCGAAGTCAACGCCGATTTCCTCCAGCAGCAAGTGGACATTCTGATTGCCAATCCGCACGTTGACGCTCTTGCGCCAAAGAGTTTTTATTACGACACGCCCGGCAAGCCGTGGTATGCCGGCGGCAAACTGAGCTACCTGAAAGGCGGTTGCCGTCATTTCGGCCACAACAAACCGGATCGTCTGACCAGGAATCTGCTGTATCCGGTTGACTACGCGCCAACTTGCTCGCTGATCGTCAAATCGCGGCCGTTAAAAGACTCCGGGATCCGCATGTGGGAAGAGCTATTCGTCTACTACGACGACACGATCTTCTGCCTCGAATTGAAAAGGGCCGGAATCAAGATGTATTACACGCCGACCATTCATCTTCAGCACAAGATCAGTTCTTCGACGGGCGGCAGCCGCTCAGATTTCTCACGTTATTACTTGACGCGCAACTGGCTCTACTGCGGACTGAAAACCCGTAATCTGGCCGTTGCTGCATCGGCAATCGTGTTGACCGTTTTTCATGCGGTGGCACGTCACAAGATCGAACTTCGTGCATTACGCGACGCGTTTCTGATGAAACGGACTGTCGCATAACCACGCTCGACATCGTATCCGGCCGGCGCCTGGCTCACTCACACACTATGAAAACTAAAGTTGTCACGCTGGTTTACTACCATCCGATGGCGCGCTTCTTCTGTGCAATAGAGGATGCATGGAAGCAGTTGGATCCCGACGTCGAATTTCTCCATCTAGCGGTTTTTCCAAGTGCGTGGGCGTACTTCCGGTTGCACGGGCGTGCGACCAAGGCGCTGTCATGGAAGGCATTCCTGACGAGGTCCAAGGACCGTTCGACCGACCCGGACGTGATATCGGCTCTGATCCGCTTCCACTCGTCCGATCCGGGTATGACCGATCCGCAACGGGGCGCGCTCAACCGCCACGCACGGACGATGCTCGAAGTGAGCCGATCGGTGATCGAGCAGTTCGATCCGGACGTGGCCATCCTCAGTGGTGATACACGCTTGCCTGCCGAAGTGTTGATGCGCACACTGGCCGATTCGCGCGCGACGACATGGTTTTTCGAGCAGGGGCCGTATCGCACGACGCTACTGGATCGCGAGGGAGTCAACGCGAATTGTTCGTTCCGAACGGCTCTTGCCGATCTTCCCGCGACGGGTCCCGAGTTGGTCGTACCGAATCAGCGTCCGAGATGGAACAATCGTCTCTACTCGCTGGTCGACAAGTTTATCGTTGCACAGTCGCGGCTTACCGGCTTCCTGCCGCCCGATCTCCGTCCGTATCGGCTTGAGAAGTGCCCGTCGTCGCGTTACAAGGCATTGGTGCGCCAATCGGACGCCGTCTCGAACAGGCGAAAGACGCTCCTTCTTGCAATGCAGGTGCCTGAAGACGCGAACAACATCTATCACAATCCACTTCAGCTCAGCGATGCTGGACTGATCGAGTTCGTGATGTCGGGTATCCCACGGGACTGGAAAGTCGTCGTCCGTGAACATCCGCTGTACCGGCGAAAATACAGCGCAGCATTCTATGCGCTGGTGGAGCGCCTGGAGAGAATCGAACTCAGCGGTCGGTCGCTATCCGAGGATATTGCCCGGACATGTATAACGGTCACGGTCAACTCGTTGACGGGACTTGATGCTTTCGCGGCCGGACACAGGGTCATCGTGCTCGGCGAATCGTTTTACGATCATCTCAACGGAATCCTGCCGGCCCGGACGCCAGCCGAACTCGGGCATTTGGTCGAACACCCAGCCGACAGGTCGAAGCCTGCGCCGAATATGTTACTTGGCGCGCTGGTCGACCGGTACTTCTTCCCCGGACACTTCACTGACGTCGATCTCGGCTATACGCGCGGTATTGCTGCGCGCGTAATCGAGTCACTCCGCGTTGAAACTCGATAAACAGTTATGACGCCAGCCGGACTTCCAGGGTCGCCGACCATCGTCAGACGTATTGCGTCGAGCTTCATCTTCAGGCTATCGGGCGCGGTGACGAATTTCTCGTTCGTGATCTTTCTCGGCCGTTACCTCGGCGCGTCGCAGACGGGTCTCTACATGATCGGCCTGGGGTTTCTGTCGGTGCTGTCGACATTCTGCCGTCTCGGCCTCGAACAGATCGTCATTCGCGACGGCGGTCCGATGGTACGCGATCGTCAATGGGTACAGCTACGACACTTGTACCGTCAAACCATGTTGCTCGCCGCGGTGGCGAGTCTCGCCCTCACGCTTACGGTCATTCTTCTATCGAGACCCTTGGCGCTCTACGTCTTTCACAAGCAGGAACTTGCGTCTGTGTTGGTGTGGTTCGCAGTGGCATTGCTACCTACTTCGATCGCCATGATGCACGTACCGTTTCTGCAAATCATCGGCAAGCCAGAGAGAAGCATCGCCGTCTTCAGCGTCTGGGTACCGCTCCTCTCTTTCCTTTCACTGTTCTGCATGCCGCCGTCGAGTGCGGTGACAGCTGCATATATCTTCGTCGGCGCATCGATCGTCAACCTCGCTATTGCGTACGTTCCCTTCAGTACGTTCATGCGCAATGCCGCTGGCCTCGCCAGTCCAATCGGCCCGGTATGGAATATCCGCCTGCTTCGACCAGCACTGCCGCTACTGATCGGTAACACCTGTCAGATGGCGCTGCTCTGGATCGCGGTCTTTGCCGTGGGAATCCACTCTTCTCCTTCCGACGTGGGCGGGTATTCGGTCGCACAACGCGTCGCACTGACGCTATCGGGCTTTCTGGTCCCACCTATCGACGCGCTAGTGGGGCCCAAACTCTCGATGATGCGCGGTACTTCCAGCAAGCACGATATCGAGTGGATCGTTCAACGGGTGTCAGCTGCACTGCTGATCCTCGTCTCGGGTCTTTTCGTCGTATTGGTCATATCGGGTCACCAACTGTTGCGACTGTTCGGCAATGACTTTGGGGCAGGTTATGGCCCACTCCTCTTCTTGAGCGCGGGACAACTAGCCGTGGTCGCGAGCGGTTCGATACGTCCTTTACTGGTCGTTCACGGACTCGAGAGAGTCATCCGTAATGCGATGGTAATCGCGACCCTGGCGTGCATAGCCCTTGCCGCGATTCTCGTGCCGACGCTTGGCGGAACCGGCGCGGCACTCGCTACCGCTCTTGCACTGGCAGGCGAGAAACTCGCAGAGGGACTTGTGGCATGGAAGATTCTAGGTATCTGCGTCTATCCGTCGCTGTCGTTCTACCGACGTGAGATCGCCACGCTTCTGAAGCCTCACGCCAAACGCACACAAACGGAATAGCCACGTGAATATAGGCATCTTCTTCAAGATCCGGAATCGCCTCAGGACGTCACTTCAGAGCCTGACGTATCCTTTTTTCTTCGTGCGGTTCGGGGCACGTTCCCGCATTCTCAGGCCAATCCGGATCGACGGATCGGACAACATCGCGATTGGCGCCGACGTCTTCATTAACAATTTCGCATGGATCGAGACAATTCACGCATTCTCCGTGCAACCCAGACTTGATATCCGGGACCGTGTTTACATCGGCAACAGTGCGCATATTATCGTCACCCACTCGATCGAGATCGGACGCGACGTACTGATCGCCGATCGGGTCTATATCGCCGACTATATGCACGGATACGAAGACATCCACAAGCCGGTCAAGACGCAAGACCTGATTCAGCGTCGCCCGGTCAGCATCGGCGACGGCTCGTGGATTGGCGAGAACGTCGTGATACTCGGAGCAAGAATTGGCCGCAACTGCGTGATCGGCGCTAACGCCGTCGTCACAAGCGATATCCCCGATTTCTGCATCGCCGTCGGCGCACCTGCCCGCGTGGTCCGACACTGGCATCAGGATCATAAGCAATGGTTAAAGGGTGCGCCTTCTGCGCGCAACGCCTGTCCCGCTAGTGTCACAACCGAAATCAATCATGCTTAATGTCCTCTTCCGCCGCGATATCCGCGCCTCGTTACTGCTGACCGCAATCCTGCTTGTCAGCGGCGGTTGGATCGTTGTGGTTCGCGTCGGCAATTCCGCAATGATCGCCGCAATCGTGGTCGTTCTATTTTGCAGCTTCCTGGTATCGGTGCGCTTTCCTCGAGCAATCCGCGGTAGCTATGGAATTCTGGTTATCGCGATTTTCGTTGCCAGCTATGCGCAGGACTTTCAGATCGACGACAAGGAACTTT
Organism: Paraburkholderia aromaticivorans; assembly: GCF_012689525.1. Taxonomy (NCBI): domain Bacteria; kingdom Pseudomonadati; phylum Pseudomonadota; class Betaproteobacteria; order Burkholderiales; family Burkholderiaceae; genus Paraburkholderia; species Paraburkholderia aromaticivorans. The sequence goes on from NZ_CP051515.1 coordinate 3,122,535, forward strand.
TCGTCATTTTAAAAGCGCTAATCGCGGGCGTTGCGTGCATATATTTCAAGCGGACACGCCGTGACTTTCGCGAGCTTTTTGTCGACGTGATGTATTACATGGCGATCATCTCGCTAGTTCTCTATCCGCTCGCCTACGTCGCCCCCGGCATCGCACGCCATATCGATGACGAATACAGCACGGTCTTCGGCCTTCTCTATGTTCGCTCGACCGATCTGCAGCGCTTCAATCACTACCGCAATCAGGGCATTTTCTGGGAAGCCGGTGTGTACGGCGTAATGCTGACGATGGCCTTCGCATACAACTTTCTGAAGTACAAGAAGCGACCCAACTGGGTATTTCTTCTGACGGCTCTCTCGACTCAATCCATGGGAGCCTTATCGGTCTTGATGCCATTCGCCGCCTATTGCTACATGCATCAGCGCCAGCCACGACTCGCGAATCTCGCGGCGATCATGTTGGGCATTGTGGTGGCACTTGTACTGGCCGCCCCCGGCGCGATCGACGACGCCTTCTCGACCCTCTTCGGCCGCTCGCTACAGGGCGACTCAAGCATCACCGTGCGAATCAACGATATGACACTCGGTGCACGCGCCGCCGCAGACAGCTTGCTGCTCGGTCGTCCAAGCGGCGACCTGGACGCCTACAACGCCCTTGCGCTGGACGAATATGGGTACATCAAGGAGAACGACGCCGGCATATCGAACTCGATTACCGGCATGATCTACAAATACGGCGTACCCGTGACGATCATCTATTGCTGGGTTCTCTGGCTCCGGGTGCGTAGAGATTTCGGAGGGATGGCGCCACTTGTCTTTGCCGTTTTCGCAGGCTTGCTGATGATCGAACCACTCGGTCTGTCGATCTTCATCTTCATGCTTCTCGCCTACCGAGACTATCCCTCGGTAGCCGGGCGGCAATAGGTCCGACTCGTCTCACGAACGCCATTTTCAGCGCATTTGTAGTGGGTTACCCGGATCTGCCAAAACTATGTCGAATTAAGACAGGCATCGCACAGCATATAGGTTGCTCAGTAGAGTTCACATCGAACGGGGCACACAGGATAGAAACACATGAGCATTTTCCCAGTTGTTCTATGCGGCGGCAGTGGAACGCGGTTGTGGCCGATGTCTCGTGGCGGTCAACCGAAGCAGTTCCTTACGCTCGCGGGTGAGCACTCGCTTTTGCAGACTACGTTGAGACGCGTTAATGCTCTCGGCAACACCAGACCGCCGGTTCTGGTTTCAAATGCCGAATACCGCTTTCAGCTGGTCGATCAATTGAAGGAAATCGCTCTGGACGTCTCTGCGATCATTCTTGAACCTGTCTCGAGAAACACCGCGGCGGCGATTGCGGCCGCGGCACACTTCGCCATTCAGGATGATCCGAAAGCGCTGTTGCTGGTACTGCCGTCCGATCACGTCATTCAAAACTTAGGCGTATTTCACAATGCAGTCGAAACTGGCATTGCTCTGGCGCGCGATGGACGACTCGTCACGTTCGGCGTGGTGCCGAATGCGCCGCATACCGGGTTCGGATACATCCGCAAGGGTGAGTCATTGGCAGACAAGGAGCACGAGGCGTACAACGTTAGCGCTTTCGTCGAGAAGCCTGACATCGCACTCGCCGCCGAGCTGCTGGCCAGTGGCGATTACTTGTGGAACAGCGGGATTTTCCTGTTTGGCGCAGCCGCCTACCTGGACGAACTGAAACGATACGAACCAGACGTTGCCCGTCTCGCGGATCAAGCATACCAGGACGCACGTCCTGATCTGCAATTTCTCAGGCTCGGCAAAGATGCATTCACCGAATGCCCAAGCATCTCGGTGGACTACGCGGTTCTCGAGCGTACGGATCGCGCGGCCGTTATCTCTGTGGACGATCTCGGCTGGAGCGATATCGGATCATGGTCTGCACTGCATGAAATTGCGCCGCAAGACGAGCAGCGTAATGCGCTCATAGGCGATGTGCTGCAGGATTCCGTGTCGAATTCCTATATCCGCGCTGAGCACCGCATGGTCGCGGCTATTGGCGTCAGCGATCTGGTGATCGTCGAAACGGCAGACGCTGTGCTCGTCGCACATCGCGACTGCGCCAAGAACGTAAAGACTATTGTCGACACTCTCAATGCATCGGGACGGCGCGAGTCCGTTACGCATCGGCGCGTGACGCGCCCGTGGGGGTCCTATGAATCCATCGACCAGGGCGAGCGCTTCCAGGTCAAACGGATAGTTGTCAATCCCGGTGCCCAATTGAGTCTTCAACTGCACCACCATCGGGCCGAGCATTGGATCGTAGTCAGGGGCACGGCGCTAGTTACGAACGGCGACCGTGAGGACTTACTGACGGAAAACCAGTCCACATATATTCCCGTTGGCGTTTCGCACCGATTGTTCAATCCGGGAAAGATCCCACTTGAACTGATCGAAGTTCAGTCCGGAGCGTATCTGGGCGAGGACGACATCGTTCGGCTTGAGGACCGCTATGGCAGAACCGGCACCGCATAGCGCTTAAGTGCTGTTCGCGCACGCTTCGACAGAGGCGGCCCCGCGCGTTTCACCCCATCGATCTCGCGTATATCAGGCCGGAACAAGGCTGATTCAACAAGATTCTCACGTACTTAGTTATCCAAAGTCTCCGATTGAATTGTCACTCGGAGCGCTTCGTCACGTCGTATCGACCTAAGGCATGTTAAATGACCACGAAATGCACGATGTTTGGGATAGAGATAGACGCCATTTCCATGGACACGGCTGCGGAGACGTTGGCGCGGTGGCTTGAATCGCCGCGCGCAAGATGCCGTTACGTGGTCACGCCGAATGTGGACCATGTCGTCAAACTCCGAAACTCTCCGGCATTCCAGGTCGCGTATGCAGGCGCGTCGATGGTGCTCGCAGACGGTAAGCCGCTGGTACTCGCATCGCGAATGATGGGTCGCGCATTGAAGGAAACCGTGCCCGGCAGCGATCTCGTACCGAGTCTCTTTCATCACGCGCGGTCAATGAATCAGCCCATGCGCGTGTTTCTGCTCGGTGCCGGCTCCGGCGTTGCGGAGCGCGCCGCGCGGATCATTGCACAGCGCTGGTTGAACGTTCTGGTAGTTGGTACGTACTGCCCTCCTTTCGGATTCGAAACATTGCCGTCCGAGTGCAATCGCATTCTCGACGAAATCGCCGCAGCCGACCCTGATCTGTTGATCGTTGGACTCGGCGCGCCCAAACAGGAACTATGGGTGCATGAATACAGGGCACGCATCAGCGCAAAGGTGGCGATCTGCGCCGGTGCGACGATCGACTTCATTGCAGGCGAGAAAGTGCGCGCACCGGTTTGGATGCGCAGGACCGGTCTCGAATGGCTGCATCGGATCGTCTCCGAGCCCCGGCGTCTGTTGCGCCGCTATGCACACGACGCTTTGGTATTCCCTACTGTTCTGCTCAGGGAACTCGTCAATAACGCAGTTGCACGCAATAAATGAATGACCAACGGGAGTCATACCGTGACTAACCGACGACAGGCAATCAAGGGTGCCCTCGCAGGCACAATTCTCAGCGCGGCGGCGGCCGTCAATGGGCAAACGAAACCGGACGCGTCATCTGTAGATACGGGGATGTCGAAAGACACGCCGTCGGGAACAAGCAACGCTCAATCGGTCGCATTCAAGGCAGCGGCGCCGACGAGTATCGTCCGCACGGTGGCCGAAGAGTTGAACGATTCTGATATCAATCCCAAGCGATTTGGTGCAAAGGGTGATGGCCGCACGGATGACAGCGTCGCGATCCAGTCTGCGATCGACCTGCTCGAGGCACGTGGCGGCGGTGTGGTTCGCTTTCCTGCTGGGCGTTATCGCTGCAATGTCATCCTGAAGAACGGCGTGTCGCTGGTATCGAGTAGCACGATGTTCGGTTATCTTCCGGGCCATATTTCCGGCGTAACCCTGGTACAGGCGGACCACGGCTTCGTGGTCGATACGCCATCGACACTCGTGCGCGGAATCGGCATCAGCGGCATTAACTTTGAAGGACGTGGCGCAAATTTCTCTGGTGGCGGAGTGCGCTTTCAACTGGTCAAATGGGCGGCTATACGACGTTGCACCTCCAACAATTTTGCCGACCAGGGCTTTCAGCACCTCGCAGGGTTTGGCGTCGTCTTTGAAGATATTCTGACGACAAACGTTTTGCTCAATCGCCAACGCGACCGGGTTTCCGGATGCATCGAAGCATTCGGCACCGACGATTTCCTCAACCGTATCGAAGCCAACCCTTCTCTGATCGCGGGCCGAGGCTTGGTGACGCCGGACCTTCTTCTGTGCGGGATTGTCGTTGGCGGGGCAAACAATTTCCTGTCGAACTGCATTGGCGAGGATGCCGAACGCGGCATCTACATCGCACCGTTGCGAGGATCACAACACCGCATTTCGCAGTGCCGGGCCGACTCCAATATCGGCCACGGGTTCTATGTCGATGGCAGCGCAATATGGAGCACGTGCTTCGGCTATAACAATAGTTCCGCCGAGGTCGGCACCTACAGCGGTTTCTATATGTCGCCAAAGTCGCGCTCGAACGTACTGACCTCATGTCGCTCCGAGGGTCGAAAAGAGCGTCTTCAGAAGTACGGTTTCGAGGATTACGTCAGTGAATCCGATCCTGATGCGCGCAATCAATATTTCGCATGCGCGGGAAGCTTCAATCAGGCTGGATTGTTCCTGGTCCAGAACCATGAAGGGTCGAGCGTGTCAGGTGCGCCGCTCACCACCAAGCCTCCGGGTGGGACGCGGATTGTCAACGTCACCGGCTCAGGTCTCGTTGTGCTTGATAACTATATGACACCCACAGAAATCTCGTATTTCTCCGGCGCCGCCGACGGTCAAACGATTCGCGTACTGGGGAATGCAAATGTGACGATCGTTCACGGATCGGGCATCGTGACGCGTTCATCCAAGGACGTTGTGCTGACAGCGGACACGATCTACGCATTCACCAGATACGTCGACAAGTGGTACATGAATTGAGCGGAAACAACAGGGGTCCGCGCGATGCGCCGCGCCTGTTGGTTGTTATTCGCCGTCCGATTTAAATCCGCAATTGAAGGAATATCGCAGACGTAATCGGCCGCTGAGCAAATGTGAGTCCTTTGGCACCCTTGGTCCGATCGATGACACGCGCGATGCCTGGTAAGCGGATGAATTGAATGAAGATGGGCTTTGCACGTATTGTCTCGTCTCGAACCAGCCTCGCAAGGCGCTATTTCAGAATCGACTGCAGATCGGCGACGCTTATGTCGGGCAATTGCTTGGCGAGCATATCCCAGAAGATCAACTCGTGCATTGCGCTCGCATCTTCGGCCGTAGTCCACTCACGCGCGCCGACTATGGCATCGGCAGTCTCGCAAGCGGCGTTAATGATTGTCTGAATTTCTTCTATACGCATGAACGCGTTATCGGCCACGTTCAGGACTTATTTAGCCCTGCGCGCTGAGAATATGGCAAACCGCCGCAAAATTCTGCTTGGATCCGGTCTAGGCGGGCGAACTGGCAGTAGCAACTCCATGATAGCGGGAGTTTCTACCGGAAATTACCCAGGAAAGCCCTACCTTGAAAAAGATCGAATCGAGTGACATCTCGTAAGGTTGAGCGGGGCAATGATCAGCGTTTTGCTGGTTATTTTTATAACGCACCCTCGCTTAAACCATATCTATGAAGACGCTATACATTCCGTCTCATTTCTCGTGGAATTTTATCGCAATCAGCATAAATCCGTTCCAATCGGATTGCGGATGCACCCGATGGCGGATTTTCTCCGCTACTTCGGAATTTTTGACAGTCAGGTCGTGAACAGCCAATGTGTTGGCCAAATCAGACATGTAATAATTACGCTAGAATCAGTTCTATAGCATGCAAAGATAAAAAATACAGAGAGTCTGGGGAAGGGGCTTTGAAGGCCAAAACATTCCGGGGAAAATCAAATGGAGCTGGTACATACTCTGCCGCGCTGCTCGCGGCAAAGTGCCGTGCGGACGCCGACGCGTCAGATGACTCGCGTCGACATAGCGTTGTTCAATGGATTTGCGTTGCCCAAAGTGGCAGCAATTATCGAGATCTTCCAGAAAGCGAACGCATTCGGCGCATCACAGCAATTGCGTCGCGCGCGCTATGACGTCTCATTACTGTCAGCTGCGGGCGGCCGTATAGCAAGCTCGTCGTCAGTATTCGTCTGGACTGAAAGTGTCGACTCGCGCCATGTCACGAATGACAGACATCTGCTGTTTATCGCAGGTGGCGCGGGCGTACCACATGCGTGCCGCGATGAACGCCTTAGCAATTGGCTGCGCCGCAGGCATCCATTTAGCGAGATCGTTCATCCGATCGCCGAGGGCAGGCTGCTACTGGAAGCAGCAAAGCTTCCCAGCCGCTACTGTCCCCTCCTATATGGCGACAATGAAACGAGCGACTACTATCAAGCACGAGCGCTGAGCGAAGCTCCGACTGAGGTTGCCACAGCACTGCGTATCGTGGAAGAGGATATGGGCTTGGAAGTGGCGCGCCACGTTGCCGAATCGGTTGCTCCTCAGCAGGATATGCCTTGGGACATGTCCATTTCCCGCAGCGGGGCGCCCAAGGTCAGTGAAAAGATTATGGAATCGGCACGCTGGTTGGAGGCAAACGTCGACCGGCCTGTTTCTATCGACGCGGCCGCAAAGGTGGCCGCGATGAGCGAGCGCAACTTCCTGCGCCGCTTCAAGAGTGAGATCGGGATGACACCCTCCGACTATCTGCTCCGCGCTCGTCTTAACATGAGCTGCCGGATGCTCGTCGAGTCGCGCTTACCTGTCGATAAGATTGCACGGCGTTGCGGAATTGGCAGTGGCGGTCAGTTGGCCAAGTTGTTCAGGAAGTATCTTGCGACGACACCCACCGATTACCGCATGGGCAGGGAGACGTCTCCGACAGAGCAATCCTGAGCGAACGTCCCGGCTAAGCCCTACCGATGGAAAACGCCGCAATTCCGTTCGCCGCCCGTTCTTCCTGAAATTTCCGCGAAGAGATTATTTTGGCGGGTTTCGCCAATGATATCTGTACATAGCATCGTCATACACTGATTGGGTCGTAACGGGGCTATGAGCGGCGCCGCCAAGCCTTCATGTATTCGCTTTAGCCAATAGCGGTGCCTCTTCCGCCATCCCGCATCAATAGCCGGTTTTCGCCCCTATGGTTGCGCTCGACCACCCCGAGTTGATCTGCCAGGCAATGCGCAAACGCTGTCTGGTCAGACTCGCTTTGGGTCCATCTCTTTTAGAAAGCAGGCTACGCTTTAGCGTCTGTATCGCGAACACCCGGACAACTCATGCTCAAAGTTACCAAGGCCATATTTCCGGTGGCGGGTCTCGGCACCCGGTTCCTCCCTGCCACGAAGGCTAGCCCGAAAGAGATGCTCCCGATTGTCGACAAGCCACTGATCCAGTACGCGGTCGAAGAGGCAATGGCAGCCGGCATCACCGAAATGATCTTCGTCACGGGCCGCAGCAAGCGCGCGATCGAGGATCACTTCGATAAGTCATATGAAATCGAGGCGGAACTCGAGGCACGCGGCAAGGACAAGCTGCTGGAGCTCGTGCGCAGCATCAAGCCGAGCCATGTTGACTGTTTCTACGTGCGTCAGCCGGAAGCATTGGGCTTGGGCCACGCGGTGATGTGCGCCGAAAAGCTGGTGGGCGACAACCCGTTCGCCGTCATTCTCGCGGATGACTTGCTGTACGGCACGCCGCCCGTCATGACGCAGATGATCGAGGTGTTCGACCACTATCACAGCTCGGTGATCGGCGTCGAAGAGATCCCGGCGCAGGAAACCAGGTCGTACGGGATTGTCGACGGCAAGAGGTGGGGAGACTCGATCATCAAGATGTCGGGTATCGTCGAAAAGCCGGAGCCAAGCGTGGCGCCGTCGAATCTCGGCGTGGTGGGCCGCTATGTGCTGAAGCCGCGCATCTTCGAACATCTGCGTGCGTTGAAGCCGGGCACGGGCGGCGAATTGCAGCTGACGGACGCGATTCAGTCGCTGCTCGCCGACGAGCAGGTGCTGGCGTACAAGTATCACGGCACGCGCTTCGATTGCGGCAGCAAGCTCGGTTATCTGAAGGCGACCGTCGAGTTCGCCTTGCGTCACCCGGAAGTGGCCGTCGATTTCGAAGAGTACCTGCTTGCGCGCTCGCCGGTGCTCGCATGCTGACCGACTGATCCGTCGTAGATACGGGCAACACGACCGCAGGTTTTGCGACAAAAGGAATGGGCATTCGTCCGACGGCCCGTAAACCTTGACGATATCGGCCAAGACTATGGTTCATTCAGCCGCGCCTTCATGGCGCTAGTGCGGCTTCGGTAATATCAAAATCGGTCGGCTCGTTGCTCGATGTCGAAGAACGATTGCCCCAAGGCAATCGGCCATCCGACCGCAAAGTTCGAACGGATGGCTGTCAATTTCAGGTGGTTTAACGTAGCGGGTGCACAGGAAGTTATGGGCGAGTTTATTCCAGAGTATCTGGTCCGCGAACAGGCAGCCGTGGGTGCGCTCGTATTGTTCGCCATTCTGCGCATTGTCTCCGCTGCCGTCGCCTTCGAAAAGGGTTGGCGCATATCCGTCGTGCAGGCTTATTGCATTGCGATTGCAGTACTTTATTGCCTACCCCAGTTATTTGAGCTGTTCGTGCACTTGTATGGAATGCGGGCTGCGGCTGCGGCCGCGGAACTCGAAGGCAAGGCAGCGGGCTCTGCGATTGCACTCTTTTTCGCGCCCATTCTGAGTCACAGGCTCGGCTACGAATAGTCACCCTTCACGTTTCAATCCATCGTAGATTCTTTGATGAGTCGCGATCAATCTGATTGTCGATCCCAACCGCGACCACGAACGCCTCGAAGCGATCAGTCAATGGCTTGAATGGCGCATCTGCGTCTGCATCCGCAGACAGCGCGTCCGCCTGAGGCACGTTCATGTTCCTCGAAATAGGCGTCGAGTCAGTTGCGCGATGAGCCAGGGTTCAGGATACAAGAGCAACGATCTGGCCATGATATGTCCGTCTGAGAGAGTGATCTGCCTGCGGTCGAAATACCTGCACCGCGATGACTCAAAGTTAATCAGACGGAGTTCCTGCGCCTAGCCGTACATACGGTTGCCTACGACGTCAAATGGTGGGTCAACCTATATGAAGGTTTAATACGGGCGGAATAGCACAGACGAAATAGCCGCGCGACGGCCTCCGTTTGCGCACTGAGGCGTCGCACTGCGAGGGGATTCAAACGAGAAACAAACGACGATACGATTTTCGCCGTTCGAAAAGCAAAGATGCCCACGCGGTTCACTTTATGTCAACGACTGGATCTGCTCCCGGATGCATTCGTCGCGATCGAAAGCCGTAAGTTCAATGCAGTCAACAGTCGGGAGCGCAACTTGACCAGCGCCAAGTTGAATCGGCAAACGGAGGATATCGAGTCGAGCATCAATCGCTATCTCGCGGCACTTGAAACTGCCCCGAGGCAAAACCGGATGACCCGAAAAATTCTTTCGCCGACATCCACGTGATCAGATCAAGGAATCAGCCAAAGCGCCGCTGCATAGATAACAAGGGATACAGCAAACGTAATCGCCGTGTAGCCCATGACACGTTGGATGCGAATGCCGGCGATCGCAACGACGGGTACAGCCCAGAAAGGTTGCAGCATGTTCGAGACGTTTTCCGCCATCGCAACGCCCATAGCCGTGCGTGGAACCGAAGCATGCAGGCTCAATGCAGCGGGAAGAACGAAAGGACCCTGAACAGCCCAGTGCCCTCCCGCACTCGGAATAAGCAGTGTGATGATAAGCGAGCTGAAGTAACTCAAGACCGGTAGTGTGACCGGCGTCGCAATTGCAACGAAAGTCTTGGCAATCGTCGACGCCAACCCGGTTCCGGTCATGATGCCCATGATGCCGCCATACATCGGATACTGAAGCAGCATCGAACCGGTCTGCCGCGCAGCGCGCCGAATCGCATCGGCATAAGCGATGGGTGTGCGCTGCAGCGCCAGCCCCACCAGCAGAAAGATCAGGATCGTGGTGTTGATGTCCAGCTCAAAGCCCTTGCTGTACCACGTCATCGCGAGATAGCCGCCGCCCAGCGCCAACACGAGCAGCATGCCGAGCATCGACCGTTCGGCGCGTGCAGCGAAGGAGGACGCCTCTGAACCCCGGGCATGCGGATCCGCCTCTGCGGCTGCAGGCTCGGGCTCAGTTGCATTGAACGCGACGACATCGTCCTGACTCGGGTGCATCCAGATGAAGATCGCCGTCATGACGACAACGACCAGTATGGTCGGAATGAAAACGAACGGCGCGAATACCGTCTGACTCAATGGAATCACTTGCCCCGTGGCTTTCTCAACAAGATTCAATGCGTTGCCGTGCGATGCCTGCGATAACGCGATCGAACTGGACAGGCCGCTATTGCAGACAGACCACGCCGAGTAGCTTCCGGCAACGAGCCATGCGAAATCCACTTTCACCCGTCTGGCAATCTCTCGCGACAGGAGTGCACCTACAACGAGGCCGAGACCCCAGTTGAGCCAGGCGGCTACCGCGACGATCGGGAAGACCAGCAGCGCCGCGCGAGTCGGCGAGTGCACTCGGGCGGCCATCGCTCGCAAGCCTCGCTGGACGAGCGGCGCATCGGCGATCGCGAAACCAGTCGCCAGAATCAGGATCATCTGCAACGCGAAGCCGAGAATAGCGAACGTGCCTCCATACCAGGAGGTCAGGATGACCGGCAGCGACGCATGCGGCGCGAACGCCACGGCCAGCAAGGCGACCACGAGGGTCAGGCCAATTGCAAGGACGAACGGGTCCGGCATGACCTGCTCGAATACGTAGACGAGTCCCGCGACGACGTTGCCACGACGCGCACTGCGGTCTGAGCCAACTGCATTGATGTCTTTCTTTCTCACGATGCTTTCGGTTCCTATGGTCGCGAACTGCTGATGCAGCATTTCCAGGCGCCTGTGCCTGGCGCTGACAGCTACGCTTGGCTGACAAATGGCCTACGCCGCAGTGGCATATCACCGCGCCGGACCATACACGATCCACGCGCTAACTGCAGCGAAGGCAACACGCCCCCCATGAACATGACAATGTCACGGGAAGGAAACGCTTGCAAGACCGGCCGCAACCACGAACGAACTATTCAACGTGCATGTTGCGCCAATAGTCTTCCAGCAGTCGAAACTGCTACCGAGCCGCGGCTGATGCGGTGTCTTCTCCCACTGGCGTATCCACCGACGCGACATCAGGCGCAACATGGGACAGCTTCATCATGCGCGGCTGAAGCAACAGCGCGACGAGCCCACTCCAGCCGGTCTGGTGCGAAGCGCCGACGCCGCGTCCGTTGTCACCGTGAAAGTACTCATGAAACAGGATGAGATCCTGCGAACGCGGGTCGGCTTGCAGCATTGGATAGGCCGCCATCACGGGCCGCACACCTTGTGCATCTTTGAGAAAGAGTGTGGTGACCCGTCGTGCAAGGTCGTCGGCAATCTCACTCAACGAAAAACGGTTGCCCGATCCCGTCGGATAGTCGACGCGAAACTCATCGCCGTAGTAGCGATAGAACTCATAGAGCGATTCGATCAGCAGGTAGTTGACGGGTATCCAGACCGGCCCGCGCCAGTTCGAATTGCCGCCGAAAACACGCGAGTCCGATTCGGCCGGCTGGTATTGAATGCAGACGTTCACGCCGTCATGGTCGAAGACATAAGGTGCATCGCGATGCACGAGCGACAGCGCCCGCACGCCATGCTCGGAGAGAAACTCGTTTTCATCGAGCGCGCGGCGCAGCAGTGTAGTCATCCTGTGTCCGCGCAACAACGACAGTAGCGTGGTATTACCCTTGCCGGGTTCGGTCCAGCGCGACACCAGCTTGGCGAGATTCGGCCGATGATCGAGAAACCACGCCAGCCGTTCGCGCAATCCGGGCAGATGGCCATACACGCGATCCTCGAGCACGTGAACAGCGAACAGCGGAATCAGCCCGACGATCGAACGAATGCGCATCGGCACACGGGTACCGTCCGGAAGGTGGAGTACGTCGTAGAAGAATTCGTCTTGTCGGTCCCATAAGCCCGTTTTGCACCCTTCGCTGCAACTGACCGCTTCCGCGATATACAGAAAGTGCTCGAAGAACTTCACTGCGATTTCGACGTACGCGCTGTTCGTCATTGCCAGTTCGAGGCCGATCTGCATCAGGTCGAGCGCGTACGAGGCCATCCATGCAGTGCCATCGGCCTGATCGATGCGGCCGCCGGTGGGCAGCGGCGAAGACCGGTCGAAGATGCCCACGTTGTCGAGCCCGAGAAAGCCGCCCTGAAAGATGTTGCGATCATCGGCGTCCTTGCGGTTGACCCACCACGAGAAATTGAGCAGGAGCTTGTGAAACATGACTTCAAGAAACTCGTGATCGCCAACGCCCGTCACCTCACGGTCGAGTTCATACACACGCCATGTAGCCCACGCATGAACCGGTGGATTGGCATCGCCGAATGCCCACTCGTAGGCGGGCAATTGCCCGTTCGGATGCATGTAGCGTTCCTTCACGAGCAGCAGCAATTGCTTCTTCGCGAAGTCGGGATCGATCATGGCGAACGCGACCGCATGAAATGCGAGATCCCACGACGCGTACCATGGGTACTCCCACTTGTCGGGCATCGACACGATGTCGCCATTGCACATGTGCCGCCAGTCCGCGTTGCGGCCGTGCCTGCGTGCTCTTGGTGGCTTCGGTTGGCCGGGGTCGCCGTCGTGCCAGCGCGTCACGTCGAACTGGTAGTACTGCTTCGACCACAGCATGCCGGCGAGCGCCTGACGCTGCACGAGCCGCGCATCGGCGTCGGCGATGTCGTGCTGTAGCGCCGCGTAGAATTCATCGGCTTCCGCTTGCCGGCGCGTGAAGAGCGCTTGCATGTCGAGAGGCGCGGCATCCGCAGCCGATTCGGGACGCCAGCGCAGATACAGCACCGAGCGCTCGTGAGGCGCGAACTGCAGGGTTACATGCGCGGCGGCACGGGTGCCCTTGTCGCGCCGGATTGCCTGCTCGTCGCCGTCAACGAGGTAGTCATTGAAGCCGTCCTTGAACGGCCCCGCTCCATCGACGCCGAAAATACGGCGCACATTCGTTTCGTTTTCGCAGAAGAGCCACTCGATCGGCTGTTGCGCCAATGCCGTCACGATCATCGTTCCGAGCGCGGGATGGCGCGCGATGACGCGCGCGCCTTCCTCTTGATTCGACTCCAGCCTGAGCGACGGCTTACCGGGCTTGCCCGACCAGGCCCATCTGTTGCGCGCCCAGAATTGCGGCAACAGATGAAGCGCCGCGCGCTGATCCGCGCGGTTTTCGACGGTCACCCGCATCACGATATCGTCGGGGGTGTGCTTCGCATACTCGACGCAAACGTCGAAGTAGCGGTTATCGTCGAACACGCCCGTATCGAGGATTTCATACTCGGGCTGTTCCGCGCCGCGCCGCAGATTTTCGTCGATGAGGTCCTGGTACGGGTACGCGTCGTGAGGATACTTGTACAGCATCTTCATGTACGAATGCGTCGGCGTACCGTCGAGATAGAAGTAAAGCTCCTTCACGTCCTCGCCGTGATTGCCTTCCTCATTCGCCAAACCGAAGAGCCGTTCCTTGATGATCGGATCGTGCCCGTTCCAGAGCGCGAGCGATACGCACCAGTCGAGTGGGTCGTTACCGAATCCGGCAATGCCGTCCTCGCCCCAGCGGTACATGCGGCTGCGCGCATGATCGTGCGGAAAGTAGTCCCATGCGGTGCCGTATTCGCTGTAGTCTTCGCGAACAGTGCCCCATTGCCGCTCGCTCAGATAAGGCCCCCAGCGGCGCCAACGGTCGAGTTCCGGACCATGAAGACGGGAACCTTCGTTCGACTGGAGCAGATTGATTGCGCGTAGCGGTGGCATGGAACCTCCCGACCCGACATCGACCATCCAACACGTTCAGTACATTGAAACGTCTGTCCTTTTTTATCAGGAATACCGTGTGCCCGACGCACAACCCTGCTTCAACAAACGCTCCCAGTAGAAGTGGCCAGACACTTCCTTAATGATATGCGCCATCGCGCTGCAGCGCGTGAACCTTGGACCCGCCTTGTGTTGCATACTTAAGCGAAATACACCGCCGGGAACATCGTGATGATTGCGGACCTTGCACGCTCGTGGTTGACCTGCAGCGCACCTGTGGCCGCTGCACAAGCCGCCGGCCGCCCGCTCGTGGCGCTGGAATCGACCATCATCGCTCACGGCATGCCCTATCCAGAGAACGTTCGCACTGCGCGCGAAGTGGAGGCCGTGATCCGTGGTCTGGGCGCCGAGCCCGCGACTATCGCATTGATCGACGGGCGAATCCGCATCGGCCTTTCGAACGACGAACTGGAACTGCTCGGCCGCTCGGACCAGGTACACAAGGTCAGCCGCCGCGATCTGCCCGCCGTGCTGGCCGGCGGCGGCCTTGGCGCCACGACAGTGGCCGGCACGATGATCTGCGCCGCCTTGGCCGGCATCGAGGTCTTCGTGACCGGAGGCATCGGCGGCGTGCACCGGGGCGCGCCGGAAACCTTTGACATTTCGGCCGACCTGCAGGAACTGGCGAAGACTTCGGTGGCAGTGGTCTGTGCGGGTGCGAAGTCCATCCTGGACATCGGACTCACGTTGGAATACCTGGAAACGCACGGCGTGCCGGTGCTCAGTTGCGAGCAAGACAATTTCGCCGCGTTCTACACGCGCGACAGCGGCTTTCGCGCGGACTTCAGGCTGGACGATGCGGCAGAGCAGGCACGCTTCATCCGCACCAAGTGGGACTTGGGCCTCGTGGGCGGCGTGGTATTGAGCACGCCGGTGCCGGAAGCGGCAGCGATGAAGTCCGAAGAGATCGACGCGCTGACCCAGCAGGCGCTCGCTGAGGCCACGGCGAAAGGCATCACCGGTAAGGCCGTGACGCCCTTCCTGCTAGCTCGCATCAAGGCATTGACGAGTGGACGCAGCCTGACGACGAACATCGCGCTCGTGAAGCACAATGCCGAGGTGGGGGCAAGATTGGCGCTGGCGTTGGCACACGCAGGGCGCGGAGCAGGCGCTGCGTAGTCGCCTGAACGTCGGCTTCTTTGCGCAGGTTGGAACTGCGTTCTCATCGCGCGAAAGCCCTCCACACGTGATAGCGGGCACAGTCGCCTGTTCACATAGTCGATGACCTCGTCCATCGTTTAAGTCCGTAAGGCACTATAGTGAAGACTACCTTCACTCCGCGGCAAGGGGTCTTCCATGATCGCATGCAGCCGTCGCACCTGGGCCAATGGGCTCCTGGTCGCTACATTGCTCTATTTCCCAACCGCCCACGCCCAACTCGGCGGCCTTCTCAATCAGAGTGGAAACGGCGCGGCCGCCGGTGGACTCGGCAGCCTCGGCAGTTTAGGCAGTGGGTTGTCTTTGCAGTCGCTAACATCCGGCAGCACGGGTAACGTCGCGGGCGTACTTGAATTTTGCGTCAAGAACAACTATCTCGGTGGCAGCGCGTCGTCGGTCAAAGACGGGCTCATGAGCAAGCTGCCGGGCGGTTCGTCGTCGAGCGACAGCGGGTACACCGACGGTGCCAAGGGCATCCTGAATAGCGGTGACGGTAAGCAGGTGGACCTGAGTGGCGGCGGTCTGAAGGAGCAGCTCACGAAACAGGTCTGCGACAAGATTCTCGCCCAAGGGAAATCTTTGCTCTAAGCGGGTGATGGCACACGCCACGTGAAGAAGACGCACCGACTGACTTCATCCGCGTACCCAGGCGTGTAGTCCGAGTAGATCCGGGACTCGGCCTTTGCTGCGACAACACGCGTACGACAGCCCACATCAGCGACCGCGCGCTGACAAAGTCACAGCCGCACCGCCCTCGAACTTCAGGCCGGCAGCTTACCTTTCCTGCGCAACACGCCGACTACCTCTTCGATACTCGCGTTCTTCAGCAGGCGGCCACCGGCCGCCGTCCGTTCGGCGTTGATGGCATCGATGCTTCGCTGCATCGCGGAAGCCTTGGCCGTGATATAGACGGCCATGCCATAACCGAAGCGCTCAATCAGATCGTTACACAGAAAGGTTTTCATAGTTCAGGCCGACAGCGAAACCGCCAGTTTATACGCAATTGAGAATCATTCGCAATTATATAAAAGCGAAACCGATCGACCGCAATCGACCGGAACGGACCGTCAAATAACAACGAATCAAACGCCAGTCCCGCGGACCACGCCAACCAGCCTCAGAGCAAACGCGGCGCCGGTAAACACAAAACCCACGACACAGACGCCGGTCCAGCCCGCCAACGACCAGGCCACACCCGAAAACATCGCACCCAACGCGCCGCCGACAAAAAACACGTCGACAAACAGCCCATTGAGCCGCCCGCGCGCGGCGGGATTCATCAGGTTGATCGCGCGCCGGCCTAACGTCTGGTCGGTGACCACGCCGGCGTCGAGTGCGGCCGCGCCCGCGACCAGCAGCGCAACCGCGAGCGCCGGATGAGCGTGCGTCGAGAAACCGCCCCAGCTAGCGCCTGCTACGCCGATTACCACGAGTGCGACGAGCATGGTCAGATGGCCCGCGATCAGCGCTGTGCGACCTGACCCGCGGTCGCCCGCACGACCCGCAAGCGGCGTCACGATCGCGCCCGCCGCGCCCGCGAGGGCGAACAGCGCAATGCCATTCATATCGAAGCTGAACGGCGGTTGCGCAAGCCGCAAGCCGATCGCGGTCCAGAACGCGCTGAACGCACCCATCACCAATGCAGCCGATGCCGCGTTTCGCTGCAATACCGGCTCGGTTCGCAGCAAGGTCCACAATGAGCGCAGCAGCGCCGGATAACGCGTGGCGGCAACCGGCCGGCGCGCGGGCAACTTCAGGTAGAGCACCACGGCGAGCAGCGCGTCGATCAACGCCGCAAGGCCGTAGAAGGCACGCCAGCCGACCGCGCCGGCGATCACGCTCGCAGCCGGCCGCGACAACAGAATGCCGAACATCAGACCGCTCATCACGTTGCCGACCGCCCTCCCGCGGTGGCTTTCCGACGCCATCGAAGCCGCCATCGGCACCAGCATCTGAATCACGCTGGAAGTTGCACCGGCGAGGAATACGGCGACCAGAAACACGCCTCGCGATTCGGTGACCATCGCGATGGCGAGAAAAGCAGCGCAGCACGCGAGTGTCCGAACGATCAGACGGCGGTTTTCCAGCAAATCGCACAACGGCACCAGCAGCACCAGCCCCGCCGCGTAGCCGAGTTGCGGAAGCATGGCGACGAGGCCCGCTAATTCCGGGGCAAGGCGCAGACTGCGGCCGATCGCGCCGGTCAACGGCTGCGCGGCGAACAGATTCATCACGACCACGCCCACCGCGGTTGCAAAGAACAGAGTGAGCAACGGAGTGAGTTGCTGTGGCGTGTCGGGCTCCTGCGTCGCGACAACGCTGGCGGGATTTTCGGCGGATGAGTTCATCGAGCGGAGGTCTCGGGACGGATATGAAAAAGCCATCCTAGTGAGCCACTCAATATGCGACAATTGAAATATGTTGATAATGATTATGCGAGTTACCTTTGAATACGCGCGATCTGGAGGCGTTCGTTGCTGTCGTCGAAAGCGGGTCGATGGTGCGCGCCGCCGAAAAACTCCATCTCACGCAGCCTGGCCTGACACGACGGGTGCAAAACCTCGAAAGCACGCTGGACGCCGAGTTGCTCGACCGTCAGAGCAAGCCGCTCAAACCGACCGCGGCAGGCAACGAGGTGTATGCGCTCGCGCGCACTGTGCTGCGCGCCGTGGACGATCTGTTGTCGGTGGCGTCGCCTGAAAGCGAGCCTGCCGGCGAGTTGAGAATCGGCATGCCGCCGTTTCTTGCCGATGTCGCGCTGGAAAAACCGGTCGATCTCCTGCGCAGCGTCTTTCCGCGACTGACGCTACGCGTCACCGCCGGCTGGTCGCCAGGTCTCGTGCAGAGTGTCGAACGCACGTCGCTCGATGCGTCGATCGTGCTGATGCCGTCCAGCTTTTCACCGCCCCCGACGTTGCACGCTACGCCGCTCGCATGCCTGCCGACGGTGATCGTCGCGGCGCGCTCTCTTGGTCTACCCGATGAGCCGATGACGCTCGCTGCGCTGTCGCAGCGCGAGTGGATCCTGAATCAGGATGGCTGTGGAATGCGCTCGGCACTGAGACAGGCGCTGGAAGCCGCAGGACTCCCCTTCAATGTCGCCGTCGAAGCGTTTGGTTCCGACCTGCAGCTATCGCTGGTTGCACGCGGCATCGGCATTGGAATCGTCACGCCGGATCTGCTGGAACGCTCTGTCCATCGCCCGGCACTCAGGATCGTCGAGACCACGGACTTTCGCGCGGGCATCGATGTATGGTTCATTCATGGATCGCTTCCCGGCCGGCTCATGCGGCCCGTCGATCTGTTGCGCCGTTCACTGACCGAGGTGCTGGCCGAAAGCGGAATGGCCATGTATGGAGGGAGTGGCGACCCTGCATTGATAAGGGCGCGGACGTAGGCGGACGCGTCGCCTTGGTCGATCGCCGGCGCGACAGACCCTGGCGCGCCGGTCTCGCTTTCCGACAGCCCTAAGCGCGACACAACACAATCAAATAGCGGTCCGCAACCTGACCGCGGCAGTTCAGTCTGGGCGCATCAGATCAAACGCGCCCAGCACCAACACGCCACTCAATGCGATCAGCGCGACCGAGTGCTGCCCCATATAAAGAATCGCGGCGGCGAGCCAGCTTGCGAGGGAAAAAACAGCAATGCGTTTCATGGAGAGAGCTCCTCAATTGCCTAACAACGCACGAAAACAAACACTCGCTTAATTAGCTATGCAACTATTCGTGCAAAAAAAAATCATTCGAGCGCCGAACGAACGCGCCGGATCTTCGACACGGCATCCTTGAATTCCGTATGGCCCAACAGCGTTTTCAATCTTGCTGTGACCTTGCCGCTCGCATCATTCAATTCGCGCCTGATCTCTACCGCCTTGCTCGTTGGGAAGATTACGATCTCCCGGCCGTCGCCTTCCGCGCGACTGCGCACAACGTAGTCTTTGGCTTCGAGGAAGTCCAGCGCACGCGTTGCGGTGGGCCGCGCGATGGACAAATGATCGGCCAATTCGCGCTGCAGCAGCCCCGGACTATCGATAATCGCCCTCAGCATGAAACCTTGAGGTGGCGAAAGATCGAACGGCTCAAAGGCTTCCGCCCACTCGCGCTCGAGCCGACGCGCAAGTGCTGACGTATTGAAGTAGAGGCATTGATCGAACATGGGACGTAGCTTAGACCAGAGTAGTTAGCTATGCAACCTGTTTTGTGCTGTTTCACTCTATCGCAACATCAGGAGTGTTATCGCGCGGTAGAGCCTTCTACCCTCTCTACGCACGCGACGCCGACGCTCCCACAAAGCTACGACCATTCGTCGATTTTGCGCCGGCTCATTTCGCCCTTTCAAACTCGAATGATGGACGTCATGCGTCTTCGTCTTTCACATCGAAAACTTCGGCAGCAATTCCCAACGCGTTATTGACGGCGGCTCCGCCAGCGTAGAACAGCGTCTGAAGAATTGCTTCGACGATCTTTTCACGCGAAGCGCCCGCGACAAGTGCCGCCTCGATGTGCGCGCGCAACTGCGGCAGCGCGTAACCCAGCGTGACGCAACTGACGACGCAGACCAACTCGCGCGTCGCGAGGTCGAGTCCCGGCCGGTCAAGCACACCGGCGAACGCCCATTGCATGGTCATCGTCAGGAAATCGGGGCAAACTCCCTCACGCGATTCAGCCAGTTGCTTGCCACTGTGCTTGCCATGCAGTTGTTCGAATAATGCAAAGCCTCGGGCGTAGGATTTGTCCCTGAGAAGAAGTTGTCGTGTCATGGCTATCCTCGTGGATGATCGCCGGATGTCGGCGTACAAACCAAGTGTGCATGGATAGGTCGATGCGAAAAACGGCCGGTTGGTACGTTCATTCCGCACTCATGGTGCGCAATGGCCGATTGCGTCACTCAGGCGACGGATCCCACTGGCGCAATCGACAAACAAACTACGAGAAAGCGTGGCGACGTTTCAATTGGAGTGTGTAACCTGTGCATGCAAAGAGCCGGGCTTACGTAAATTCAGGTTTTTCAACCTCCATGAAATTTCTAGTTGTAGCGTACGGAACGGAAGGCGACACACGGCCTTTGGCGGCCCTCTGTCGGGCACTGATAGACGCGGGACATGAATCAAAGCTGCTGGCGGATCGCAACACGCTCAGCTTTGCAGGACAGTTGCGTGTTCCTGCTACCCCGTTGTCCGGTGACATCGTGCAAAGTCTTCAGGCTGAATTCGCCAATCTCGGCGTGCATGCAGGGGCTAATGCATTCAGGAAGATTGCACTGGCCATCAGCCGCATCGCCAACGCAAATACGGCTGACTGGTTAAAGGAAATCATCGAGCATGGCACAGGATGTGATGCATTGATCGTTTCCGGCCTTGCCGCGTTCGCAGGATTGTCCGCAGCGGAATACCTCAACGTGAAGGCCATAGGCGCGGGACTCATGCCTATTACGCCGACCCGGCAATTCGCCTCGCCGTTTTTTCGGCCTGCCCTAGTGCCGGCGTTTCTAAATTCACTGAGTCATCACGCGGTGAATCAGATTCTCTGGAAAAATTTCAAGCAATCGTTGAACGCAGCAAGACAGGACAATTGCGGACTGCCACCACGCAAACGTCTGTGGACGGATCACACGATGCTTTACGGCGTTTCACCCTCTCTGGTTGCGCGCCCCGATGACTGGCCACGCAACGCGCAAATATGTGGTCATTGGCACTGGCCTTCCCGCGACTGGACACCACCCCACCAACTTGTTGACTTCATCGAGCAAGGAGACGCCCCCATTTATGTGGGATTCGGCAGCATGGCAGGATTTGATGCGCGAAAATTACTTGACGCGATAATCAGCGGAGTCAACGGACGCAGAGCCATTTACAACCCTGGATGGAGCGGGTTCATCCCGAGTACTCTGCCGTCGAATTTCTATCCGATGGGCGACGCACCCCATGAATGGCTATTCCCGCGTTGCCAGATCGTGATCCATCACGCGGGAGCCGGCACCACTCACGCGGCCAGCATGGCAGGCGTACCCTCGATTGTCGTGCCATTCGCGGGCGACCAGTTCTTTTGGGCTGACCGCCTGCGTCGGGTAGGCGTGACGGGTGCCCCGATCAATGCGATCGCCCCCAGGGCGCACGCCGTTTTGCAGGCGATCACGTTTGCGCAGAGTCAGGATGTCCGAGCCAAAGCGCGCGAACTGGGGGCGAGAATGACGACTGAAAATGGCCTCGACAAAGCTGTCAAACTGATCGAAGCCGAAGTGACGATGCAAAACTAGTGTGCCGTTCTGTTGTTAACTAATCTATGTTCACGTAGCATGCTGGTATCAACGGAACGGGAGATGCCAGCATGCCCATGGGACGACCGAAGGCCGAACTGGTGTTGAGTGAAGATGAGCACTCGCAACTGACTTCGATAGCGCGTTCGCGCTCGATTTCGGCGGCGCTGGTGACGCGTGCGCGCATCGTGCTGGCTGCTGCTGTCGGGGAACCCAACAGCGCCATTGCCCAGCGTCTTCAGCTCACGCGTGCCACGGTGGGCAAGTGGCGTCTCCGGTTCCTGGAGCATCGCATCAACGGGCTGTATGACGAAGTACGTCCCGGCAAGCCGCGCACGATTGACGATGAGCGGCTGGCGCAGCTGATTCACAAGACCCTGCACACCAAGCCAGCGGATGGCTCCACGCACTGGA
Organism: Paraburkholderia aromaticivorans; assembly: GCF_012689525.1. Classification (NCBI taxonomy): domain Bacteria; kingdom Pseudomonadati; phylum Pseudomonadota; class Betaproteobacteria; order Burkholderiales; family Burkholderiaceae; genus Paraburkholderia; species Paraburkholderia aromaticivorans. The sequence continues at coordinate 3,144,413 of NZ_CP051515.1, forward strand.
GCGTGCGCACGATCGCCGCCGAAACGGCTATCTCGCCCACGAGTGTGCACCGGTACTTCAAGCTGCTGGGCCTGCAACCGCATCGCAGCGAAAGCTTCAAGCTCTCGACCGATCAATTCTTCATCGAGAAACTGCGCGACGTGGTTGGCCTGTACCTGAGCCCGCCCGAGAATGCATTGGTCCTGTGCGTGGACGAGAAGAGCCAGTGTCAGGCGCTCGAACGCACGCAACCCATGCTGCCGATGGGTTTCGGCTACGTCGAAGGCGTTACCCACGACTACGTTCGTCATGGCACCACCACGCTGTTCGCCGCCCTGAACGTACTCAACGGCGCAGTGCTCGCGACCTGCAAGCCGCGTCATCGGCATCAGGAGTTCCTGTCGTTTCTGCGCGAAATCGACAAGGCCGTACCGGCTGAACTCGACGTGCACTGCATCGTGGACAACTATGGCAGTCACAAGCATCCCAAAGTCAAGGCGTGGCTCGCAGCAAAGCCCCGCTGGCACATGCATTTCATTCCTACCTACAGTTCGTGGCTTAACCAGGTCGAACGCTTCTTTGCGCTGATCACCGACAAGGCCATCCGCAGGGGCTCGTTTGGCTCGGTCAAACAACTGATCAAGCGTATCGATCAGTTCGTTTCCCACTACAACGAAAACTGCAAGCCATTCATGTGGACTGCTTCCGCTGATTCCATCCTCGAAAAACTACACAGACTTTGTTCGCGAATCAGCGGAACGGAACACTAGCGTGTGTTTTACTCACGCGAGCCTTGGAAGCATCTTCCGCTCCGACGCATGACCGGCCAGTCCGAATTCACGACGCACGGCCGCCGCGATCCCGTCGACTACGTCCGTCACCAGCAAACGCCCCTTCTCGCTACTCGAATCCTTCGCTGACGACAGCACGCCGCTCGACGGCACCCAGGCGGTGCGGGGCGGGTACATATCGTAGGTGGGGAATTCAGCGGGCCCGTGCGCCGGGATGCTGTCGAGTGAGACCAGTTGCGGATGATAGTGGAGCATCATCGACGTTTCGATCACGGCGGCATGTTCCAGCGCAATGCCAGGAAACCCGTCTGGAAAAATCGCATCGAGCGTTTCGTTGCGGCAGAACTCCCAGTGCTCGACACGCATGACTTCCATTCCACTGCCTTCGCCAATGTCCCGCATCGCAAGCTCGATACCCTCGGTGACGAACCACTGGTTTTCGAAATGCCCGACGACGATCACAAGACGCCTGACGCCGTGTCGATGAAATTCTCGCACCGCATCGCGGATCATTCCGCTCAACGTCGCGCCGTCGACGCTCGTGGTGCCGCAGAAATGCTGACCGCCGCCGCTCCTGGGCTGTGACTTATAGCCGTATGAAATTGCCGGCGCCACGATGCCGCCCGTCTCACGGGCCACGTCCTCGCTAATCGCGCTTGCCAGCAACGCATCCGTTCCAAGCGGAAGATGGGGCCCATGCTGCTCCGTCGCGCCGCACGGCAGAAACACGACCGCTCCGGCCTTGACCCGCCGTTCGTACTCGACCCAGCTGATGTCGCTCATGCGCACGCTATTCATGTCGAACTCCTGTTATCGGCGAGCGATGCCGACTCCGAGCGGGCGTCCCGTCGCGCGAGATGAAAGAGGTAGTAGCTGCCGCCACCCACTCCGAGCCCGGCGAGCCATGAGAGATCGATACCGCCTAGCGCCATCGCGATGGGTCCTTGCAGCGACTCGACACTGCCGACCTGAAAGAGCCACGCCGCGATGACACCCAACGCCAGCGCCGCGATGCCGGACCACTTCACGTCTCCACATTCACTCACCGAGTGATGACAGTAAAGCGCGGCGACATTGATCCGGCCGCGCCGGACCAGAAAGAAATCGACCAGCACGATGCCGGCCCACGGCGCGATCCACACGACAAAGAAGACCATCAGATCTTCGAAGGTGCTCGCAAACGCGCCCGAGTGCAGGAACAGATAAAGGATCACAAGACCGACAACGCCGGATACAACGGAGACGACCCAGCGCGGAACACGCAGATCGAGCGACAGCGTAGCCAGTGCCGCCGAGTAGATGACGACGATATTCGTCGCGATCGGACCGTGGACGAGCACGAGCAGAACGGGCAGCGCCATGGCACCGAACACGGCGATGATGAGCTGGGCTGGATCGGCTCCGCTTCCCGCCGACGCGATCGACGCCCCCAGAAACGCGAGCCAGACGGTCGGCACGAACATGCCGAGCGAAGTCGCGCGAAACACCTGCCGACTGCTTAACGTCAGCTTCGTGAAGCGCGTGTAATCCGATGCATAGACGAGCCATGAAATACCCCAGCCGATGCCGATCGCGGTCATCAGCTTGCTCATCGCGGAGTACTTGCCGATACCGTGAGCGGTCGAAACGTGCCAGTGGATATCGACGTGCGTGAAGGCAACCACGGTCATCACGACCATGATGGCCAGCACGAACGGCATCGTATAGCGCTCGAAATACCGGATCGCGTGAAAGCCCCATGTCGCGATGCCGACCTGGATCAGCATGACCGCGATTGCGATGACGTATTTCAATTCGATGCCGCCGCCGATCCCCATGCGATCGAGCGCGGCAACGGCAAGGTCCAGGACGATCCACGTATTGATCGCCACCCATCCCATCGGCATCAGCACCTGCATGAACGTGGGCAGCCACGCGCCGCGCCGGCCGAAAGCGAGCCGCGACAGCACCATCTGCGGAACACCCGAGCGATGTCCGATCACGCACATGGCGCCGAACAACGCACACCCCAGCACATTGCCGATCACGATAACCGTTAGCGTCTCGACAAGGCTCAGACCAAGCTGGATGCCAATTGCCCCCAGCACCCAATTGATCGGCGCGACGTTTGCACCCGCCCAGATCCAGAACTGGTCCAACTGGCCGGATGTCCGGCTGTTACCTGGCACGGGCTCGATACCGTGCATATCGAATGCAGTGCCGGTGTCCGCATTCCCTTGTGCTATCTGATCGTTCGACACGACTGTCTCCTCCTGAGATCGCGACTCTGATTCGCTGAGTGCCGATTAAAGCGGAGACAAATAAACGGCGAAATCGATCAATTCTCAACCGTGGTTGAGAAAAAATGCGGCATCCACCTCGCGTCGGCGACGGTTGAATTTTTCTCAACGCGCAGCAAAAATTCGTCAATCGCGCCAACCAAAGCTTCATGGCTAAATGAGTATTCCTGTTCTTTCGGTTTCAGCCAGCAAAGGAATACACACGCGATGACTACTCTTCTTCATATCAATGCCAGCGCGCGCAATGGCCGGTCGCTCAGCCGCAAGCTCTCGGGCGGCTTCATCGACGCCTGGCGCGAGTTCGAGCCGGCTGCGGAAATCATCACCCGCGACGTCGGGGCCAATCCGCCGCCCATCATCACGGAAGACTGGATTGCCGCCGTCTTCACCGCTGAAGAAAACGCCACGCCGGAGCAACGCGATGCATTGCGTCTATCCGATGAACTGATCGATGAAATCGACCGCGCGGATCTGATCGTGATCGGCACGCCGATGTATAACTATGGAATGCCCGCAGCCCTCAAGTCGTGGTTTGATAAGGTCATCCGTATCGGCAAGACGTTCACTTTCGATCTAGCACGCGGAGACTTTCCGCTGGAGCCTGTCATGAGCGGCAAGAAGCTCGTCATTCTGAGTTCGCACGGCGAGTTCGGATTCGGGCCCGGCGGCGTCCGCGAGAAGATGAATCACCTGGAGACCCACATCCTGACCTGCGCGCACTATCTGGGCGTGGAAGAAAGCCACGCGATCAGCATCAGCTATCAGGAATTCGGCGGCGCGCGGCATGAAGCATCAGTGGCCGACGCGTTCGCCGCAGTGCCGGTGCTGGTCCGCCAACTGGCGGCCGCTCGCCAGACCACGTTGCAAACCGAACATTCATGAACACCCCTTTGACGATGGCCGGCACTGCGTTGAAGCTGCACGACGGCAGCATCGACGCGGTCGACCTGGTCAGCAGTGCGATCGCGAAATCGCGCGCGGCGCGTGGCGTCTTCATCTCGTTCATCGAGCGAGCGCGTGATTACGCGGTGGCATCGGCGCATCGGCGCAAACTGGGCGTGCCGCTTAGCCGGCTCGACGGAATTCCGTTCGCCGTGAAGGACATGATCGACGTGGCAGGCAACAGAACGACCGCCGGCTCGATCACGCGAATCGACTCACCGGCGGCATCCCGGGACGCCGCCGTGATTGCTGTCATGCGGGCAGCAGGCATGATTCCGATCGGCAAGACGAATCTGAGCGAATTCGCCTTCTCGGGCCTTGGACTCAATCCGCACTTCGGTACGCCCACTGCGGACTTCCCTGCGATAGAGCCACGTGCACCCGGCGGTTCGTCGTCCGGGTCCGCGATCGCGGTGCAACGCGGCCTGGTGACAGCGGCGATCGGAACCGATACCGCCGGCTCGATCCGCGTCCCGGCGGCGTTCAATGGATTGACCGGCTTTCGCGCATCGATCGGCCGATACGACATGGACGGCGTGCATCCGCTCGCCGTCACACTCGATACGCTCGGTCCGCTCGCCCGTACCGTCGAAGACTGCGTGCTACTCGACGGCGCGATGCGCGGCTGCGAGAATCTCGAGGTGCGCGAGACGCCATTGGAGGAGGTCCGGTTTATTGTCGATTCATCCGTGCTTGAAGACCCGGCGCTCCAGTCAGACGTCGCGCGGAATCTGCGCAGCGTCATGACGCGCTTGCGTCGACATGGCGCCCGCGTGGTAGAGCGCCCCGTCGAAGCGTTCACGCGCACACTTGAACTGCTCGCGACGCTTGGCTGGCTCGGGGCCATCGAGGCGTGGTCGCTGCTTCAGCATGTGGTCGAAGGCGAACGCGGCGCTCAGATCGATCGTCGTGTCCGCAACAGACTCCTGGCCGCCAGAGATATCGACCGGAACGCGGAAGCCCGCATCCGGGCGCTACGCGCCGAACTCATGCTGAGCATGCGGCACGAACTTGGCGATGCGGTACTTGTCACGCCGACGGTCAAGCATGTCGCGCCATCGCTTGCCGCACTCGAAGCCGACGACGGCCTGTTTGCCTCGACCAATCTGGAAACGCTTTCGCTGACGATGCCAGGCAGTCTCCTCGACATGCCAGGTGTTGCCATGCCGTCGGGCGTCGATGTACAGGGCTTGCCTACGTCGGTGCTTTTTTCTGCGCCTCAAGGGCACGAAGATCGACTGTTGCGCACTTGTCTCGCGGTCGAGTCCGCGCTGCTGGCGCCGCCAGTCCAATGAAACTTTCAGTGGAGAACAGCTCAATGAACACGACAACTATCGATCCTGACAGCACGCGCATCCGTATCCCAGCGCGTGGCGGCGTGGCGGTCAAACTCATCAAAGGCATGACGATCAAGGTGATCAATACGCACGGTCGCCAGGTGGTCGACACCTGGGCGTTCAATCAGGATGACGTCGGCGAAGCGATGTCGATGGAGCATAGTCGCGTGTCGATGCTCAAGCTCGCGCCACGGGTCGGCGACGCACTGCTCACCAACCGTCGGCGGGCCATCCTGACGCTAGTCGAAGACACGACGCCGGGCGTGCACGACACGCTGATCGCGGCCTGCGACAAGTATCGCTACGAGCAACTGGGTGTCATCGGCCATCATGACAGTTGCACCGACAACCTCGACGCTGCATTAGCAAGTCTCGGTCTGAAGGCGCAAGACACGCCCTGTCCGCTGAACCTGTTCATGAACGTGCCCGTACACGGGAATGGTCAGCTCGAATTCGCGCCGCCAGTCAGTCAGCCTGGCCAGTACGTCGCGCTGCGCGCGGAAATGGATCTGATCATCGTGATGTCGGCCTGCCCGCAGGACGTCACGGCCGTCAACGGCATGAAGCCGACGGACGCACATTATTCGATCAGTTGAACGCGCTTATTCGCACGCAGGCCGCTTCGCAGCGGCCCGGTGTTTGCCGTGATGTCGACGAAACGGCCGCGCTGCCTTGGGCGGTCGCGGCTGTATTCGGTAAAATGCATTCACTGCAACCGGCCGGCTTCCGGATGAAGATATTTCGCCATGCGTAAGTTACCACCGCTCAATTCAATCCGCGCATTCGAGGCCGCAGCCCGACATCAGAGCTTTACCGCCGCCGCGGCCGAACTGTCAGTGACCATCACGGCGGTGAGTCACCAGATTCGACAACTCGAAGCACGCATCGGCCACAAACTCTTCGAAAGAACGGGCCGCGCGGTCACGCTTACGCCAGTGGGCAAGACGATCTACCCGCTCGTGAGAGACGGCTTCGACCAGATCGCTGAGGCGTTCGAGGTCGTCAGCGGTCACGTCGACGAAGACTCCATTCAGATCTCGGCTACCCGTGCATTTGCGCAGCGCTGGCTGATGCCGAGGCTGTCGCGGTTCAATGCGATCCACCCGGACATCACGGTGCATATTCACGGCTCGGAAAAAACCGTCGATCTGGGCGCCGAGGATATCGATCTCGCTATCCGGTATGGCCCGGTCGAAATGGATCAACAGGATTCCGTGATTCTGGAGGACCGCTATATCGCGGTTGCCGAGCGCGGCATTTGTCCAGAGGATCGTGTCCCAACGATCGAAGACTTCCGCCAACGCCCGTTGCTCGCCTACAAGTGGGAAAACCCCGCGCTCAATGCGCCGGACTGGTCCGCGTGGCTCGCGCTTGTCGAACACGATCAAACGGTCGACTTCCGCGTTTCCTGGTACAGCGAGGAAATGCTCGCGCTCTACGCCGCGGAGTGTGGCCTCGGGCCGTTGATGTGCAGCAACGTGCTGATAGACGAAGAACTCCGCACTGGACGCCTGCGCCGGATCGAAGGCCCTTGTCTGCCGGGTTTCTCGTATCGTCTCGTGGAGATGTCTTCGCCACGTCGTAAAAAAAGTCTCGGCCGCTTCACGAAGTGGCTCCGTGAAGAGGCCCGGTCGTTTCGCGACAAGTCCGCGGTGACGGACAGGGCGCTTAAAGGAACTTCACTTTGATCCATGACGTCGTGATTGCCGGCGGCGGACCCGTCGGCATGTTTCTCGCCTGTGAGCTGCGCCTCGCAGACCTCTCGGTGTTAGTGCTGGAGCAAGCCGAGGATCCTGGCTCTCCATTCAAGCGGCTTCCGTTCGGATTGCGCGGCCTGTCGACGCCCACCATCGAAGCCTTCTACCGTCGCGGTTTGCTGAACGAGATCGCGGTGCCGCAACGCGCGAAAGATGACTCGGGCAGCAGCGCGTCGAATGCGGCGCATTGGATGCAGCAGCCGCGCCGCCCGGGCGGCCATTTTGCCGGCATCCAGTTCTATCACGACAACATCGATACATCGAAGTGGCAGTATCGCCTTCCAACTCCGGCCGGCACCAGCATGGCGGTCGAGATGGAGTACCTCGAATCCAAATTGGCCGCTCGCGCCATCGCGTTGGGGGTTGAGATCAGGCGCGGTGTCGGCGTCGATGGCTTCGACCAGTCGGAGGAAGACGTGACCGTTCGCGCCGGTAGTGAAATGTTTCGCGGACGATGGCTCGTCGGTTGTGACGGCGGGCGCAGCACAGTGCGCAAGGCCGGCGGCTTGCCACCACCTGGACAGATCGCGCCTATCACGCGACGGCTTACCGCAAAGGGCGGGTGCTGCTCGCAGGCGATGCCGCACACATCCATTCCCCCTTAGGCGGCCAAGGCCTCAACCTGGGTCTAGGCGACGCGATGAATCTTGCATGGAAGCTCGCTGCGACCCTCCGCGGCGACGCGCCGGCCGGTCTGCTCGACAGCTATGCGAGCGAACGGCATCCGGTCGGAGCGCAGGTCCTCGACTGGTCGCGCGCCCAGGTCGCGCTCATGCGGCCGAGCCGAAGTTCGCGCGCGCTCGAAGCCATCATCCGTGATCTCATCGACACGCGCGATGGTGCTACCTACTTCGCCGAGCGCGTCTGGGGTACGGCTCTCCGCTACGATTTTGGCAGCAGCCACCCGCTGGTGGGCCGCAGCGCTCCCGATTTCGAGTTGATCGACGGGGCAAAGCTCGGCGAGCTTCTCACGAAGGGTAGAGGCGTATTTCTGGACTTTGACGCTCGTGCATCGCTTCAGACACTGGCGAGTCGCTGGCGTGGTCAGATCACGTATGTCGGGAGTGACGTCAAGGATCGGCGTGGCTTGAGCGCGGTGCTGGTGCGCCCTGATGGCTTCGTCGCCTGGGCCGGCGAGGCTTCCCCTGACCATGAGGAGGCTGCTCACGCCGCGTCGCGATGGTTCGGCGAAGCGTCGTCGGGACGCTAGCGCATTTCGGCGCGAAGTTCCCGCACCCCGCGGCCGAGCCTCCGACGCAGCAAAGTCCGCAATGTCGCCGAGTCGGCATACCCAACCTCGCTCGCAATTCTCTCGAGGTCGTAGCCAATCGAGACGAGGTTCTGCGCGCGTTCGATTCGCAAGTCCTGGAAGAAGGCCAGGGGCGACTTACCGAGCACTGCCTCGGTACGGCGCTGCAACGTGCGAGGGCCGACGGACAACGCAGCCGCTGCCGCCTGAAGCGAAAACCCCGAGGAAAGGTTGTCGCGAGCCCATCGCTCGAATCTCGCGACCAAGGGATCGGCGTGGGCGAGGTGATCGGGAATGATGTATTCGGCCTGGGATGAACGCTTGTCAATGAGCATGAAGCGGGCAACCAGCGTCGCAAGTTCGGGGCTTGCCTGACGCAGCAACCATAGCGCAAGGTCGAGATGGCCCATCGCGGAACCCGCCGTCACTACGCGATGCGAGGCGACGACCATGCGTGAATCGTCCAGATTGACAGCCGGATAGCGTTGGCGGAAGAAAGGTGCGAGTGACCAGGTGGTTGTCGCCTCGCGATTATCCAGCAGCCCGGCTTCGGCCAACAGGAAAGTCCCGATACAGGCAGCCGCGACGCCAACGCCGTCAGCATGCCAGGTGCGAAGGTACGCCATCGTGTCGCGCACGTCTGGACGCTCCAGCGCCTCGATCAGGCGCTCCGGTTGCCTGACATTCGGCGCAGGCACCACCACCCAATCCGGGCGGCGAACGGTGCTGGCCAGTTCGACCGCCGTCGACAAACCATGCGCGGTCCGGATGCGTTTGCGCACGCCGACGACCCTGACGTCGAAGGGCGGTGCGGCGAACCCTTGAGCAGCGGCCAGTTCGTTGGCCGTCGCAAAGGTATCCAGCAGGACCGTGAGCCCGGTGTCGAACAGGCCGTCCAGCGCGAAGATGACCAGTCTCATGTCGCAAATAACCCCATTAATGTCATTTGCGACTATAGCCTCGTGCCGACCGGACGTCTAGACTGCATAGCAATGCGGCCAAGCTGACGCGCTGGCTGACCATTCAATCAAGCCGCTGGCACACAGTCGCGCTGGCAAAGGAGAAAGCATGAGCGGTTCGATAGAAGCTGACCTCGACCGTCCGATCTGGGCGGCCCTCACCACGAAGCAGGCGCACCTCGGATATGGCGATGGGCTTGCCCGTCGATACCACCCCGATGTGGCGCCCTTTGCTGCTCTGGCATCCGAAACGCCCGCGGCATACCAGGCGCTCCTTCAGCTTCTGTTACCTCACGAGCAGGCCGTCGTCCTGCGCTCCGATGAACCGATCGGTCCGATAGACGGGCTTCAGATGACGCACGCGGGAGTGATCCATCAAATGATCGCCCGGCACCACGAAGCAGGGAGCGTGGACGACCACGAGGTAATCCGGTTGGGTGACGCGGACGCGAAAGATATGCTCGCCCTGGCCCAGAAGACCAAGCCCGGCCCTTTCGGCAAGCGAACGGGCGAAATGGGCAACTACATTGGAATTCGCGAGCAGGGGCGTCTTATCGGGATGGCCGGTGAACGGATGCGCGTCGACGGATACGTTGAGATCAGCGCCGTTTGCGTAGATGAAGACTATCGGGGACATGGCCTTGCTGGCCGGCTCATCAAAGTCTTGCGTAGAGAAATTGAGCAACGGGGGGACACGCCGTTTCTGCACGTGTTCAGTGACAACGCCTCTGCGATTGGGTTGTATGAGCGTCTGGGCTTCGCATTGCGTCGCACGTTTCAGCTTACCCGCATCGGACATGCTGATTCGCATTAGACCGCAGTTCTTTAAGCCCATTCAGGGAGACGTCGAATTGCGGCTGACCGTCGGTTACTCGGCGATCACATTGAGCGACGGAAGCGAATCCGTCATCTCTCTGGACGGTTCGTACCGCTTAGCGATTCTTCCTCTCCATCCCTCGTCGTCAGCCGGTGAAAGAAACTCATCATGCTCAAAAACATCCTCATTACCGGGGCTAGCAGTGGCTTCGGCCGCGATACCGCGGAGACGCTCGCACACGCCGGGCACCAGGTATTCGCGTCCATGCGCGACGTCGCCGATCGTAACCGGCCCCATGCCGAGAACCTGCGAGCCAAGGGAATCCATGTCGTCGAGATTGACGTGACAGACGACAGCTCCGTCGAGCACGGCGTGACTTCAGTGCTCGACAAGGCGGGACGCCTCGACGTTCTCGTCAACAACGCGGGCATTGGCTCGGCGGGCATCTCCGAAGCGTTCACGACAGAACAGGTACGCGCGCTCTTCGATGTGAACGTATTCGGTATCCAACGGACACTGCGCGCTGTATTGCCGGCTTTCAGGGAACAGGGCGGCGGCCTGGTTATCAATATCGGCTCGATCCTCGGCCGGGTGACTTTCCCTTTCTTCGGTCTATATGGCGCGTCGAAGTTCGCAATCGAAGCGTTAACCGAGAGCTACCGCTATGAGTTGTCGAAGTTGGGCATCGATGTGGTTCTCGTTCAACCCAGCAACTATCCAACGAATATTTTCGCCAGTGCCCAGCGACCCGGCGACGCCGCGCGGGGCGTCGGCTACGGCGAAATCGGTGCGATACCGGACAAGATGGTACAAACGTTGATGGAGCTGTTCGAAGGCGACAACGCTCCGAACCCGCACGACGTAGCCGAAGCAATTGCCCAGATAGTTGAGCAACCAAACGGCACGCGTCCCGCACGTCTGGTAGTGGGGCAATCATTCGGCGCCGACGCTATCAACGCTCAAGCAGCGTCGATTCAAGCCCAGTTGATGGAGAGTCTCGGTCTCGGACAGTTCGCGGAACCACGAACGGGTTTCGCAGCAGCCTGAAAATACGTCTTGGGCCGGCACCCAGGCCGGCCCAACCGACTAGTCAGGCAGCCGGGGCGCGATCCGTTGCGGCATCGCACCACCGGCAGAACACTTACATCAGCTGATGCGCGCGTTGGTGACCGTCACCGTCGGGCCGCCCTTGTCCCAGTCTTCCAGGCTCAGCCCGGTCTTCCAGACCGGATTGGCACTGGTAATCGATCCATTCACGACGTAGCCATTCAAATGAAGGCCCTGGACGTTGAATGAGCCGCCGGGACTGCCCGTATCCGTATGACCGGTAATCGCGATGCTGACCGTCTTGCTGACCGGACCCGGGAAGAATCCAAAATAAACGTTAATCCCGCCGCCGGCGCAGTTATTCGTCGTCGGGCTGACGATGCGGATGTTTTGAAACACGGCGGTATTGTCATTCGGTTCGATATCGAGACCAGCACCGGGAGCCGTTCCGCCGATATTTTCCCAAAGCGGACTATTAAACGTGATCCCGCTGCCGCTGATAATCGATACGCCTTGGCGACGGCATCCGGTCGCGTGGTGAGAATTCACCGTAATGTTCGTGCTGTAAGCGCCATTTTTATCGCTATTATTGATATAAATGCCGTCGCCCCAGCAATTAATCGTGGTCGGAGACGTAATGGTGCAATTCGTTGCGCCATTAATCGAAATCCCCATGCCCCATTCACCCGACTTCGTCGAATTCAATTCCTTGCTGCCGTCGAGATACGGGCTTTCGAGCGTGACGTTATTCACGTCCGCCAAACGCAGGATTTCGTACGTGTCGGTGTTATACGGCAGCAGTTTGATCGAAGCGCCGCTTGCGAATCGCACGTGGCTATTGGTGCGCAGATCGAGACCGGCTGCATCGATACGGCTCTGGCCGGTAATCAGCAAAATCTGTCCGACTGAGCCGTCGATCGCGCGCTGGAGCGCGACGCGATCATTGGTGGTTCCATCGCCCTTTACGCCGAATGACGTGTCGAGAAGAACGCCTTGGGTGCTGGTCGGGGAGCTCGCCGCAGCTGGGGAGCTTGCCGTTGCCGGTGAACTTGCCGCTGCCGGTGAGCTCGCACCGCTCGAGGAACTGGCGCCGCTCGGGTTCGAGGCGCCGCCGCCGCCATGTCGGCCTCGGTTCGCTACTTCGTCGGGACTCGCGGAATCGCCGCCACCGCCGCACGCGGCGAGCACAAACGCGCCGCCGCCGGCCAATAGCGATGTCAGAAATTTACGACGGACCGCGAGTTCAGTATTTGAAATTGGGAGTCTTGCAGCTGGTGTATTCTTAATCATTCAAGTCTTTCCAACTATGCCGGCGCGATCGAAAAGCCAAAGCCCAGGCAGACGACCTCAACCACACGGGCGTTAACAGGGAAATTAAGCGAGATAACGGGCGCAAAAGCCCGAACGCTTAAATACGAGTTACCTCGCGTAATCGGCAATGCGATTACGCGCAGGCGCAAGCGAATACCCGAAGAGATCTCCGCTTAAAGCAAAGAGAACTTCAGGATTGGTAAAGCAGGGTCTTCCGGAAGGGGTCGCCAGACTTGCATTTCGATGGCGCTAAAGCGGCCGATGAGATACATAGTAATAGCTAGAAGGTAAATTATTACCATCTCTTAATAATCGTATCAGATTACCAAAGTCAGTCCTACGTCACACTTGTTACAATATGTACATCATATCATCATACTTTTTACGAGATCCGGAACAAATTCCCTGAACCTCTATCTTTTCAACGACTTCCATACCGATGCTTTCGTCTGTTGAATAGCGTATTTTTTTAAAAGTATGAAGATAAAAACGTATCAAGAACGACACATTTTTATCGTCTGATTAAATATAATCAAATATATGAGTAATTTATTCGAAAGGAATAGATTACAAAAATTTGCGGCCAGCGCGCTCCCGGGCTCCAGTCGCATGGAAGGCACACCGAATCCGGCTGAACTGGCGGTCTCCGTCAAGCGTCGGCCACCTGCGCGCGAGCGTACTTGCGCACATCGCGAGGCTCGCTCGCCGACAGGATTGATTTATCCGCGCCACGTACTGAAACAACGCATTTAGCGTATTTTTATTTCGTCGGACGGGTACTGCCGAACAGTCTCATTCCAATTTATGCCCCGGTTCTGTCCGGAGGTCGATTTTCGCCGAAAATACATTACTGCGGCAATCGTCAGCGCTATGTGCGAATTCGCACAGTCCGCGTGAACTTACGTTAAAACGCAACGGCTACGGGTAAATCCTTAATCGACTTCTTTAAATAAGATATGCGCAGTCATTGAACGCCGTTAAAAGACAAACGTTGTCCAGGTCAAATTCGTTCTCTGCTTCGTGCAATGTTGTTTAGCGCACCGAACCGACCTCTAAAGAGCGATCCAATCGACCAAAACGCTCAAAACAAAAAGAGGCTCACACTGATGCACTACGAGACGAGAACATTGCGCGGTGCAGTTGCGAATGACGTTGCAACATCCGCTTTTTGCCACCCGGCCCCAGTCGGCGACGATAACCCTGCCGGTCGAGGCAACCTATGAAACCGATCGCATTCGGTGGACGCTTTGGATGGCTTCATCCTGGGCAAGGCACACATGGCGTGGTGCTCTGCAGTCCGTTTGGCCATGAAGAGCCGTGGTGCCACAAGGGCATCCGTTACCTCGCCGAAGAGCTGTCCGCGTACGGTATTCCCGCGCTGCGCTTCGACTATCTGGCAACGGGAGACTCCGCGGGCGTCGACGGCAATGCCCATCACTTGGATGCCTTCGTGTCCGATATCGTCGCGGCCGTCAGGCGCCTCAAGGAACAAACCGGCGTGACGAGCGTGACGCTCTGCGGCTTGCGTCTCGGTGCGACCCTGGCAGCACTGGCATCGCGTGAATGCGCGGCCGACTCGCTCGTGCTGCTCGCGCCTGTCACGCGCGGGCGCACCTATCTGCGCGAACTGGCGGCGCTGCGCAAGGTCTGGCTCGACAATCTCGCCCCGCCCTTGCGTGCCACGCAGCGCGACAAGCCGTTCAACGTGCTGGGACAGCTTTACAGCGACAGGCTTTGCAGTGAACTGGACGCGCTCGATCTCTCGGAGACAATGGACGAACATTCTCCGGTTCTCACGCGTGCCCTCGTGCTCGATGCACGCGCCCGCGCAAGCGCCGCGCTGTGTTCGACGCTGCGCGGACGCGGCGTCGCGGTCGAAACGGGCGCGCTGGAAGGCTACCTCGAATATTTGGATGAGACGAAGTCGTCGGTTGTACCGGCTCGCGCGTTTGAACGGGTCGTGCAATGGATCGTGGACGGCGCCCCGGGTACGCGCGTCCACAGCTCGGTGAATAAAGGCGCACGGCCGAGCGTATCCCTCGACGACGAAGCGATCATCGAGACGCCCGAAGCCCGCGAGCGCCCGGTCATCTTCGGCGCCAACGGCCTGTTCGGCATGCTGTGCGAACCGCGCGGCAGGATCGCGTATGGGCCCGTCATGCTCATCACCAACACCGCCGGCAGCGTGCATCACGGCGACAGCCGGCTGTCGGTTCGAATTGCGCGGGAAATGGCCCGGCGCGGCATCCCGTCGATGCGCATCGATGCGCGCGGCATCGGCGACAGTCCTCCGCGTACGGCACAAGGGCCACTCGATCTGGTCCCGAAGATCCATGCATCCACGACCATCGAGGATGTCGCGACGGCCGCCGCCTGGCTCAAGCGCAAGGGCTATCAAACGGTCATCTCGTTCGGGATCTGCTCGGGCGCCTACAGCGCCTTGCGCGCGGCGCTCGTGGAGCCGGCTCTCACGGCCGTCATCGCGGTCAATATTGTGCGTTTTTACATACCCCCACACATGTCGATGGCGGAACTGGAGGAGTTGCAGCGCAACTCGTTGAAGCGTGTCGGGCCTGCGATATTCAAGCCGTCCAAGTGGTGGCTCGTCCTGAGCGGAAAGCGCAAGTTCCGGCCGATCGCGCAGGCCGTCGCTTCGAATTTGATCGCGCGCCTGCATTCGCATAGGCTGGGCGCAACCGGCAACTGTACGGGCGCGGCCGAAGCCGATACGTTGACGCACCCGCATGGCGTCGTTCACGCGCTCGAACGCAAGGGCGTGCGGACTCTCTTCGTCTACGGTTCAGGCGATGAAGGAATGGAACAGCTCAATGCGCATTTCGGCAAGCGCGGGAAGAAGCTGTCGCGCTTTTCGCATGTCAAGGCGGTCGTTTTCGATGAGCTCGATCACGCGCTTTTTGATCCGCGGGCGTCGGCAAAAGTCATTGCGCTGAGCGAGGCGTTCATCAAGGATCTGCATCAGAAGGCGGCGGCGCCCAAGGTCGTCAATCCGGTGTTGGCGGTGCCGCAGCAGCGTTGAGCGAGAAGCCGGGGCTCCGGCTTCCGATGATGGGTCAGGGCAGGCTCGGTCTGCCTTGCCGGGCGTAGGGCTGCGCGGCACGTGCAGTCCTTCCTCGACGTGGCCAGGCAGGTATTGACCGAAAATGGCGCGGAGGCCGCCGCGTGTCAGGCGCGACGGGGCCGATGGTTGTTGACAATAAACAACGTGCCACGCTATGTTCAGGAGACTGACGCTACGCCCTCCATTCTCCACTGCAAACCGCTCATCGATGACCACGCCAACCCCTTCCAGCGCGATTGAATTGTTGCAGCGGCACTCCCTTGCCACGCTAGTCCAGGAAACGCTCGAACAGGGCATCGTCTCCGGGGAATTCGCCCCTGGGGAGAAATTGAACGAAGTCGAAGTTTCCGCTCGACTGAACGTGTCTCGCGGACCATTGCGCGAAGCGTTTCGCGCGCTGGAACAGGCGGGCTTGCTAAAAACCGAAAAAAACCGCGGCGTCACGGTGCGCGCACTGTCGCTGCGCGAGGCAGAAGAAATCTACCAGGTTCGCGCCATGCTGGACGAATCGGTTGCCCGCGCGTTAGCCGAGCAGATGACGCCCGAGACGCTTGCAGTGCTCAAACGCATCATCGCCTCGATGAAAGCGGCGAAGAAAGACCACGACCTCACCCTGTACACGACATTGAACGTTCAGTTGCATGACGCGATGGTCTCCGGCGTCGGCAACCAGCATCTGATCGAAACGTACCGGCATCTCGTCCGCCAGCTTGGCTTGCTCCGTCAGGCCGCCATCGAATCGGAAAAAAGCGCGCTGGCTACGTCCGTGACGGAACACGAGAAAATCGTCAACGCACTCGCGAAAGGCGATGCGGAGCGCGCGGTCGCGCTCGTGCGCGAACACGTTACGCATGGCCTCGCCAGAATGCGGCGCGCCCACGAGCGCTGGGCTGCTTCCGCGAACCGTACCGCCAAAAGCTGAGACAGGCTGAACGGCTGCGTTACGCTTTATCCGACTTGCCCGCGGCGTTGGCCAGCTTGCTGAGCAAGCGATCGACGAGCCACGGCTGTCGGTCCTCGTCTTCCGCGCGCTCCTTGCGGCGAATGGCGCCACGCACGGTAATCGAGCCCACGAAGCGGATCGGTTCGGGTGGGAAATAGCCCAACGGTCCGTTCGTCAAAGGACTGCGTGTCCACTCGTTGTCCAGATCGAGCAACAGCGAAGCCAGGATCTGCCCGCCTATATAGGTCGGTCCAACGCCGTTCCCGGAATAGCCGAATCCGTAGAGCACGTTCGGCGCATTGTCGAACCGGCCGAAAAAAGGGAAGCCGGTGACCGACCGGTCCGACGGGCCATTCCAGCTCGCCGTCACCGGCACGTCGCGCAACGCGGGGAAGAAATCGTGCAGGCTGCGCGTCAGATCGGTTTCATATGGCGAGCGCTGATCGAACACCGGTGCGATCCGGCCGCGCCACGCAAACGTATTGCCACCCTTGCCCAGCATCAGCCGCCCGTCCGGCGTGCTGCGATAGTAGTAGACGAAGATCCGCGAATCGAGCACCGACACGCCATCTTTCAGGCCTATCCGATGCAGCAGTTCGGGGCATTTCTCGGTGACGATCATGTCGCTGGAGACAACTGCTAGCGTGCGTTCGAACTGCCGGAAACGGCTCGCCATCCATGCATTGATGGCGAGCACGAGTTTCGACGCAATCACACTGCCGGCCGGCGTGCGCACCGTCACGCGTTCGCCGGCAGTAAACTCCAGCATCGGCGTGCGTTCGTAAATGCGAATGCCCATTTCGATCGCCACGCGCCGCAATCCGCGCACGAGCTTGCCCGGATGAACCGTCGCCGCGACCGGCGAATACACGCCACCGAGATTGCGCGCCGAACCCGAACGGCTCGCTACTTCATCCGGTGACAGATGTTGATACGAATTGATGCCGCGCTCGCTCAATGCGGCGATCACCGGATCGAGCACGCCGAGTTGGGCACGCGAGGTCGCCGTATAGAGCGTGCCGTCGAGGCGCAATTCCGCATCTACGGCGTGCTCCACACAGAAGTCGCGAATCCGCCCGACAGCCGCTTCGGACGCTTTCACCAGCCGAACCGCTTCGGCTTCGCCAAACAGCCGCCGCAGCGTGAAAAACTTCGTCGACCACGTCAGCAGGCAGCCACCGTTGCGGCCGCTCGCACCCGCACCGCACAGATCGCTTTCGATGATCACGATGTCGAGTTCGGGCTTTTTCTGCTTGGCCTGGATGGCGGTCCACAAACCGGTGAAGCCGCCGCCGACAATGCAAACATCGGCAGTCGTCGCGCCCTGCAGCGCGGGCGCCAATGATCCATCGGCAAAGAGTGCTTGTTCAATCCAGAACGGACGCATAAATGGCTCGCCTTGATATAACGGTTTAGCTCTGGTCGGAGGAAGCAAGGTTTCCTACCTGTTCGACCGGGAAGAAACGTTTACGCGGGCCTGTTCAGGCCGCCGCTTTCGCCAATATCCGCGTGATCCCCATTGCCTTCAGCGTGTCGGCGATCGCGGCAACCGCGCCGGGAATGCCGGATTCGCCGAAGTGGCCGATACAGCCGACGCGGAATGTTTCCGACTGGGTCAGCTTGCCCGGATAGAGGATGTAGCCGCGCTTTTTCACTTCCGTATAGAAGGTCTTGAAGTCGTAGTTGGGATCGTCAGGTGCATGGAACGTGACGATGATCGGCGCCTGAATCGACGGATCGAGAAAGGTCCGGAAACCGAGCGCAGCCATGCCTTCGATCAACGCCCGGCAATTGCTTGTATAACGCGCGCCGCGCGCTTCCAGTCCGCCCTCTTCCATGTATTGCGCGATCGCCTCGTCGAGTGCCGCGACGACATGCGTGGGCGGCGTGAAGCGCCACTGCGTCGTGCGGTTCATGTAGGCCCACTGATCGTAGAGATCCATCGCGAGCGACGGGCTGTTTCCCTCACAACGTTCCAGCACACTGCGGCGAATGATCACGAAGCCCATGCCGGGTACGCCCTCCAGACATTTACCGGAGGCGGCCACAACGGCATCGAAGGGCGTTCGGCGCGCGTCGATGTCGATTGCGCCGAACGAACTCATTGCGTCGACGATCAGACTGCGTCCGTGCTTCGCGACAACCTCGGCGATCTCATGCAACGGATTGAGCACTCCGGCGCCGGTTTCGCAATGCACGAGTGCGACGTGCGTGATGGCCGGATCGGCCGCGAGTGCGCGATCGACGTCAGCCGCTTTGATCTGCGTGTCTTCAGGGTAGTCGATGGTCTGGTGACGGCGACCGAGCGCACGGCAAATCTTCGCGATACGTTGGCAATACGCGCCGTTGTTCGGCACGAGTACGTATCCGTCGCGCGGCACCAGCGTGCCGATCGCGGCTTCCACGGAGAACGTGCCGCTGCCCTGCAAAGGCACGCATTCATGCGTCCCTTCGCCGTGCACGATGCGCAGCGTCTGTTGACGGATACGCGCGGTAATCTGATTGAAGTCGCCGTCCCACGAACCCCAGTCGCGCAGCATCGCCTGACGCGTGCGGTCGGAAGTCGTGAGCGGACCGGGAGTGAGCAGAATGGGTGCGGAGGACAGATTCACAGTAACTCCTTATCGATCTTTGATGAACGCGCGTTTCAGCCACGGCGCGACGTGCGCCATGCCTGGGTTCTGCGCATTACGCCATGCGACACGCCGGCAAACAGCAAACACGCGAACGCCGCCGTCACGAGGACGAGCGTGGCCATCGCTGCGGCCGGGCCGATTTGTCCGGCGTCGTCGAGATTGAGAATGGCGACCGAGGCCGGCTGCGTATCGGGTGAATAAAGAAACGCAACCGCGGACACCGTGGTCATGCCGTTGACGAACAGATAGCGTGCAATCTGCAGGATCGACGGCAGGCAAACCGGCACGGTCACCCGCAAAAACGTCTTATAGAAAGGCACTTTCAGCGAAGCCGAGACCGCTTCGAATTCGTTGTCGATCTGACGAAGCGCGGTAACCGCCGTCAGATGGCTCGACGAGTAGTAGTGCACGACCGTGACGATCGCCAGCAGCGCGAGCGTCCCATAGAGGCCGTTCAAAGGATTGGCGGGCGAGTTGAACAGAAAGATGTAGCTGATGCCGAGCACGAGACCCGGCACGCCCATCGGCAGAATCGCGCACAGATTAATGAAGCCGCGCAACCAGCGTGGCCCCCGCGTCTTCTCGACGAGATACGCGCCGCCGAACACGATGATGGTCCCACCGATCGCCACGCACGCCGCCATTTTCAGGCTGTTCTTATAGGCGTCGAAGATCCCGGCGCCAATCAGCCCCATCTTGTAGTGCTGCAAGCCGAGGCTCATCTGATACGGCCAGAACTTCACGAACGAGGCGAACACGGAAATGCCGACCACGGCCAACAGCAGCGTGCAGACGATCGCGCAATAGCTGAGCATCGCCATGTCGAAACCCCGCGCCGGCTTCGGTTGATAAGGCGTGGAGCGCGCGCCGAGCTGCGATTGCTGTTTGCGGCGAATGAAGAAGTCGACGGCGAATGCAACCAGGGCCGGACAGAGCAGCAGCAGACTGACCACCGCGCTTCGGTTGAAGTCTTGCAAGCCGATGATGAGCTTGTAGATATCGGTGGAGAGCACGGAGTAGGGTCCGCCGATCACCACCGGCACGCCGAAGTCGTTGATGCAGATCGTGAACGACACCATCGTCGCACTGATCAGACCATACTTCGCGCCAGGCAGCGTGATGGTGAAGAACTTGCGCGCGCGGCGCGTGCCCATCGCGTCGGCCGCTTCATATAAGCGTCCGTCGGACAGCGACAGCGCGGTCACGAGAATCATCAGCACATGCGGAAACGCAGCGTAAACCAGGCTGCATACGATGCCCGGCAGTCCATAGATGGAATGTCCGTGCAGCAGCGGCTTCAGGATGCCCGAGTTGCCGAACCAGTAGATGAACGACACGGCTGACAGCAACGTCGGCGCGAGCAATGGAAGCAGCGCGACTGTGCGGACGGCGTTTTTCATCGGCATGCACGAACGGGTCAGTGCGTACGCGAATGTAAACGCCATCGGAATCACAATGGCGGTCACGAGGCAAGCGACCGTCACTGAATGCAACGTCGACATCCACACGCCCGAATCCACCAGATAGCCGGTGAAATTCGCCAGCCCGACAAAGCGGCCGTCCGCATCGACAAAACATTTGCCAATGACCAACGCCAGCGGCACGAGCAGAAACATGCCGAGAAACGCCGACATCAGCACGAGTGCCAATTGCGCGACGCGATCATGCCAATGGCTCTTCTGACGTACTTCGGCGTGCCCGTCGTCGCCACTGCGATGCTCGATCAGAACGGCGCTCATTGCAGTCGCTCCTTCGCGGCGGAGAAGACGCACACGTGTTCGCGGTTGATGGCCAGATGGAAGCGCGACCCGGCCTGCAGACGAGTACGATGCATTTCGTGAAACGACAGATCAGCGACAATCTCCTGGTCGCCGAGGCCGTCCACCTTGAAGCTGACCCGGCAGAACGCGCCGAGGAATTCCAGTTTCTCGACGGAGGCGGACAGCACGTTGTCCGCCTCACTGTCGGGCGCACTGAGATGGATGTCTTCCGGGCGCACGAACGCCGAGACTGGCGAACCCAGGACTGCACGCTCCGTTCCGCATCCATAGCGCAGTGCGATCGAGCCGGCCTTGAGGCTGCCGTCGTGCGTCACCTCGGCGGGAATCAGATTGACCTTGCCGATGAAGTCGGCAACGAACGGCGACGCCGGCTCGCGATAGATTTCGTGCGGCGTGCCGATCTGCTCGATCACACCTTGATTCATCACGACGATCCGATCTGCCATGGACAGCGCTTCTTCCTGATCGTGCGTGACCATGATCGTCGTCACGCCGAGGCGCTGCTGCAACTGGCGGATTTCCTGCCGCAACCGCACGCGCACCCGGGCATCCAGAGCCGACAGCGGTTCATCGAGCAACAACAGTCCCGGCGATGTGGCAAGCGCGCGCGCGAGCGCGATACGTTGCTGCTGCCCGCCGGACAACTGGTTTGGATGCTTGCGCTGAGCGTCCGGCAGGCCCACTAATGCGAGCAATTCGTTCACGCGATCGGCGATTGCGGCACGCTTCATCTTTCGATTCACGAGGCCATAGGCCACGTTGTCGAAGATGGTCAGATTCGGGAACAGCGCGTACGACTGGAAAACGATGCCGTAGTCACGAAGCTGCGGCGGCAAACGCGAGATATCGCGGCCGTCCTGCATGATCTGGCCGGCACTCTGTGTCTCCAGTCCGGCAATGATGCGCAGTAAAGTTGTCTTGCCACATCCCGACGGTCCGAGAAAACAGAGCATCTCGCCCTTCTTCACGCCAAGATTGATGTCCTCCAGAACCGGCGTGTCGTTAAACCGCTTATAGACTCGCTGCACGCTCAAATACGCTGTCATCTGCTCCTCCGCTTCCGCTTGCCTGCTCGCTCGCATGGCGGCGACGCACCACCGTGCGCTGCGTCACCGCATCGTTCGGGGCGCACGGTTCGCGCGCCTCGGCATTCCTCAAGATCCGGCTCAACCTGGCCTTACTTCTGTTCCTTGCTGCCGTAGCGCTTTTGCCAGTCGCCTAGAATGGCGTCGCGGTTCTTCGCGGACCAGGTGAAATCGTTCTTCACGAGCAGTTCCGAATAGTTGTCGGGGATGCCCGAAAGTTTCTTCGCGACACCGGGGTACGCCACGATCGCCCACCACTGCGCGGTGATTTCATTCGCCTGTTTGCTGGCCATGAAGTCCGCGAGCTTTCGTGCCGCTTCCGGCTGCTTCGTTGTTTTCATGATGCCGGTGGCTTCCATGTCCCAGCCAAGCCCTTCTTTGGGAAAGATCAGATCGATGGGCGCGCCTTGCGCCTGCAATTCGTGACCGCGGAATTCGAATGAGATGCCGATGGGGAATTCGCCGGTTCCGGCCAGCGTGCAGGGCTTCGAACCCGAGTGCACGTATTGCGCGACGTTCTTGTCGAGCGCGTCCATGTATTTCCAACCCTTGTCGTCGCCGAACGTTTGCAGCCACGACGTCACATCCAGATAGCCGGTGCCGGACGACACCGGGCTCGGCATCACGATCATGCCCTTGTAGACCGGCTTGGTCAGGTCTTCCCATGAGGTCGGCTTAGGCAGGTGGCGTTTCTCCGCTTCGACGCGGTTGTAGCAGACCGTCGCGCCCCACACGTCCATGCCGACCCAGTGCGGCGGCGTGTTGGCATCGCTGTACTTGCGCGTCAGACTGTCGAAGCCTTTCGGCGCGTAGGGCATCAGCATGCCCTGCAGATCGAGAAGTGTGAGGCTCGACGCAGCCAGCCCGAGTACCACGTCGGCATGCGGATTGTTTTTTTCCGCGAGCAGTTTGGCAGTGACCGCGCCCGTCGAATCGCGTACCCAGCGGATTTCGATATCCGGATTGGCTTTTTCGAAGGCGTCCTTGTACGGCTTCATGGCTTCGTCCTCAAGCGCCGTATAGACGAGCAACTGCGTTTTCGCATGTGCGGCCTGCGCTGCGCCCAGCGTCATGGTGGCAGCCACAAGACAACGCAGCGCCACGTTCAAACGACTACTGCGACTGGTCAACCCCTGCTTTTCCTTCATTTCCAGACCCCTTGAGAAAGTGGCGTCGCGGCCAGCGACGAAAACGACCGGTGCTACGGGACCACTGCTTGTTGCAACCTTCCTGACGACTGCTTTTGGGAGAAATCTGAATGTTGTCTGTTGTTGACAATCTACAAAGCATCAATTTTAATGTCAAGTATTGCCACACTTTGCCACATAATGCCCCATCAACAACACCCGACTTACCCCTAGCCGAAAGGACACGTCATGAGCGAAACACCGGTTTCCATCGAAGTGAACGGCCGCAGCTACAACTGGATGCATCGACCCGTGGTCGTGGTCTGTGTAGACGGCTGCGCGTATGAATATCTGGAGATGGCGGCGGCGGCAGGCGTCGCACCGTTTCTTGGCAAGCTGCTGCGTCCGGGTACTGCCCTCAAGGGCGAATGCGTGGTGCCGAGCTTCACGAACCCGAACAATCTGTCGATCGTCACGGGCGTGCCGCCCGCTGTGCACGGCATCAGCGGCAACTACTTCTTTGATCGCGACAGCGGCACCGAGGTGCTGATGAACGACCCCAAGTACCTGATCGCGCCTACGGTGCTCGCCGGATTTGCTGAGCGGGGCGCCAAGGTGGCCGTGGTCACGGCAAAGGACAAACTGCGCCGACTGCTCGGCAAAGGCCTGAAGGGGGTGTGCTTCTCGGCCGAGAAAGCCGACGAAGCGACGCTCGAGGAGAACGGCATCGACGGCCTGCTCGAGCTGGTCGGCAAGCCGGTGCCGAGCGTGTACAGCGCCGACCTGTCCGAGTTCGTATTCGCGGCCGGTGTGCGGCTGCTCGAAACCCGTGAAGTCGACCTGATGTATCTGTCGACCACCGATTACGTCCAGCACAAGTGTGCGCCGGGCACGCCCGGCGCGAACGCATTCTATCAAATGATGGACGGCTATCTGCAGCGGCTCGACGAGTTGGGTGCGATTGTCGCGATCACCGCCGATCACGGGATGAACGCGAAGCACAACGACGACGGCGAACCCAACGTGATCTATCTGCAGGAGCGCTTCGACCAGTGGCTCGGCGAGGACGCCGCCCGCGTGATCCTGCCGATCACCGATCCCTACGTCGTGCATCACGGCGCGCTTGGATCGTTCGCGACCGTCTACCTTCCCGCTTCTGCCGACCTCGAAGAAATGCGCCGCAAGCTGGCCGCGGTGCCCGGCATCGAACTGGTGTTGACGGGCGCTGAAGGCTGCGCGCGTTTCGAACTTCCGCCAGCGCGCATGGGCGACCTGATCGTGATCTCAACGCGTGATGTGGTGCTCGGCACGCGGCGCATCAAGCACGATCTGTCCGGTCTCGATGTGCCGCTGCGTTCGCATGGCGGCCTCGCCGAGCAGATCGTCCCGCTCCTGTTCAATCAGCCGGTCGCGAAATCGGTCGGCGAGCGGGCACGGCTGCGCAACTTCGACATCATCGACATCGCACTCAATCACCTTCAATGAACGGGGATCGAACATGAACGCTGTTGTGGACACCAAGGCTCAATCGCAAGCGCGTCACGAAGCACTGCGTATCGGCGGCGAAAAAATCTTTCGCGACGAAGTGATCGAAGTGCGCAACCCATACGACGGCACACTCGTCGGCACGGTTCCGAAAGCGACACTCGACGACGTGCGCCGCGCGTTCGAATTCGCGCGTGCATATCGTCCGGCATTGACCCGCTACGAACGCGGCGCGATCCTGCGGCGCGCCGCCGACGCAGTGCGTGCGCGCACGGAAGAAATCGCCGCGCTCATCACGGCGGAAGCGGGCTTGTGCAAGAAGGACTCGATCTACGAAGCCGGCCGCGTCGCGGACGTGCTGGTTTTCGGCGCCGGCGAGGTACTGAAAGACGACGGCCAGATCTTTTCGTGCGATCTCACGCCTCACGGCAAGAAACGGCGCGTCTACACGCAACGGGATCCGCTACTCGGTGTGATTTCCGCTATTACGCCGTTCAATCACCCGATGAACCAGGTCGCGCACAAGATCGTGCCGTCGATTGCGACGAACAATCGTATCGTCGTGAAACCGTCGGAGAAAGTCCCGCTGTCATGTTATCTGCTCGCCGACATTCTCTATGAAGCAGGCTTGCCGGTGCAGATGCTGCAAGTGCTGACCGGCGATCCGCGCGTGATCGCCGACGAATTGATTACGAACCCGGCCATCGATCTCATCACGTTCACCGGCGGCGTCTCGATCGGCAAATCCATTGCTTCGCGGATGGGCTACCGCCGCGCGGTGCTCGAACTCGGCGGCAACGACCCGATCATCGTGATGGAAGACGCCGATCTCGACGAAGCCAGTTCACTCGCCGTATCGGGCTCTTATAAGAATTCGGGCCAACGATGCACGGCCATCAAGCGCATGCTGGTGCACGAGTCGGTTGCCGATCGCTTTACCGACCTGGTCGTGGACAAGACCCGTGCGTGGAAATATGGCAATCCCGCGGATAGTTCGGTGGAGATGGGAACGGTTATCGACGAGGCGGCCGCGCAGTTCTGCGAACGCCAGGTCAACGATGCTTTGTCGCGCGGTGCCCGTCTGCTTGCGGGTAACCATCGCGAGGGCGCGCTTTATTCGCCGACCGTCGTCGATCGCGTCACGCCCGACATGCCGCTCGTCAAACACGAGACGTTCGGCCCCGTGTCGCCGATCATGCGCTTTTCCAACATCGACGAAGCGATCCGCATGTCCAACTGCACCGACTACGCGTTGTCGTCGTCGATCTGCACGAACCGCTTCGATTACATTACGCGCTTCATCACGGAACTGGAAGTGGGCAGCGTGAACGTGCGCGAAGTGCCGGGCTACCGGCTCGAGCTCACGCCGTTCGGCGGCATAAAGGACTCGGGGCTCGGCTACAAGGAAGGCGTGCAGGAGGCCATGAAGAGTTTTACCAACACGAAGACCTACTCGCTGCCATGGTGAGTGCGAGGCGCTAATACGCCTCTCGCGACGAATTGTCTCTGACCGCTGAGGACCAGGCATAGCGGTAGCTGCGGGCAGGGACATTCGTCGATTCTGTGGCGGGAAATAGGCGGTAGATGCAATTTCAGCCTCTGCGACTACAGTTCTGTCCGCAGCACGGAAACTGAGCATCCGTTCGCGCTGCCCTCGCGGAGCTTCGCTTCCTGATGGCATTCGATTATTTGAATTATCCGGGGACGGTTCAAACGGTACCATCTTCGCTGTTCAAGTAGCCTGAGTGGTCAGATGCCAACCACGAATCGCGTTGCGTCCGATCCCAATCGCAAGCGCAATCATGCCCGTCTAACCTTCTGCATCAAAAAGTCGACCAGATCCTGCTGGACAGTGTCGAGCACGTCGCCTGCGCCGATCAAACTTT
Source organism: Paraburkholderia aromaticivorans (assembly GCF_012689525.1). Classification (NCBI taxonomy): domain Bacteria; kingdom Pseudomonadati; phylum Pseudomonadota; class Betaproteobacteria; order Burkholderiales; family Burkholderiaceae; genus Paraburkholderia; species Paraburkholderia aromaticivorans. The sequence continues at coordinate 3,170,903 of NZ_CP051515.1, forward strand.
GGAGCGGTCGTGGGTGCCTTGACTGCAGATGAATTGGATTTGGGCATTCACTCATTCCTCGGCATGGGATTGAGCCATCCGGTGGGTGCTATCTGTTCAAAATGGATTCAATCAAGGGGAGACCATACAACAGGATTGGCACGATCTCTATCGACGGCCGGACAAGGAACGGCTGAGAGCGCCGCGCCGCGATTCTGGCATGCGTTGACCATTGCGTTGAGTCCGCCATTGCCGTCGGCGGCGCTCGCGATCAACGGCTGCCGGGCCGCCTGCACCGTTACGAAATCGCGCGCGGTGGTTGGAATCATATGGACTCGACCCGATTCCAGTGGGAACGGAATGATCAGGACCGCGCAGCGCGACTCCAGTTCTGAGCTACGTTCACGCGCGGCTTGCAAACCTCGCGTGGCAAACGCAAGACGCGATCTAACGTCCCGCCGATGACAGCTCGATGCGCTTGCGCTGCAGGAATCGGCGCACGGAAGGATCGCGCTCGAGTCCGATCGCGAGATCGTACGCGCCGAGCGCTTCAGCCGTCGCGCCGGCACGCGCGAGCAGATCGGCGCGCGCGGCCCAGTACGGCTGATAGTCGGCTAGCCGTGGATCGTCCGCATACGGCTCGAGCGCATCGAGCGCCGCCTGCGGGCCGTACCGTTCCGCCAGCGCGAGCGCGCGGTTCACCGCGACCACCGGCGACGCTGCAATCGCGAACAGCGCATCGTAGAGTTGCACGATCTCGTCCCAGTTCGGGCGATGCGTGCGGCAGCGGTGCACATGCGCCGACTGCAGCGCAGCCTCGAGCTGGAAGCGTCCGATTGCGTTGAATGCGCTTGCGCGCCGCAGCAATGCGTCGGCTGCGTCGATCATCGGCGCGTCCCATGTCGCCGGATCCTGAGCCGACAGCGGCACATAGTCGCCGGCCGCATCGCGTCGCGCGTCGCAACGCGCCTGCGCATACAGCATCAGCGCGAGCAGACCCAGCGTCTCTGGCTCCTCGGGCAGCAGTTCGACGAGCAGGTGTGCAAGAAACAGCGCCTCGCCGGTGAGATCGCGCCGCTCTGTATCGTGGCCGACCGGGTCGGTCCACCCTTCCGCATACGTCGCATAGACCGCTTCCAGCACTGCGGCGAGCCGGCCCGGCAACTCCTCGCGCTCGGGCACGCTGAACGGAATGCCCGCCGCGCGGATCTTGTTCTTCGCCCGCACGAGGCGCTTGCTCATCGCGGCGGGCGACATCAGGAACGCGGAAGCAATCGTCTTCGCTTCGAGCCCCAGCACCACCTGCAGCATCAGCGGCGTACGAATCGCGGCCTCGAGCGCCGGGTGCGTGCACGCGAACAGCAGCGCAAGCCGCCGATCGGGCAACGCGCCTGCTTCACGCTCGTCGATCTCGTCGGCGAGGATCGTGAGCTGGTTCGTCACTTCGTCGCCGACGCGGCGATGGCGCGCGCCGTCGATCGCCCGGCGGCGCGCGACCGTCATCAGCCACGCTTCAGGATTCGCGGGGCAGCCGCGCGCCGGCCAGTCAGCGAGCGCGGCCGCAAACGCGTCGGCCAGCGCATCCTCGGCAGCGGCGACATCGCGCGTGCGCATTGCCAACAGCGCGACGAGCTTGCCGTAACTGCGGCGGGCGACCGCCTCGGCAATCGAACGCGCGGCGCCGTCAGCGTTCACGGCCGCAGCCATACCGACTTATGCAGCAGATGGCGCATCGTACGGGGCAGTCCAGACCGGGCGCACTTCCAGGAGGCCGTGCGCCGCGCCGGGGCAACGCGACGCCCACGCGATCGCCGCGTCCAGGTTGGGCACGTCGATCAGGTAGTAGCCGGCAAGCTGCTCCTTCGAATCGGAGAACGGTCCGTCAAGTACCTGTGGCTTGCCGTCGACGAGCCGCACCGTGGTCGCCGTGTTCGTGTGCTGCAGCCGGTTGGCGCCCACCAGAACGTCGGCTTTTTTCAACGATTCGGTGTACGCCTGATACGCGGCGACGCCTTGCTGCCGCTCGCTGTCGCTCATCTGGTTCCAGCCGTTTTCTTCTGAATAGATCATTAACAGGTATTGCATATGAGCCTCCGTCATGGGGTTGAGGCGGATGAATTACATCGGACCGCCATCACAATGACGCGCGGGCCGCTTGCTGACGGACAGGCCGCCGCGAAAAAATCGCGGACGGCGCACGTGCATTGTTCGTTCGGCTCCGTCGAGACCCTGGGCGCGGTCACTTCGGGCGAGGCCGCCATCCCCTCGATGCGGCTATCAGTTTCACCGCACCATTACAGACCACATTAAAGCCCCGTTCCCGCAGGTATCGCAACAATCTTTGCGAGGATATCTGGCTTCCGACTGTCCCCGTCTCGATGCTCACCATAGCCGGGACTCGGCCCTCAAGACACGATCAGATCGAGCGCAGAGCGCAATGAAAACGCGCTGGCCGTCAGAAAAGCCGACCGGGCACGGACAGTTCAGCGCCGTGCGGCCCCGCGATCACGACCCGCGAGTAGTTACCCTACAGGCTGTCAAATCTCTTGAATCGTGAATTTGACGTCATAAATCCGCTCCCACTGAGCCGTCATTTTTGCTGGCGGCTCTACGGCAACGTTGCAGTGCCACACATGGAAGGTCATGCAGCCCCCGAACTCGCGTCCAACGCAAGTTCGGGGGCTTTTTGCTTTTGGGAGAAGAAATGGTGACGCTGCAGTACCACTCCGCGGAACGTGGTCTCGATGGGCTCGTCATCGCATGCGTTCAGCATGGAACCTCATGTCGGCAGAAAGCGCCACAACGTGGCGCAATGTGTCCGCCACATCGAAGCCGCAGCGCACCACGGCGCGTCGCTGGTGGTGTTGCCAGAACTGGCCGACACGGGCTACGTGTTCAAGGATCGCGACGAAGTCTTCGCGCTGGCCGAACCGATTCCGGACGGCGAAACCGCGCGGCTGCTCGCCGAAACCGCAAAGCGTCTTGGTATTCATATCGTCGCCGGATCTACGCACGCCGCGTGTCCTGGCGATTCATCCGCCGGGAGACGAGCGCAATGTTCTGGAAGAGCAGTTGCGCCGTATCGGCCGTCCGGTGCGCGTGCTCTGGCCGTTTCCGTCACAACTGCCCACCGATGTCAACGCGATTTACCGTGAGCGAGATCGCGACGTTGATGATCGCTGGGCATGAGGCAATGGAAAAACTGGGCCTTGCCAAGAGATCGAAGCCATAAGTGATAAGCGATGCGTAGTAAAACTAATCAGCCTCGCGCAGCGCATGGAGATTGTCCAGCGCTTCGACGAGGCAGGCGGCAAATGCATGGCAGGTTCCGTTGATCGGATCGGATTCGAGGGATGCTATCCCGGTCTCGAAGCTAGTCGTCGGCACGAATGGGCTCATGACGAACTGCTCTGCGTCGCAGCATTGCGCGATCAACCGGTTGACGATCGCCGCGCCGACCCCACGTGCCACCATCGCGCACGCCACGCTCACCGATTCGCTTTTGAACCGTCGCTTCACTGAAAAGCCGGACAGCCGCGTCGGCAGTCGCACGAACGCCAGATCGACCTCGCGGCTCAGCAATGCGCGCTCTGGAGCGTCGTAGGTACTCGAAAACCCTTCCAATACCGCGTCGCGATGCGTTTCGTAGAAATGCTGCATGACAGCGGGCAGCAGGAACTGGGCAAAGGTATTCGGAACCACGATGCGCACGAGCTTGCCCTGAGTGCCGGCCAGTCGCAGTTGCTGGGCATGCCGTTCCAGGCAACGCGCCGGCCGCTCGCGTGCAATCTTCTTCTTTCAGCACTATGAAGGCTGCTGGTGCGTATTCCACCCTGGATCGCGCAACCGTCGATGACCGGTTGTCGGCTTGCGGCTAAAACTGCGTCGTCCGTTGCGCCAAGTTTTCTCCGATAATGACGTCCAGTCAGGGATGAGCGGTGATATGCCCAAGTCCCACAGCTACGGGAGGTCACTATGCATCTCGCTGGCACCATACTTCCGATCTTCGCCATCATTCTAACGGGATGGTTTTCCGGCGCCTCCGGCTACATGCCGCGCGCGCTGGCCGCACCGCTGATGCGCTTTGCCTACTACGTGGCGATGCCTTCCCTGGTCTTCCTGACGATCGCCGATGAGTCGCTTCACTCGCTCCTTGACTGGCGCTTTCTTGCTGCGTTCGGCGGCGGCTCCATGATCTGCTTTGTGGCGGTCATGATGTTTGTGCGAATCGCGTGGGGCGCAGGCGTCGCGAAGAGCGGAATACTGGCTGCTGCCGTGTCGATGACGAACACCGGATTCGTCGCGCTCCCTATATTGAAGACGCTTTTTGGCCAACCGGGCGTGCTCGCGGCGGCGATTGCGACCGTATTCGTCGGCGCCGTCATGTTTCCGATGCTGGTTCTGCTGCTCGAGATCGGGCGATACGATACATCGCGCAACATACGGACGGCTGCCCTGATCCGGCAGATCGCCACCAATCCCGTCATCCTTGCGACGATTTTCGGACTGCTTTGGTCGATCCTCGATTTGGAACTGTCCGGGCCGGTCGCGTCGTTTCTCACCATTCTCGGCGAAGCGTTGACGCCATGCGCGCTGTTCGCAATTGGACTTGATCTAACAATCGCCGAACTGCGCGAGCGGCTGAGTCTCTATGCGTTACTGACGGCGCTCAAGCTGGCGATCATGCCGCTCGTGGTCTACGCGCTTTGCCTCGCGGTTGACCTCGACCGGACTGCGACCGTCGCTGCCGTCGTGTGCGCTGCCGTGCCCACTGCCAAGAGCGCGTACGTGCTCGCGGTCGAATACGACGTCGAAAAGACTGTAGTGGGTGCGGTGATCTCGATGACCACGCTCTTTTCAGTCTCACGTTGCTCGCCTGGCTTTACGTTCTGTAGCGCGGACTCGCCATCGTCGCTGAAACTTTCTTCAGCACTGTGAAATGGCTGCTCAGGCCCGCACTGAGTTTCAGTGCGGCGTACAACTACCTGAAGGGTGAATCCGTCAACACCTCGGCGGGTCAAGCCGTGGGCAGCCAGCACTACAACCAGGTGATGCTGATGGCAGACTACTTCCTGTCGAAGCGGACGGACCTTTATATCGAAGGCGCATGGCAACGCGCGTCAGGCACGTCGTCGACGGGCGCGCCCACGGTTGCCGACATCGGCAATCTCGGTGACTCATCGAACCATCATCAGCTTGCGATCTGTGCCACCTTGCGTCATAAGTTTTAGCCAACCGACAGTCGAAAGTCGCACGTCCTGCGAAAGTCCGTTTGCCGGATTCCGGGGCGTGCGGCCACGCCGCGAGTCAATTGAATTCGAAAGTCGGCTCGGACCAGAAACCATTCACCGGCACGTCTTTAACGCGGAGCTTGGAGAGCTGCCTCTTGCATCAATCTGCGGCAGGGAAATCAAGCGTAGTATCGTTGATACGGTTAAACAGGTTGGTGAAAGCAATGCTTGCAATCGCCATTGTGACGTCGACAATTTGCGTATCGGTGACACCCACGTCTTTGACTGTTGCCACCACATCGGCAGAAACTGTGCCACTGGTGGTGATTATATGTAGCGTAAACTTGGCCAACGCATCATTACGCGCATCGCCCGACGGCTGCGCCTGACGCAACGCCAGAATGCCTTCGCGGCTCAGACCTATTCTTTTTCCCATCAGTGTGTGTGCGGCCAGACAATAGTCACAGCCGGTAGTCTGGCTGACGACCAGTTTAACCACTTCGATATCGATAGCGCTCAAGCTGCTTTTTTTGAGCGAGGCTTCCAGGTTCAATACGGCTTCCAGCGCAACCGGACTATTGCCGCCGATTCCAATATATGAATTGGGAACCTTTCCGACCGTACTTTTAACTGCGCTGAACAATTCGGCCGCACGACCCGTGGCTTCGGACAATGCGATCGTGTGGAGACGAGTCATGATGATTTCCTTTTACGTATTACGTCGGTTGAGAAGAATCTGCGTCAATGTTTTGCGGCAAAGAGCACGATTACCATCCTTGGCGTCTTTATTGCAGGCCGTCGTAGACCATCTTTGTGAATTGGCTGCCGTTGAACACAAAGCTGCCCCATTTGGCGTCGAAAGCCGCCGTCGGCCTGGCCGCGATAATTTCGTCCAGTGATTTGCCTTGCAATTTCAAGGTTGCGACGTTGTTGCGTACTGTGACCAGCATGTCGCGGAATTCGATCAGTTGGGCGCGTGTACCCACTGCGCCGTGGCCAGGAATGACGATGGTGTGGTCTGTCGTCAATGCCACAGCCTTGTTGGCCCATTGGATCGCCCCGTCGATGTTGCCGCCCGCTTCATTGTCGATATACGGATAAATTCCGTTCCAGAAGGTGTCTCCCAGCGCTAGCACATCCGCCTTTTTGAAGTAGACCCATAAGTCACCGTCCGTATGGCCATGACCGAAGTTCTCCACTTCGATTTTCGTTCCTGCGAAGGTGAAGGTCTCTTCATTATTGACAACCAGGGTCGGGCGCGCGCCTGCCGGCACCGGATCGAAAGTCCAATTCCAGGCATTGACATGCGTAGTCTCGGTCAGATGCCTCAAGGTATTCTCGTGTGCAACGATGGTGGCGCCAGCTGCATGCATCCATGCATTGCCATCGGTATGGTCCCAATGCCAATGCGTGTTCACCACGTATTTCAGCGGCGCGGGACTGATCTTGTCGAGAGCGGCTTGCAGCTTTTCTTGCGATTTGCTAATGCCCGCGTCAACCAGAAACTTGCCTTCCTTGCCCGACAGGACGGTAATGTTGCCGCCGGAACCCATTAGCACGGTGATATTTCCACGCAGAGGCTCCACGACGATTTCCCCGTCGGCACGGCGTAAATATCGGGCACCCGCACCAGTATGAAAATAGTCGTCTGGCGTGACGTCCTTACCTGGCGAAGACTGACTGCCGGTATCGGCGAAGGTTGCCGTAGAGGCCAACGGAGAACTGGCGGCAATGACGATCGATACAAACAACAGTTTTGAAAGTACGCCAGATCTTTTTGCTAGTTTGACAAACGCATTCATAGTTCTTCACCTCTATTGAGCAAACCGAATCATCTGCATGTATGTCGAGTACGGGAATAGCCGGTGAACTTCGATATCTGCCCGACCTCATTGAAGGCAGAGCCTGCGGCGTTGCTGCCGATGCGCCGCCAGCCAGCTACCTATCAACAGGGTCGAAAACAAGGCACCGGCAACGCAAACTCCTGACCAGCCCGCCTTGTAATAAGCCACACTAGCCGCGCTTGAACCGATTGCGCCGCCAAAGAAATAGCAGGTCAGATAAATGGTGGTGATTCGACTCCGCGCGTCCGGAGCGAGTGCATAGATCACACCCTGGTTGGAGATGTGTAAGCCCTGGACGCCCACGTCCAAAAGCAGAACGCCGACTATCAATAACGTCAGCGAGTGCGCACCCGCGTAAATGAACACAAACGACGCCAGAATCGCGCTGCTAAAAAATCCAGTCGCACGGTGCCCATGCCCGCGATCTGCCATACGCCCCGCCGAGCCGGCCGCGAGCGCACCGGCGGCACCGGCCAGACCAAACACGCCGATCCTGGCCTCGGAGTAGTGGTACGGAGCGGCATTGAGAAGAAACGTCAGTGCGGTCCAGAAGATGCTGAAGCAGGCATAACCCAGAGCGCCATAGAGCGAGCGCAGGCCGATCGTGGGGTGTTGGTTCAGTAGTGTCAGCAGAGACCGCAGCAGCTGACGATAGCGCCAGGATCGATCACTTCTTCGGTCTTGCGGCAACGCTCGCACGAGGCACGAGGTCAGAAGCAGGATCAAAAATGCGGCGACTCCATAAACGATGCGCCAGCCCGCCAATTGCGCGATGGTTCCGGAGACTGTCCGCGCCAGCAGGATGCCGAGAAGCAAACCGCTCATCACGGTGCCTACTACGCGCCCACGCTCGTTGTCGGATGCGAGCGAAGCGGCGAACGGGACTTGCAACTGGGCGGCGCACGAGGTTACACCGAGTAGCATGCTCGCGGCAGCAAACAGTTTGAAGTCAGGGCTCAGAGCTACCGCGAGCAACGCGACCACCGTGAGCAGAAGCAAGGATACGATCAGTGTGCGTCGATTCAACACGTCGCCGAGTGGCACGATCAATAGCAAGCCACACGCGTAGCCGAGTTGGGTGAGCGTAACCAGCAAGCCAAGTCGGGCCGGACTATAGCCGAAGGTACTCGCAATAGCTGCCAATAGCGGCTGTGAATAGTAGATGTTCGCGATAATGACGCCGGAGGCAAGCGCAAACAGCAGCGTCAACCGTCTCGTCAGGTCAGGTGTTCGGGCAGACATGGAAGTCCTTCACGGGTGGGGTCCGCGTCAGGTGTGGCGGCGATTCTCACGCGTTGGAACCGCTTGGATGCGCTTCGGGAAGGCATCCTTTGTGAAATTTAAGAAAACCGTCGATTGGCTCTTGCACCATGATCTCCTCAAGCCGGGGGTTGAGAAGATCATGGTGCGATTTGGCTATAGCGTCCAAGACCGGTTTACTATTCAAATAATAAGCATCGCCTATAGTTGAGGTGTCATGCTACTGCGGCACATTCGCTACTTCCTGGCGGGCCGGCGGACATGCCGGACTCGAAGAGTCCCGGCGCGATGGAGACCAAGGGAATGCCGTGCTCCGCCAGATCGCGGGCGATGGGTAGCGTCATTCCAGTCACGCCGGCCTTGCTCGCGGTTGGGAGGCGCCGCGACGTTTGCAAGGATCGATTATTTTTCGCTGCGGTTCAGCGCAATCGCCGGAAACCCGGCGATTGCCATTGCCCCCGCTCTCTTCGCTATGCAGCCTCGACGAGGACAGCCTCTCCAGCCTCCTCCCAGGCCTTCGACAGCGGCAGATAACGCGCCTCGATCACCGCGCGCCGGATCTTCATCGTCGGCGTCAGGAAGCCGTTGTCGACAGTCCACTACGCTCGACCGGAACTCTGACTTTTTGCAATGCCAAATGCCTGGATGACCTGCGCGCCGATTGTGTTGTGCGACGTGGGAATTTCCGCTTGCGGAATCCGGTATACCGTCGACCGGTACGCCGATTGTAGTCAAACGTGGTACTCGACCGTTCTGACAAGGAAACCCCAGTGTCCTTCAGCACGTCGTACCCGTAGGCCGCTTTGAAGACCGTGATGGCATTGGCATTGGTTTGCCCTGCCGCGTCCGAGCGAGATCACCAGATAGATCATCGCTGGCTGACCTGTGTTCATCATCATGAAGAACGGATAAGCGAGAGAGCGCCTGGAAGACCAGGCCGCCTATATAAACCGCGCGGCGGCCGATTCCGTCGGGCCTTCGCTGACCACAACAGCGCCGAGAGCGTCAACGTGGCGACGAGAGCGTTCAGGAAATTGGCGGTCATCGCATCGACCGTCTTCGACAGTTTGCTGGACACCACCTGCAAGCTTCACGGACAGTCGCAATGTGCAACCGATACTGACCTTTGCGCCATGGAGAAGCACAGCCGTGTCCAGTTCATCAATCAGCGCATTGTTGAGCACGTCGAGCTGTTGCGTCTGCCGCGAGGCACGACACCCGGCCCGCAGAGCAACATCTCCATGCGTGCCAGCGAGGATCGGGGTCGTCAGCGCTAGCCGCCGATTAGGCGACCATTACCGCGGGCGGGTTCTTGGCTACGTAGCGCCCCGGCGCCGGCTCGATTGGTTTGTACTTCGCGTTCCCTGGTTTCTTCGGCGCCGCGACCTGCTTGCCGGCATACGGTTGCAGCCAGTTGGCCCAATGCGTCCACCAGCTGCCTGGTTTTGATTTCGCCGATTCGAGCCATGCCTCCGGATTGTCCCCAAGCTTGCCGTCGGTCCAATAACTGCGTTTGTTTTTCGACGCCGGATTGATCACGCCCGCGATATGTCCGCTCGCGCCGAGCACGAACTGCGTCTCACCGCCGACGAGTTGCGTGGAACGATACGCGCCCTTCCACGGCACGATGTGGTCCTCCTGCGTGCCGAAGATATAGCTCGGCATGTCGATGCTGCCGAGATCCACCGGCGTGCCGCACATGGAGAGCCGACCTGCTTTGCACAGGTTGTTCTCGAGATACATGTTGCGCAAATACCAGGCGTACATCGGTCCGGGCAGGTTGGTGCCGTCGGCGTTCCAGTAAAGCAGGTCGAACGCCTGCGGCGCGCCGCCCTTGAGATAGTTGTTCACCACATACGGCCAGATCAGGTCGTTGGCGCGCAGCGTCTGGAACACGAAACCGAGCTCGCCGCCAGAGTAGATGCCGCCCTGACCGATCGTTTGCTCTCGCTGCGACACGCCCTGCTCGTCGATGAACACGCCGAGATCACCGGGGTCGCTGAAGTCGAGCATCGTGGTGAGGAGGGTCAAGCTTGCCACCGATTCATCGCCGCGCGCCCGCAGCACCGCGAGCGCCGATGACAGGATCGTGCCGCCCACGCACCAGCCGACCGCGTTGATTTTGTCCGCGCCGCTGATCGTGCGACCGACGTCGATCGCCTTGATTGCGCCGTTTTCAACATAGTCGTCCCAGGTGATATGGCCGAGTTCCGCATCGGGATTGCGCCACGACACGAGGAACACCGTCTGGCCCTGCTCACAGGCGAAGCGTACGAAAGAGTTCTCCGGCTGCAGATCGAGGATATAAAACTTGTTGATGCACGGTGGCACGATCACGAGCGGCCGCTCGGCAACTTTATCCGTGAGCGGTGCATACTGAATCAACTGAAAAAGCTCGTTCTCGAAGACAACCGATCCCTTTGACACCGCCACATTCCGTCCGACTTCAAATGCGCTTTCATCGGTGATAGAAATGCGCCCGCGCTTGAGATCTTCGAGCAGGTTCGCAAAGCCCGTGCGCATGCTTTCGCCCCGCGTGTCGAGCGCGGTTTTCATCGCATCGGGGTTGGTAGCCGCAAAGTTGGCGGGGCTCATCGAATCGATGAACTGGCGCGCGTAGAAACGCAGCTTGTGCTTCTCCTTCTCGCCGACGCCCGACGCCTCGATCATGTCGCTGAGCAGCCGGGAGTTAAGCAGATAGGTCTGCTTGAGCATGCTGTACCACGGGTTGTCGCGCCAGGCGTCCGAACTGAAACGACGGTCGCCGCGCTCGGGCTGAACGGCGGGTTCCGCTGCCGTGCCCATGGCGCTCGCCACCATACCCATGTAGAGCGCCATCTGCTGCTGCCAGTAATGCGCCTGTGCCTCTGCCAGCGCGAGCGCCGGCATTTTGGCGGGAGTCGAAGGCGCGTCAGGGGCCTTGCCGGCCACACCTGTGTAAGCCTGCAGCAGCGTCTGGCCGGATTTGAAGAAGCCCTGGACAAATTCTTCCGGCATGTTGAACGGCATGGGCATGCTATCTCCAGCAAGTTCCAGTTGAAATTCCGCCCCGCGCGTGGCGTGACGACAGATGTGAGATAGGTTACGCGAATATGGGCAATGCACGCATTATTTCCGCTGCAACACCTGTTTGAGTTCTGCCGCACGGTCTTTCGCGCGGATCGCGGCTGCTGGGTAACGGTTACTCCATACGGGCACTGCGTGATGTCGGCATTCTGGCCAAGATAGATTGTCCCAAGACCCGGCAGGCGGCCCGCGATGGCCGCCGAAATGACGCTTGCGGTCAGCATCCCGTGCGCGATACGGCCCTTGAAGGGCGTCGTCTGTGCAAACTCCTCGTTGATGTGGACCGCAGTGTTGTCGTTGGGAAAGATTACTGTCATGCATCCGTGCCAGTTGCAGCTGGGACACACATCTCAACATCCCTCCCCGCCATGTTGCTCCATCGGAACATGCAACGAGACGTACATCGGGCAGGCGGTTTTTCAAGCAATTAACTAAACTTCCCGGCGAAAGTTTTATGGTTACCGCTACATTCCGAACCGGAAAAACCTCTGAAACCCACGTGGCGGAAGGCAGCCGGAGTCGAACCGACCTGAGAGCGTCTGACGCCCTCAACTGGGTTTGAAGCCCAGCCGCGCCACCGGACACGAATGCCTTCCTACGATGATTGAACTACACGCCGATGATCAGAGCAGATCGAGCCAGCGACTGTCCGTGCGCAGCAGATGCAGCCCACGGTGGAAGCGAGTATACCCAACCCGGTCGAAGAATTCCAAAAGCTGGATCGCGCGTTTCCGGCCCAATCCGGTGACGTCGCGAAACGGTGCGGCGGCAACCGTGCCGGCATTCTTTTGCGCCTCGGCAGCCGCAATCGAAGCCAGTTCCCGAATCGCCTCCGGATGATAAAAGAGATCATTCACGACCTGAAATAGCTCGCCCTGCCGCGCGAGTTTGCGCATCAATTGACGCACATGCTCCTCCGGTACGCCGTGCGCATTGGCCAGATCGCGCACCCACGGCGGATCGAAATGCCCGGCTTTCACTGCGGGTAGCAGCGTCGCAGCGAGCGCGCGATCCGCTTCGTCGAGCGTCACTGTATGGCCCGGCAGATGCAGCCAAGGCCCGCGCTTGACGATCTCGCCACGCGTCGCGGCATCGTCGACAAGCGCGCGCCACAGCGCGTCGTCCAGCAGCGGCGCCGCGATGCGCCGCAAGCGCGAGATGTCCGGGCCCAACTCGTCCGGCAAGCGTTCGTGGTACTGCGCGAGTGTCGTCGTCAACCGCGTATTGAGCGCTTGCCAGAGCGCGTCGGCGACTAGCAATGCGTCCTCGCCCGGCAGCTCCACTGCCCGCGTATTGGCCGGCAACGCGAGCGCGGCCGCCGGCATGCCCGTCAAACGTTCCAGCAGCGAGCGCGACAAGCCATGCGGCGCTCTCGCGAAGATGGCGTCGAGCGTGCCGGTGTCGAGCATGATCTGAAGCGCGTCGAGCCACGCCAGCCGCTCGGCCGAACGACGCTTGCGCGACGGCGCGAACGGATCGAGCACATGGCCGCCGCCAATCGTGCGATTGGCCTGCGCGTTGCGCACCACGAAGCGATCGCCCGGCAGCGCGCAAACGGGTCGCTCGAACACGAGTTGAACGCGGGCACGCTGACCGGCGCCGAGTGTTTCGCCATCGAGCAACGCGACATGCGCAACCTGGTGCTGCGTGCCCAGATGCACATGCAGCGGCGCCCAATGCTCCAACGTGAGCGGTCCATCGGCGAGCAGCGTCAGCATGACGTCGATTCGCTCCGACGCCTGCGAGAGCCGCGGATCGACGATCCCGTCGCCACGATCGATCGCGCTCTTCTCGATGCCCGCCAGGTTCAATGCACAGCGCTCGCCAGCGCGTCCGCTCTGCGCCGGACGATTCTGCGCATGAATGCTGCGCACACGCACCGGTTGATTCTTCGGCGCGAGCAACATTGTGTCGCCCACCGCCAGGCGGCCCGACACCACGGTGCCCGTCACGATCGTGCCCTGGCCCGAGAGCGTGAAGACACGATCGACCGCGAGACGGAACAGGCCGTCGTCGCGCTTCATCCGCCACGCGGCGGCCGCCGCGTGCAGATGCGCCTTCAACGCGGCCACGCCGGGATTGTCGACCTGCACTGCGCAAGTATCGAACACGGGCGCGTCCTGAAGCACGCTGCCGCTCAGAAACGCCCGCACTTCGTCGTGCACTTCGCGCAGACGCTGCGCGTCGACGCGGTCCACCTTGGTCAGCGCGACAGCGCCTTGCCGAATCCCGAGCAGTTCGACAATCGCCAGATGCTCGCGCGTTTGCGGCATCACGCCGTCGTCGGCGGCGATCACCAGCAGCGCGAAATCGATGCCGCTCGCGCCCGCCGTCATCGTATGCACGAGCTTTTCGTGACCCGGCACATCGATCAAACCGAGCACGTCGCCGTTCTCGAGCGGCACATACGCGTAGCCCAGTTCGATCGAGATGCCGCGCGCTTTTTCTTCCTTGAGACGATCCGTATCGACGCCCGACAGCGCTTTCACCAGGCTCGTTTTGCCGTGGTCGATATGCCCCGCCGTACCGACGATCATGCGCGCGCGCCTTTCAGTTGCTCGATCAGTTGCGCTTCATCGGCGGCTTCGAGACAGCGCAGATCGAGGCGCAACGCATCGTCCGCGATACGGCCGATTACGGGCCGCGCCATCTCGCGCAGCATCTTTTCGAGCGCGAGCAATTGACGGCCAGCGCGTTTACCGTCCGCCATTCTGACGACCAGTCCGTAACTCGGCAGCACGTCGACCGGCAACGCGCCGCTGCCGATCTGGCTGAACATCGGCTCCGCCGTCACCGCATAGCGTTCGCCGAATGCATGCTGCAACGCGGGCTGCACGCGCTCCGCGGCGAGCCGGATGTCGTCGGCGGGACGGGTCAATAACCGCAACGTGGTGAGCCGCTCCGTGAGCCTCTCCGGCGCGCGATACAACTGCAGCACAGGCTCCAGCGCCGCGAGCGTCAGTTTGCCGACGCGCAACGCGCGCTTGAGCGGATGCTTCTTGATCTTCGCGATCAGATCGCGTCGCCCGACGATCAAACCGGCTTGCGGACCGCCGAGCAACTTGTCGCCGCTGAACGTGACGAGGTCGGCACCGGCCTCGATGGTTTCGCGCACCGTCGTCTCGCGCGGCAAGCCCCATTGGCTCAGATCGACCAGCGTGCCGCTGCCGAGATCCACGGCAACCGCAAGACCGCGCGCGTGGGCGAGCGGTGCGATTTCATCCAGAGCGACCTCTTTGGTGAAACCGCTGATCGCATAGTTGCTCGCGTGGACTTTCATCAGCAGCGCGGTTTGCGGGCCGATGGCTTCGTCGTAGTCCTTCAGATGCGTGCGGTTCGTCGTGCCGACTTCGCGCAGTTTCGCGCCCGCGCGGCTCATGATGTCGGGAATACGAAACGCGCCGCCGATTTCAACCAGCTCGCCGCGCGACACGATGACCTCTTTCTTCGACGCCAGCGCGGACAACGTGAGCAGCACCGCGGCCGCGTTGTTGTTGACCACGGTGGCCGCTTCGGCGCCGGTCAATTCGCAGATGAGGTCGTCGATCAGATCGTCGCGGTCGCCGCGCTTGCCGGTGCCAAGATCGAACTCGAGGTTGGCGGGTTGCGTGAGCGCTTTCATGACGGCCTGAACCGCCTCGTCGGGCAGCAATGCGCGGCCGAGATTGGTATGCAGCACCGTGCCGGTCAGATTGAAGACGCTGCGCAAGCGCGACTCGTTGCGCTGGCGCAGCGCGGCTTCGACCGCGCTCTTCAGTTGCGCGACGTCGAGCGCGCTCACGGACACGTCGCCCGACTGCGCGCCGGCACGCCAGTTGTCGAGCGCCTCGCGCACCGCGCCCAACACCTGCGTGCGGCCATATTCTGCGAGCAGCGCCACGAACTCGGTCGACGCCATCACCTTTTCCACCGACGGCACGCGCGCCATCAGCGCCCGCAATTCAAAGCCGCTTACATCGCTCACGAGGCAATCCCTTTTCTATTCGCATCCACCCGCTGCTAGTCGGACTCGCCGGAAGACTCATCCGCACCGACGGCCTGTTCGGGCCACAGCCACGGATGCGGCGACGCCCGCCGGTAACCTTCCGCCCCCATCAACAGATCCAGCGTGAGACTGGCGAGATCGTCCGCGAACGGTTCGAAATCGTAGTCCTTCGACTGAATGCCGATCTTCCGATAAGTATGGCATTCGTCGCACGATTCCGCTTTCAACACGGCGTGCTTCGATTCGGCTTCACGCGCGGCCTCGTCGGCTTCCGGCGAGCCGACCGTGTGATAGGCGATGCCCTTGGTCGAATCGCAGTTCGAGCACTTCGCGCGAACCATGTGCCACTCGGTCGAGCACAGCCCGCATTGCAGGTAGCGGTAATTGTCATACGCGCCACCCACGCGCACGATGCTCGCCACCGGATGCGATCCGCACACGGGACACAGGCCGAGGGTCTCGATGTACGGCACCTCGCGCTTGTCGATATCGGCGGCGAGGTCGGTCCAGACCACTTGCAGCGCGGCCACGACGAACGGTGCGCTCGCCGGATCGACTTCTTCGAAGCGCTCCGCGAAGATCGCGTCGGCCTGGAATTCGAGCGCAGCGGTGTCGAGCGTGCGCAGCCGGTCGATCAGCACTTCGAGCGGCGGCGTGAGCGAGCCCACGGCTGCCACCTTGTCGAGCAACTGGTGCAGCACGTCGCGCCACGCCGGATCACGCACGCCGGAAAGCACCGGAATCAGCGGCATGGAATGCTGCTGCGCACTCGCGATCAACTCGCCGCTGGGCGGCTGCGCCTTGAAGCCGGCCATCACGGCTTGCTGCGCGTCGGCGAGCACGGCCATCAGGCGCAAATAGCCGGCGATCGGATTGTCGAGCGCCGCAAGCTGGCGCAGCCGCGCGGCTCGCGCGGCAAACACCGCGAGCCGTTCCGGCATGCGAATACGCGGAATCGCTGAATGATCGAGCGATTCGATATCGCCGGCTTCGAGAATACGTTGAACCACAGTATCGACCTCTGAAAACTGAAGAGCCGCCGCCGTTCATCGAACAAGGGCGGCGGCTCGGGTTCAGCGCGGCGGCAGCCGCACTGCCTTTAATGACCTATGCGCGGCCCGCTATTTGCCGATGATTTCCTTGAACCAGTTCGGATGATGCTTTCGCGCCCAACCGTAGGTCACCGTGCCGCGCGTCATGGCGCCGATCGACCCCTTGATCCACAACGCCGCATAAATATGCACGACGATGCCGACGATCAACACGAACGCCGCCGCGGCATGCACGAGCGCCGCGAGCCGGATGATCTCGATCGGAAAGTAGAACGAGAAATAGCGCCGCCAGATCACGATACCGCTTGCCAGCAACAGCAGCAGGCAGATCACCATGGTGAAAAATAGCAGCTTTTGACCGGCGTTGTACTTACCGATCGCGGGGAGCTTCTCCTCGCGATTGTTGAGCACGTCGTCGATCTGCCTCATCC
Organism: Paraburkholderia aromaticivorans; assembly: GCF_012689525.1. Classification (NCBI taxonomy): domain Bacteria; kingdom Pseudomonadati; phylum Pseudomonadota; class Betaproteobacteria; order Burkholderiales; family Burkholderiaceae; genus Paraburkholderia; species Paraburkholderia aromaticivorans. The sequence goes on from NZ_CP051515.1 coordinate 3,187,751, forward strand.
ACTGAAGGTCGGCTTTGTCGAGATAGTTGTGATGCCAGAAGCGCAACGCCAGAATCAGAAACGACAGGAACATCACGCAGCCGACGAATGGATGCAGAATCCGCGTCCATTGGCCGCCGCCGAAGATCGCGTAAAGCCACGACATGGCCGGATGAAACATGGCGAGACCGGACAGCGCCAGCAGGACGAAGGTGATCGCGGTGATCCAGTGATTCGTACGCTCATTCGGCGTATAGCGCACAATCAGACTGTTGCCTCTCACGTCCTTCAGATCGGTATGCTCAGGGTGCTTCATTGGATGCCTCCCGTGAACGGCGTACTTCGTCGGCTTCGTGCTGGGCTTCGGCTTCATCGGCCTCCGACACCTCGTTCGGACCGACGCGCGTGTAGTGGAAGAACCCGGCTATGGCCGCGAACGCGATACCTGCCAGCGCCAGCGGTTTTGCCAGACCTTTCCACAGCGCAACCATCGCGCTGATCTTCGGATTCTGCGGCAAACCGTGATACAGAGTGGGCTTGTCGGCGTGATGCAGCACATACATCACATGCGTGCCGCCCACGCCGGCCGGATCGTACAAACCGGCATTCTGGAAGCCACGTTCCTTCAGATCCTCAATCCGGTCCGCGGCCTGCTGCTTCATGTCCTCCTTGGTGCCGAACATGATCGCGCCGGTCGGGCACGTCTTCACGCAGGCCGGTTCCTGGCCGACCGCCACGCGGTCCGAACACAGCGTGCACTTATACGCGCGGTTGTCCTTCTTCGAAATACGCGGCACGTTGAACGGGCAACCGGTGATGCAATAGCCGCAGCCGATGCAGTTTTCCTCGTGAAAATCCACGATCCCGTTCGTGTACTGCACGATCGCGCCCGGCGACGGACAAGCCTTCAGGCAACCCGGATCCTCGCAGTGCATGCAGCCGTCCTTGCGGATCAGCCACTCGAGATCGCCCTCGGCGTTCTCGTATTCCGAGAACCGCATGACGGTCCACGAATGCTCGCTCAGATCGCGCGGGTTGTCGTAGATGCCGGTTGTCGTGCCGATTTCATCGCGCAGATCGTTCCATTCCATACAGGCGGTCTGACACGCCTTGCAGCCAATGCACTTCGACACGTCGATGAGCTTGGCGACCGTACCCGTGACCGGCTCACGCACTTGCGGTTCGGGCAAGGTCGTGGCCGAGAGGCGTTTGATGTCCAGTGATTGCAATGCCATCTCTTCTCCCTATGCCTTTTCGACCTTGACGAGGAACGATTTGAATTCCGGTGTCTGCGAATTCCCATCGCCCACGGAGGGCGTCAGCGTATTGACGAGATAGCCTGGCTTCGCGAGTCCCTTGAAGCCCCAATGCAATGGCAATCCGACTGTCTGAACTTTCTTTCCTTCGATCATCAGCGGTTTGATCCGCTTGGTGACGAGCGCCACGGCAATGATATGCCCGCGATTGGACGATACCTTGACACGATCCCCGGCCACCACGCCCACCTCCTTGGCCAGATCCTCGCCGATTTCCACGAACTGCTGCGGCTGCACGATCGCGTTCAGGCGCGCGTGCTTGGTCCAGTAGTGGAAATGCTCCGTCAAACGATACGTGGTCGCCGTATGCGGGAAGTTCTCGTGCGTGCCGAACGCGGCCCGGTCATCGGGGAACACGCGTGCCGCCGGACTGCTGACGACCGCCTTGTTGTTCGGATGCAGCGGGTTGTAGCCGAGCGGCGTTTCAAACGGTTCGTAGTGCTCGGGGAATGGCCCTTCCACCAGACCGTCGCGCGAGAAGAAGCGCGCCACACCTTCTGCGTTCATGATGAACGGATTCATGCCGTTTTCCGGCGGTTCGTCCGCTTTGAAGTCGGCAATGTCCGCTCCGGTCCACGCCTTGCCATTCCACGCGATCAGCTTGCGGGTGGGATCGAACGGCTTGCCGCTGACATCGCACGAAGCACGGTTGTACAGAATCCGCCGGTTCGCCGGCCAGGCCCACGCCCAATTCAGCGTATTGCCGATGCCGGTCGGGTCGGAGTTGTCGCGACGGCCCATCTGGTTGCCCGCCTGGGTCCATGCGCCGCAGAAGATCCAGCAACCGCTCGCGGTGCTGCCGTCGTCGCGCAACTGCGCGAAGCTCGACAGCTGCTCGCCCTGTTTGGCGAGCACCTTGGTTTTATCGGTCGGGTCGGTGACGTCGGTGAGCGCCTTGCCGTTGAACTCCATGGCGATTTCTTCGGGCGTCGGGCTTTCCGGGTCGGCATACGGCCAGCTCATCTTGAGAATTGGATCGGGATACTTGCCGCCGTCCTTCCGGTAAGCCTCGCGGATGCGCAGCCACAGCCCCGACATGATCTCGAGGTCGCTCTTCGCTTCTCCGGGGCCGACCGCACCCTGCCAGTGCCACTGCAACACGCGGCTGGAACTGACCAGCGAGCCGCGTTCTTCCGCGAAACAGGTGGTCGGCAAACGGAACACCTCCGTTTGAATCTTCGACGGATCGACGTCGTTGAACTCGCCGAAATTCTTCCAGAACTCGGAGGTTTCGGTGGCGAGCGGATCCATGATGACGAGCCACTTCAGCTTGGCCAGACTCGCGCCGATCTTCGCCTTGTTCGGCGCCGCGGCAAGCGGGTTGAAGCCCTGCGCGATGTAGCCGGTCATCTTGCCTTGATTCATCAGCTCGAAGACCTGCAGCATGTCGTATGACTTATCGAGCTTCGGCAGGTAGTCGAAACCGAAGTTGTTCTCGGCGGTCGCGTTATCGCCCCACCATGACTTCATGAAACTGACATGGAACGCGCGATAGTTGCGCCAGTAACTCAACTGATTCGGCCGCAATGGCTGGCTCGCGCGTGTCGCGATGAAGGCGTCGAAGTCCTGCTCGGCTTCCAGCGGCAGCGTCATGTAACCCGGCAACAGGTTCGACATCAGGCCCAGGTCGGTCAAACCCTGAATGTTCGAGTGACCGCGCAGCGCATTCATGCCGCCGCCCGCAATGCCGATATTGCCCAGCAGCAATTGCACCATCGCGCCGGTGCGGATGATCTGCGCGCCGATCGAGTGGTGCGTCCAGCCGAGCGCGTACAGGATCGTACCAGCGCGCCCCGGGACAGCCGTCGATGCGAGCATCTCGCACACCTTGAGGAATTTTTCCTTAGGCGTGCCGCACGTGCTCTCGACCTGTTCGGGCGTGTAGCGCGAGTAGTGCTGCTTCATCAGTTGATAGACGCAGCGCGGGTGCTGCAAGGTGGGATCGACTTTGGCAAAGCCGTCGTCGCCGCGTTCGTAGTCCCACGAACTCTGGTCGTACTTGCGCTTGTCGGCGTCGTAGCCGGAATAGAGACCGTCGGTAAACGAGAAGTCCTCACGAACGATGAACGACATGTCCGTATAGTTCTTCACATACTCGTGCTGGATCTTGTCGTTGGTGAGCAGATAGTTGATCACCCCGCCCAGGAACACGATGTCCGAGCCGGTCCGAATCTGCGCGTAATAGTCCGCAACCGAGGCCGTGCGCGTAAAGCGCGGATCGACCACGATCAACCTCGCCTTGCGGTGCGCCTTGGCTTCAGTGACCCATTTGAAACCGCATGGGTGCGCCTCGGCCGCATTGCCGCCCATCACCAGAATCACATCCGCGTTCTTGATGTCGACCCAATGGTTCGTCATCGCTCCACGGCCAAACGTCGGGGCAAGACCTGCCACCGTCGGGCCGTGTCAGACACGCGCCTGATTGTCGAATGCGAGCATGCCAAGACTGCGGACAGTCTTGTGGGTCAAATAACCCACTTCATTGCTACCGGCCGATGCTGCGAGCACGCCGGTGGTCAGCCAGCGGTTGACCTTCTTGCCATCCGCCGTTGTCTCGACGAAGTTGGCATCGCGATCTTCCTTCATCAATTTCGCAATGCGATCGAGCGCGTCTTCCCATGAAATGCGAGTCCATTCATTCGAGCCCGCCGCGCGGTGTTCCGGATACTTCAGACGGCTCTCGCTATGAATAAAGTCGATCAGGCTCGCGCCCTTCGGACACAGCGTGCCGCGATTGACCGGATGATCGGGATCGCCTTCGATATGGATGATGCTGGACTTTGCGTTCTTGGCGTTGTCGCCGAGTCCATACATCAGGATGCCGCAGCCTACCGAACAGTACGGGCAGGTATTGCGGGTTTCGGTTGTGCGCGACAACTTGTACTGACGGACTTCCGCTAACGCGGGCGCCGGTGAGAAGCCCATGAGGGCGAGACTCGATCCGGCTAGCGTGGTGGCGGAGACCTTCAGAAATTGTCGCCGGGACATATGGGTCATCGAATGGCCTCGGCTCTTTATGGGGACACTGATAACGATTATAGAGACCGGTATGAAATCCTGCAGCGAGGACTTATGCCCTTCTACAGTGCAACTAAATATGAATTGCCACAGCCGGTTTCAAAAGTCGAGGCACTGTTATTGCTGGTCGGAGGGTGATGCATCGACGCTTACTCCAGACCTTTGGCACACTTATGACCCATCCACTGTTCACGTTTTCTTCCGCAGGCACCATTTACGGCGCAGTGAAATGGCGTGCGTCGATCCGTGTTGTGTCGCTTGCGCTGGGTGGTGCGATGCTCGTGCTGAGTTCGCACGGCGTTGCCCAGATCACACAAGGCAACGGTTCGTCGCAGCAGGAGAACCGCACTTCTTCGATGGGATCGGCGCCCGATTCGTCCGCCTCGGAAGTTCATGAATCGCATAAGCCACAGACGAAGGATGGCGGTTCGGCGAACACGCGCGGCAAGACGGGTGGGCAGGGTCATAAGGCCCAAGGCGCGGGCGGCTTCGATAACGGGCTCTATGGCACCGGCGCAGGCAGCAACAAATAAAGAGTGAGTTTGTGCCGCAGCTTTGTCGCACTCTCTCTTGCGGCAATCGCTTGACGAGCACGCCGCACGTTGTGGGTAACTTCAGAAGAATGGAGGGCGTGTTTCACGTTCTGCCTGGATCGCTTTGGCGACTGCCGTCCCTGCGCATTGCCCGAACAACCATCATAATGGCGGTCATTCGTCGCCTGAAATGCCCGCACAATGACCGATACCCACAGCCACGCAAGCGCGTCGCCCCGTCTGACCAGTCTGTCGCACGGCGGCGGTTGCGGCTGCAAGATCGCGCCTGGCCTGCTCGCCGATCTGCTCAAGCGCAGCGCGCCGCTGCCGTTCTTTCCCGACCTGCTGGTCGGCAACGACACAGCCGACGACGCCGCCGTCTACAAGCTCAACGACGAACAGGCGATCGTCGCCACCACCGACTTCTTCATGCCGATCGTCGACGATCCGTTCGACTTCGGCCGCATCGCCGCGACCAATGCGCTCTCCGACGTCTACGCGATGGGCGGCACGCCGCTTATGGCGCTGGCCATCGTCGGCATGCCGATCAACGTGCTGCCGCACGACGTGATCGCAGCCGTGCTGAAGGGCGGCGAATCCGTGTGCGCCGAAGCCGGCATTCCGCTCGCCGGCGGCCATTCGATCGATTCGGTCGAGCCGATCTACGGCCTCGTCGCCATCGGCGTGGTCGACCCGAAGCGCGTCAAGCGCAACGCGGGCGCGCAAGCCGGCGATGCGCTGATCCTCGGCAAGCCGCTGGGCGTGGGCATTCTCTCGGCAGCCCTGAAGAAAGACCGGCTCGACGCCGCCGGCTACGCTGCCATGATCCGCGCGACGACCAAGCTCAACCGGCCGGGCGCGGACCTGTCCAAGCTGGACGGCGTGCACGCGCTCACGGATATCACCGGCTTCGGCCTGCTCGGCCATACGCTCGAACTGGCGCGCGGCTCGAACCTGACCGCCCGTGTGCGCTACGCGGATCTGCCGTGGTTGCCGGACGTGGTGAGCCTTGCGGAAGCCGGCATTTTTACCGGCGCGTCGGGGCGCAACTGGGACGCATACGGTAAAAACATCGTTTTGCCCTCCTCATTTTCTGCGACGGCGCGCACGCTGCTCACCGACCCGCAAACCTCGGGCGGCCTGCTGGTCTCGTGCGCGCCGCAAGCCGTCGACGAGGTACTCGCTCTGTTCCGCGCCGACGGATTCGGCGAGGCGTGTGTGATTGGCGAAATGGTCAGTGGAGAAGGACGCGTCGAGGTTATCTGAGCCGCGAGCGGCGGGAGGAACATGCGGCCGGTATTCACGACGCGTGCGATAATTTCACCCTCCCCGCCGGTCCGTTTTGTCCCTAACGCCTTGAAAAACCTACTCGTCAGCCTCGAACAAGCAGGTGATTTCGACGAAATCATCGATGTGCGCACGCCTCTCGAATTTGCCGAAGACCATATTCCGGGCGCGCTCAACGCGCCCGTGCTGAGCAACGAAGAGCGCGTGCTGGTCGGCACGACGTACAAGCAGGTATCCCCGTTCGAAGCCACGCGGATCGGCGCGGCGCTGGTCGCGCGCAATATCGCGCACCACCTGGAGACGACTTTCGCCGACCGGCCGCGCAACTGGCGGCCGCTGATCTATTGCTGGCGCGGCGGCAAACGCTCGGGTTCGGTAACCACGCTGTTCAATATGATCGGCTGGCAGGCACGCCAACTCGAAGGCGGCTACAAAACCTATCGGCGGACCACGCTCGATACGCTCGTCACCTTGCCGAAGACGTTCTCCTACATCGCGCTGGTGGGCCCGACCGGCAGCGGCAAGACGCGCCTGCTCGCGGCCTTGAACGCCGCGGGCGCGCAGACGCTGGATCTCGAAGCGCTGGCGGCGCATCGCGGCTCGTTGCTCGGCGCATGGGCCGGCGTGCCGCAGCCGTCGCAGAAGCGTTTCGATACGCTGCTCGTGAGCGCGCTGCGCACGTTCGCCCCGGCACGGCCGGTGTTCGTGGAAGCGGAGAGCCGGCGCATCGGCTCTATCGAGCTGCCGCTCGCGCTGCTCGACACGTTTCATCAGGGCCGCTGCGTCGAGGTGATCTCGAGCCGCGAAGATCGCGCGGCGTTCCTGCTGCACGACTATGCCCATCTGTTCGACGATCCCGAGTCACTCAAGGGGCAGTTGCAACGAATGATCGGTTTGCATAGCCGGGAACGTGTCACGGGCTGGCAAAAACTCGTCGACGACAACCGGCGCGCCGAACTCGCGCGCGAGTTGATCGAACGTCACTACGATCCGGCATATGCGCGCAGCAGCCATCAGCATTTCGTCCAGTTGCCGCGCGCATTGCAATGGAATTTCCGCCCCAACGACGCCGATGTCGTCGACCAGGCAAAAGTACTGCTTGCTGAGCTCGACAGCAGCGCACTCGCTGTCATCTGATTAAAACCAACGTTTAAGACCACTATGCAATCAACCCTTCGACAACCACGCGTCGCGCTTGGCTGGATCGTCTTTCTGCTGATCGCCGTGGTCGGCCTCTTTTATGTGAAGTGGTTCCCGTACTACAACCGGGCGTTCGTGGCCGCGAGCCAGCACTCGATCGGCAAATCCATTCTGATGGGCACGTCGGCGAGCGCGCCGGCGGCGTCGTGGCAGTCTGCCATTGACTACGCCCTCGCCTACGGCAAAGCCATCTGGCAAGCCATGGTGCTCGGGCTGCTGCTCGGTTCGGCGGTGCAGGCGCTGATTCCGCCGCAATGGGTCGCGCGCGCGCTCGGCCGGACCGATTTCAGCAGCGTCGTGAAGGGCGGCCTGATGTCGTTGCCGGGCATGATGTGCACGTGCTGCGCGGCGCCGGTGGTGGCGGGCTTGCGGGCGCGTCAGGCGGCGCCGGGCGCGGCAATCGCGTTCTGGCTCGGCAATACGGCCTTGAATCCGGCTACGCTGATCTTCATGGGCTTCGTGCTCGGCTGGCAGTGGATGAGCCTGCGCCTCGCCCTGGGCATCGTGATGGTGTTCGGTCTCGGGTATCTGGTGAACCGCATGGTTACGCCGAAGGAAGCCGAAGCCTCGCGCGAAGCGATGGCGCAACTGGTCGTCGGCGATGTGCCCGGCACCGCCTTCGCACGCTGGGTGAAAATCCTCGGCACGATGACGCTGCGGCTCGTTCCCGAATACATCGTGCTGGTGCTGATTCTCGGCGCGGCGCGCACGTGGCTGTTTCCGCATGTCGGCCCGGAGATCGACAACAGCCTGCTGTGGATCATTGCGCTGTCCGTCGCCGGCACGCTGTTCGTGATTCCGACCGCGGGCGAAGTGCCGATCATCCAGGCGATGCTCTCGTTCGGCATGGCGGCCGGCCCGGCTGGCGCCTTGCTGATGACGCTGCCGTTGATCAGCGTGCCGTCGATGGCCATGCTCGGACGCTCGTTTCCGCGGCGCGTGCTGACGGTCGTGGCGTTGGCCGTCGTGGTGTGCGGCGTGATCAGCGGATTGCTGGCGGTGGCCTTGGGGTTTTAAAGCATGAAACGTATTGCCGCATTTGCCTTGACGTGCTGGTCGGCTGCCGGCCTGCTTTACTTCGGACAGCATTCGGTGGCGCTGATCGTGGTGAGCGGGGTGGTTGCGCTGGCGGGGTTTGATCTGCTTCGTCCGTGAACGCGCGCTGAGACTCGCCTACTCCGCCAGCGCCTCGCGAATCGCAGCCAGCCACAACGCCACCGCATGCGCGCCAGGATCCGCGTGACCTAGCGCGCGATCGCCGACGTAGCTCGAGCGCCCGCGCCGTGGATGCATCGACGCCGTTTGCGATGTGCCTGCGGTCGCCGCGTCGACGGCCGCTTTCAACGCGGCATCCAATGCCTCCTGGCGTGCGAGAGCGGATTGCAACGCGTCGGCGGCCGGCTTCAATGCATCGACCATCGTGCGATCGCCCGGATGCGCACCGCCCAGTTCCATCAAGCCGTCGACACCCGCGCTGAACGCAACCGCCCATTCTTTCGGCGTCGATCCGCCTGACTGTTCGAGCGCGACCGCCGCGCGCACCAGCATCACCGCGTAAAGCGGGCCCGACGTACCGCCGACCACGCGCCGCAGCGTCGCCGACATACTGCGCAATACGGCGCCGGGCGCCGTTTCAGCCGGATAGCCATCGAGCTCGTGAAGTATCGCGCGCGCGCCGCGCGAAAGACTGATGCCGAGATCGCCGTCGCCGACGCGTTGATCCATGTCCGTCAACGTCGGCTCCGCTTTCAGGAGGCATGCGCAAACGGCTTCGATCACGCGGCGCAACGTCGCGTCATGCGACAGCGCGGCACCGCTTGCGCGCTCCGGCTCGGCAGGCGCCGGCCGCACGGAAACCTGCGCGATGCGGCCGCTCAGCGCGGGCCATGCGCTGGTCTGCGCGGCGGCGTCGAGCCAGCCGAGCCGTTGGTCGTCCACTCGCAGCAGCGTCAGCGAGATGCCCGCCATTTCCAGCGCGCTCAGGAACGTGCCGGCCCACGCGCGTTCAACCTTGATGCCGCGCTCCACCAGATAACGCAGCGCGGAGCCGGCCACAATGCTCAATTCGCTCGACGGCGTGCCGCCTAGATTGTTCACCAGCAACGCCACCCGCTCACCGGCTTGCAACGACAGGTCGCCGACGATCTTCGCCAGCAGCTTCTCGACGATCACGTCAGCGGGCTCCAGCGCGCCGCGCTCCACCCCGGGTTCGCCGTGAATGCCGAGACCCCATTCGATCTCGCCGTCGGCCAGCTCGAAGCCCGGCTTGCCCGCAGCCGGCACCGTGCACGCGGTGAGCGCGACACCCATCGTGCCGAGTGAGGCCGCCACGTCACGTGCGATCTGCGCGACTTCCGCCAACGGGCGCCCCGCCGCCGCAGCCGCGCCCGCAATCTTGTGAACCAGCACGGTCCCCGCGAGCCCGCGACGTCCCGCGTGATCGCCACTTGCCGTCAGCGCGACGTCGTCGGCGACGATCACCATTTCCGTGGGGATGCCTTCGGCGCGCGCGATCTCCGCCGCGAGGCCGAAGTTGAAACGGTCGCCCGTGTAGTTCTTCACGATCAGCAATGCACCTGCAGCGCCGGCCACCGCGCGGATCGCATCAAGTACTGCGTCGGTGGACGGCGACGTGAAGACTTCACCCGCGACCGCCGCGCTCAGCATGCCGGCGCCCACATAGCCGCCGTGCGCGGGCTCGTGACCCGAGCCGCCGCCCGAGATCAGCGCGACTTCTCCGCGCGCCGCAATGGCCTCAGCATCCGCGCGCACGACGATCGTGCTGCCTTGCAATAGGGAGAGGTTGGGGTTGAGCGCCGCGAGTCCGTCGAGCATGTCCGGAACGACCGCGGAGACGTCGTTGATGAGCTTCTTCATTGCGTCAGCTTCCTTTTAAGCTGCCCGCGCTTTCGTCGCGCGATGACGGCAGTTTATTCAGTGGCGAAACCGGAAGGCTTAACTGTACCGTGCATTGGCAAAAGACGACGCGATACGGCAGCGCTGGACGCACAGAGGCATTCACGGCGAACGCGTGACGTTGCGTCAAACTCAAGGTAATACGGAGGGGAGAAACTGGCAGGACAGAGCGGCACGATGGACTGTGCGCCGAGGTGATGCGAGAACCTGACAGTAGACGAAAGCGAAACCGCTTTCGTCTACGTCACGGATGCGTTGGTAGGCTCGATTGGATTCGAACCAACGACCCCCACCATGTCAAGGTGGTGCTCTAACCAACTGAGCTACGAGCCTTTAGAGGCGCGAATTATAGAGAACCCGCACGCTCAGCACAAGCCCCTGACGGCACTTCTGTCGATTCAACTCGCTGATGCCCACTCGGTCCGCGTATCGAGCGGATAAACCGGCTGCTTCACGCGGCTGAAAGAGAACAGGCCGTAATCCGAACTCGTCACGCCGCGGCTGTCGCATTCGACCAGCGCCGTGGCAATCGGCACGAACACCGGCCGGCAGTACATGCGTGATTTGAGCAACAGGAAACGCGCGCGACGCGGATCGATGCCGACACTCTCGAACACGCCGAGGTCCCACGGTTCGTGCGTGCGTTCGGTCATCACGAGCTTGACGGTGCCGGTGTCGAGGACTGCGGCGCGTCCCATGAAAGCGCGCTGCCCGGTGTAGGTCGGGCCGCTGATCACGTACTCGCCGTCGGTCAGCGCGCGCACCACGCCGGTCACGGCGAGCGGCGGACGCGGCTTGAGGGCATCGCTCGCAACCTTGTTGCCGATGGTCACCGTCACCGTGCTGCCGACGCCGGCGGCCATCAGCGCCGCGACCGCTTGCGGATCGCACAACGGGCCGCTCACGATGCCATCCAGCTTCTGCTTCAAGGCTTCTTCGAGCAGATCCATGGTGTCGCATGTGCCGCCCGACATGCAGTTGTCGCCGTGATCGAGCAGAAGCACGGGCTTTTCGGCGTCCACTGCGAGTGCGGCGGCCTGTGCGACGGATTCAGCGAGCGGCGCGCTGCGATACACGAAGTCTTCGCGCTCGTTCCAGATCTGCCGCGCGATGCGCTCTGCGACCTCTTCGGCGAGAGCACGCTCGCCGTTGCCCACTACCACGACGCTAATACATGGCGCCTCGATGTCGGCCAGCGAGAAACCAGAAAGCACCGACACCGCGAGCATGCCCTCGGCCTCGGCCGCGCGCGCGGCGTCGACGGCGCGCTTCATCGCGCCTTCGGCAGTCGCGCTGCGCAGCGTATGCGTGAGAAGCGGTGGCTGGCGCCACGCGATCACAGGCTTCGTCTTGCCATGGACCAGGTCGAACATCAGACGCGCCGCGTGCGCGCCGGTCTCGTACATATCGACGTGCGGATAGGTCTTGAAGCTGACGATCACGTCGGCGTTGTCGATCATCTTTTGCGTGACGTTGCCGTGCAAGTCGAGCGCGACGGCGATCGGCGCATCCGGTAGCAACGCGCGCACGCGTTCGAGCAAGTCGCCTTCGCCATCGTTCGAATTCTCCGCGACCATCGCGCCGTGCAGATCGAGCATGACGGCGTCGCAACCCGCGGCGGCCGACACAATCGCCTCGCAGATTACATCGTAAGCGGCGGCCTCGACCGGCCCACTCGGATTCGCCGATGCCGACACGGGCGTCACGATGTCGGCATGCTCACGCTCGGCTGCGTCGATGAACGCGGCCATCGCCGTCTGCATGCCTTTGTTGTCGTTGAACGCGTCTTCGCCATAGTTTGGGCCGTTACGGCCGAATGCCGCCAACGGCGTGGCCACTGGGGAAAACGTGTTGGTCTCGTGATTCATTCGCGCGATGAGGATCTTCATGCGTCCGCGCTCCCCGCTTTCTGCGCGGCGTTCAGCATGGCCTGCAACAGCACGTTGCAACCGGCTTCGAGATGATCCGCGCGTGCGTCTTCGATTTCGTTGTGGCTGATGCCGTCTTTACACGGCACGAAAATCATCGCTGCGGGCGCGACTCTCGCGAGATAGACGGCGTCGTGGCCGGCGCCGCTGATCACGTCCATCGATGAAAAGCCGAGCGTGTCCGCGCCCCGCTTCACGGCGCCGACCAGTTCAGCGGCGAACGGTTGCGGCGGAAAATACACCACCTGTTCGACGTCCACCGTGATGCCGGTCTTCTCGCCCGCTAACGAACATGCGGCGCGCAATGCGCTGTCCATTGCCGTGAGCGTGGCATCGTCGGCGGCGCGCAGATCGACGGTGAGCGTCACGCGGCCCGGAATCACGTTGCGTGAGTTGGGATGCACGTCGAGCCAGCCGACTGTGCCGCGACCGTGAGGCGCGTGATCGAGCGCGATGCGGTTGACCGCGTGAATCAGATCGGCCGCGACGAGCAGCGCGTCGCGGCGCAGTTCCATTGGCGTCGGGCCGGCGTGCGCTTCCATGCCGTGCACCGTCACGTCGTACCAGCGTTGGCCGAGCGCGCCTTGCACCACGCCGATTGTTTTGTCGTGTGCTTCCAGCACGGGCCCTTGTTCGATATGCGCTTCGAAATAGGCGCCTACCGCGTGTGGTTTTGTGGCTTCGCCGGCATATCCAATCTGAGACAGCGCGTCACGTACCGTGATGCCTTCTCGATCGTGTTGTTCGAGCGCGTGCTCCAGAGTAAATGCGCCGGCGAACACGCCGGATCCCATCATCACCGGTACGAAACGCGAGCCCTCTTCATTGGTCCACACCGCGACTTCCAGCGGCGCGAGCGTCTGCACGTTGGCGTCAGTTAGCGTGCGCAGCACTTCGAGTCCCGCGAGCACGCCGTAGTTGCCGTCGAATTTGCCACCTGTCGGCTGGGTGTCGATGTGGCTGCCGGTCATCACGGGCGGCAGATCGTCGCGCAAACCGGCGCGGCGCGCGAAGATATTGCCGATTGCGTCCACCCGCACGCTGCAGCCGATCTCCTTCGTCCATGCGATAAAAAGGTCACGCGCCTGGCGGTCCAACTCCGTGAGTGCGAGCCGGCACACACCACCTTTCTCGGTGGCGCCGATCCGCGCGAGTTGCATGAGACTGTCCCAGAGCCGCGCGCCGTCGATTCGCAGATCGGCGAACGTCGCGACGGTTGTTGATTCATGAACTTGCATCGATGCTTCCTCGTGTTGAAGACTGAGTGCGCGTCAGACCACGCCGACGCCGAGATAACGGTCCTTGATCGAGTCGTCCGCGGCAAACGACGCGTTGTCGCCCGAATAGACGATCACGCCCTGTTCGATGATGTAGTGGCGATCCGCGAGTTGCGTGCACACTTCGAGATTCTGCTCGACCAGCAGAATCGCCACGCCCGCCTCGCGGATCAGCTTGAGTTGCACGACGATTTCTTCCACGATCACTGGCGCGAGGCCTTCGACGGGTTCATCGAGCATCAGCAAACGCGGGTTATTCATGAGCGCGCGGCCGATGGCAAGCATCTGCTGTTCGCCACCGGATAGCTGTGCGCCCCCGTTCGTGCGCCGTTCCTTGAGGCGCGGAAAAATGCGGTAGATGTCGTCGAGCTGCCACGGCGAATCTTTACGCGCGCCGAGCCGCAAGTTTTCTTCGACGGTAAGCAGGCGAAAGATGCCGCGATGCTCGGGCACGAAGCAAACGCCCCGCGACGCGATCTTGTGCGGCGGCATGCCGCTGACTTTGGCGCCGTTGAACTTGACCGTGCCGCGCTGCGGCGTGACGACGCCGGCAATCGCCTTCAGCGTGGTCGATTTACCGGCGCCGTTGCGGCCTAATAGCGTGACCGTTTCACCATCGTTGATCTGCAGGGATACGCCTTGCAGGATGTGGCTTTTGCCGTAGAAGCCGTGAATCTGCTGCACGTCGAGAATCATGCGCGGCCTCCGGTGATCATGTTGCCGAGATAGGCGCTGCGTACGCGCTCGTCGCCGCGAATGTCGTCGGGGCGGCCTTCCACCAGCACGCGCCCTTGCTGCATGACGGTGATCGTGTCGGAGATGTCCATCACGATGCCCATGTTGTGTTCGATCAGCACGACCGTGTAATCGTCGCGCAGACCGCGAATCAGCTGCTTCATGTCGTCGAGGTCGTCGATACCCATGCCCGAGGTCGGCTCGTCGAGAAAGATCGCCTTGGGCCGCGCTGCGAGTGCCATGCCAACTTCTAGGCGACGCTGCTGACCGTGCGAAAGCGCGCCCGCCGACACCTCGCTGAAACGCTGCAATGCGAGCCGTTCGAGCACGCTGTCGACGATGTCTGCATGCGTGAGCGCGCCGTGCGGCGGCGTCCACGCATTCAACGCACGCACTGCGTCGACACCTTGCGCGGCGAGCCGCAGATTTTCTCGCACGCTCAGATTGGCGAACAGGCTCGTCACCTGAAACGAACGCGCGACGCCGCGCCGTACGCGTTTATGGTCCGGCTCGCGCGTGACGTCGTGGCCGTCGAAAACGATCTTGCCTTCGGTGATCGGCAGCGTGCCGGTCAACACGTGAAAGAGCGTGGTTTTGCCCGCGCCGTTTGGCCCGATCACGGAGTGCACCGTGCGCGGCATGATGTTCAAGGTAACGTTGGAGAGCGCTGTGAATTTGCCGTAGCGCTTCACCACGCCGCTCGCTTGCAGAATGGCTTCGCTCATACGGGCTCCTTGTCTGCGTCGTTGTCTGCATCGGCGGATGACTTGCGGCGCAGCGATTGCCAGATGCGTTCGCCCAATCCCCACAGACCGCGCTGCATGAACAGGCTGACGGCGATCAGCACGATGCCGAGCAGCAACAGCCAGCGCGGCCACAACGTGGAGAGCCAGTCGGCGAACAACACGTAGAACGCGGCGCCCAATACGGAGGCGAACAGGTTGCCTGTGCCGCCGATCACCGTCATCACGAGGATCATCTCGCTCGTGTGATAGTCGATGTTGGAGAGCGGCGCGATGCCGGTCATCAGCGCGTGCAGCGCGCCCGCAAGACCCGTGACCGCGCCGGAGATCACGAACGCCATCAGTTTGAAGCGTTTGACGTCGTAACCGACCGCCGCTGCGCGTGCTTCGTTATCGCGAATCGCGAGCAACGTACGGCCGAACACCGAGTGCGATACACGCATCAACAGCCAGAACACCACGAGGAACAGCACGGCGACGAAACCGTAGTACTGCCAGGGCGAGGTCAACGGCACGATCGTTTTGCCGAACAGTCCCAACGCCGGGCGCGGAATATCGAGCAAGCCGTTGTCGCCACCGGTCAGATCGGGCGTGGTATAGGCGAGGAAGTAGAACAGTTGGCCGAACGCGAGCGTCAGCATGACGAAGTACGTGCCACGCTGGCGAATCGAGAACCAGCCGACCAGCGCCGCGGCCGCCGCGCCGACGACGGCCGACGCAAGCAAGGCCGCCGGCACTGGCAACCCTGTTTTGGTCAGGACCAGTCCCGCGCAATAGCTGCCGAGCCCGAAGAAAATGCCCTGCCCGAACGAGAGCAAACCCGTGTGGCCGAGCAGCAGATTGCAACCGAGTGCGGCGAGGGCGAACACCAGCACTTCAGTGGCCAGCGATCCGGAGCGCAGCGTCAGCGGCAACGCGCACACGACCAGCAACGCCAGCAGCAGGAAACGATAGCGGTGCAACGAGTGCTGCAGGCTCGGACGAGTCTTTGTGGAAGGGGCGCTCTGCACGATAGGTTTTGACGTATCGATCATGCCGCCCTCCCGAGCAAACCGTTCGGTCGCAGCAACAGAACGGCGGCCATCGCGACATAGATCATCAATCGCGCGCCTTCTGGCCACAAGGTGCTCATCACGCTTTGGACGATTCCCACCAGCAATCCGCCAACCAGCGCGCCAAGAAAGTTACCCATTCCACCGACCACCACCACGACGAACGCGACGCTAAGCGCTTCGATACCCATGAACGGATCGACGCCGCGAATCGGCGCGGCAAGGACGCCCGCCAACGCGGCCGTTGCAGCGCCGAGCGCGAACACGAGGCTGAAAACACGCAACACGTTGATGCCGAGCAGCGAGACCATCTCCGTCGATTCGCTGCCTGCACGCACCGCGCTGCCGAGCCGCGTACCTTCCAGCACCCACCACAAGAGTGCGGCCAATACCGCCGTGAAGCCGATCACGAAGAGACGGTACTTCGGATAGACGAAGCTGCCCCAGATCACGACACCGTTCAGCACATCGGGCACTGCCACGTTATCGCCGAGCGGTCCCCAGATCAGGATCGCGCATTCCTGCACGACGAGCGCGAGACCCACAGTCACGAGAATATGAAACTCATGCTGCTGCGCGTAGACGTGTCGCAGAATCAGTTTTTCGACGACCCACGCAAGCGCGCCCACGACGATCGGCACGACCACGAGCGCGGTCCAGAAACTCATCGACCATTGCATCGCCTGATAGCAGAAGTACGCACCGAGCAGATAGAACGCGCCGTGCGCGAAATTCACGAAGCGCAGCAGGCCGAATACGATCGACAAACCGACTGCGAGCAGGAAATACAGCATCCCCACTCCGATGCCGTTGACGATCTGCAGGAGATAAACGTTCATGGCGTCCGTCTAAAGGGTGGTGCGAAGGGAAATCGCGGTGCGGTGCTGCGATCTGCGCGCCGCGCTCGCGTGCGGCACTCAGGCGTCAGGCCATCTTGCAGCCGGTTTTGTCGAGCGGCAGGAACGATTGGCCGGAGCTGACGATATCCGCGTAGTCGTCGGCGTTTTTCATCTTGTTCTTCGCCTTGCCCTTCAACAGATAATAGTTCTTCAGCACCTGATGGTCGCCTTTGCGGACTTCTTCCGGGCCGGTCAAACCGTCGTATTTCATGCCTTCGAGTGCGGCGACCACTTTTTTCGGGTCGACGTTGCCTGCTTTCACGATGCCGTCGAGCAGGATCTTTGTGCAGATATACGAGCCTGCGAGGCTGTAGTTGGGGTTTGCCTTGAATGCGGCATTCGCGCGTTTGACGAGATCGCGGTTCAGCGGCGAATCGATGTCGTGCCAATACTGTGCGCCGAAATAGACGCCTTCGCACAGGTCCGCACCGAGCGATTCGAATTGCTCGAGTCCGGACGCCCAAGCCATCAGAATCGTGCAATTGTTCTTCATGCCGAAGCTCACGGCCTGGCGCAACGTGTCGGACGATTGCGAGCCGAAGTTCAGAATCAACAGCACGTCAGGCTTCGCAGCGACTGCGTTCGTCAGATAGCCGCTGAACTCCTTCTCGTTGAGCGAGTGGTAGCTGTTGCCCACATGTTCGATGCCCTTTTCTTTGAAGATCGCCTTCGCAGCGGAGAGCAAACCGTCACCGAACACGTATTGCGGCGTGATGGTGTACCAGCGTTTGGCTTTGGGCATCATCTGGATCAGCGGACGCACCGTCTGCTCGATCGCGCCGTAGGTCGGCACCGACCAGCGGAACGTGGCGTCGTTGCAGTCCTTGCCGGTGATTTCGTCCGCGCCGGCCGTCGTGATGAAAATACCGCCCGCCTTCTGGACTTCCTTGCCCATTGCCAATGCTTCGGACGACAGAATACCGCCGGCAAAGAAGCGCGCGTTCTTCTGTTGCGCGATTTCCTGCACCCGACGCACGGCGGTTGCAGGCTTGCCTTCCGTGTCGAGCACCGTGTATGCGAGCGGTTGACCCAGCACCTTGCCGTACTGCTCGATAGCGAGCTTCATGCCGAGGTCGGCGTATTTGCCGTTCGCCGCGAATGGACCCGACATCGGCACCGGACAGGCGAACTGCAAGGTGCCGGCCTGCGCGAACGCGCTTCGCGCGACCAGCGAGCCCAACGTCCCCGGAACGGCCGACAACGCGGCCAGCTTCAACATATTTCGGCGATTCAAAATGACGCTCCTTAGGAAAGAGACACGCACTGACCGACTACGAAACTGCACGCATTGCGCGAACGACTGCTCGAGCTTGCTGGCCGCCGTGAAGTTTTCCACCGCATCGGCTTTGTTCTATTTATCATGATAAATAGGTTGGACTTGATCGTAGGTACAATAAATTCGGGTGTCAATAAGGCAAAATTCCTGGCGGCGTCGGAGCGGCCTTTCAGGCTGCGACTGCGCCGGCGAATCGATCGACGATCGTGCAGGACAAACTGGGAGCATCGAATATGGCCATGGACCGCGCCAAGGCTGGCGCCGCGATTGAGATCAAGCAGCAAAAACGCGGCGATCTGGTCGCGGAGGAAATCAAGCGGCTCATCACCGAGAAAGACCTGAAGCCAGGCGACCGACTGCCGCGCGAGGTGGAGTTGCAGCAGCTCTTTTCAGTGAGCAAAAGCACGATCCGCGAGGCGTTGAAATCGCTTGAGGTGCAAGGTCTCATCAAAGTGACCACCGGCCCGAGCGGCGGCGGCATGGTGGTGGAGGTGCCGCTCGATCGTACGTTGCAACTTCTGCAGAACTATCTGTTCTTCAAGGACGTTTCGATCGACGACATCTACACCGTGCGCAAATTGCTGGAGCCCGAACTCGCGGCAGGGGCCGTGCCGCATCTGACGGAGCAGGACTTCGAGGCGCTCGACGCGAGCATTGCGTGTTGTGATCAACCGGCTTCATCACATGGCGGGAAGGATATCGTGCGGCAACGTCAGGAAGACGTGAATTTCCACGACATCCTCGCGGCGGCGAATCCGAATCCGTTCCTGCGCTTCAGTTGCGAGTTGATCAATGAAATGATCCGGCAACTCATCGAGTTTCGTAACGACACGCCGCAAGCTGAGCATGAGCGGTTCGGTCAGGCAAACGTCAAGATTCACAAAGCGATTACGAAGGCGGCGCGTGAGCGCGATGTGGAGAAAGTGCGGGAGTTGATGGTGATTCACATGACGGAGGCGCCGCGCTATGTGAAGCGGATGAAGGGGAAGCTGCGTGGACGTCTGATCCTGGATTCGGAGATTCGTCGGCGGGTGCGGGCGCGAAGTGTGGTGGCGTCTTCGGATGAGGGTGAGGGTGAGTGAGGTGGGGTTGGTGGGGCTGGTGGGGTTGGTGGGGTTGGTGGGGTTGGTGGGGTTGGTGGGGTTGGTGGGGTTGGTGGGGTTGGTGGGGTTGGTGGGGTTGGTGGGGTTGGTGGGGTTGGTGGGGTTGGTGGGGTTGGTGGGGCTGTGGGGGGTGATGGTCGAGGGCGGTTTCGTTGGGGACGCCGGGTAGGTGTGTTGCCTCGCGGATAGAGGTCATCTTCTCTGATGAAGAGACGCAAATGGTTTGATGCGTCCGGCATACAGCCGAAGTTGCGACGCGGTCGCAGTATCGACACCGCGCGGCGCGAGGTTCGGGGGGGTGAAATGTCTCCCGCATGAAGGAAGATTGAAAGGCATCGCGCCCTCAGGTTCGAGGATGCACGCGCCGAACTCCGCGAAGGAGTCGTGGCGAAGGCCGCCAGTCGGCCTTCCAAGCGGTCCGCCTGCGGCATGCACAACGAGGGCTCAACCTTTTACGGGCCGCGCCGTTATTGCATCTGCACAGGCATAAACATTGGACCTTCATGGCACAACCTATTCCGTTATCCCGCCACACTGGCGCTGCGCGTGCGCGGCATGCCAAGGCCATGCTGTTGCCGATCGCCCGGCAAACCGCCGACGACCTCGCACTGCGGGTCCATCTGGCGCTCGACACCTTGCGCCGCGGCGCCGGCAGCATGAGCGACGCGCAAACGCTCACGCAAATCATGCTGCTGACGGGCTTTCTGGCGGAATCGGGTTTCGGCTCGGCGACCGGTGAACAACGGGGTGCGGCGGAACGTGCGGTGTCGGCAGTGTTCGACATCGGCCGTGAGACGGGCAAGTGGGAATTGGACGGCGCAGGCTTCGCGCTTTTTGCGACGATTGCAACGGCTTACGACCGGCAGTTGCATAGCGCGCCCCTTTGGGCGATCACCGATGCGAGTGAACGACTCGATCGATTTACCGCTGGTGTGCCCTATCAGACCCCGGTGCGTAAGCGGGCTTAGCCGGATCGCGTGATGTGGGGCGGCGAGGGAAACCTCGTCGACGAGTTTCTGGCAATCGACGGGCGCGGTGTACTGGGAAGGCGCGGTGCGGGTAAGCCACGAAGGTGTCGATGTCGGACGGGCGTACCTGGAACTGACGGGCTACGCGAACACGCTGCGGATGGGGAAGGAGTGAAGGTGGTTTATCCCGCGTGTTTTTTGTCTGTTTTCCGGCCGCGTAAACGCAGAAACCCCACCTTTGCGGGGTGGGGTTTCTGTTGCTGCTAGGGAGCCTGACGATTACCTACTTTCACACGGGTAATCCGCACTATCATCGGCGTGGAGTCGTTTCACGGTCCTGTTCGGGATGGGAAGGGGTGGGACCGACTCGCTATGATCATCAGGCATGACTTGTTGCCGTACTGCCGGTGGGGCAGTACCGCCAATCTGGAAGAAGTAGTTTCTGGTGATGCTCACCAGAGCTAAAGCGTTGGGCTGTGTTGTTCGAGGCACAACAAACGATCACTCAACCGTGCGCAAGACACACCGGTTATAGGATCAAGCCTTACGGGCAATTAGTATCAGTTAGCTTAACGCATTACTGCGCTTCCACACCTGACCTATCAACGTCCTGGTCTTGAACGACCCTTCAAGGGGCTCGAAGCCCCGGGGATATCTCATCTTAAGGCGAGTTTCCCGCTTAGATGCTTTCAGCGGTTATCTCTTCCGAACATAGCTACCCGGCGATGCCACTGGCGTGACAACCGGTACACCAGAGGTTCGTCCACTCCGGTCCTCTCGTACTAGGAGCAGCCCCCTTCAAATATCCAGCGCCCACGGCAGATAGGGACCAAACTGTCTCACGACGTTTTAAACCCAGCTCACGTACCTCTTTAAATGGCGAACAGCCATACCCTTGGGACCGGCTACAGCCCCAGGATGAGATGAGCCGACATCGAGGTGCCAAACACCGCCGTCGATATGAACTCTTGGGCGGTATCAGCCTGTTATCCCCAGAGTACCTTTTATCCGTTGAGCGATGGCCCTTCCATACAGAACCACCGGATCACTATGACCTGCTTTCGCACCTGCTCGACTTGTCGGTCTCGCAGTTAAGCACGCTTATGCCATTGCACTATCAGCACGATTTCCGACCGTACCTAGCGTACCTTCGTACTCCTCCGTTACACTTTGGGAGGAGACCGCCCCAGTCAAACTGCCTACCATGCACTGTCCCCGATCCGGATTACGGACCAAGGTTAGAACCTCAAACAAACCAGGGTGGTATTTCAAGGGCGGCTCCACGCAGACTGGCGTCCACGCTTCAAAGCCTCCCACCTATCCTACACAGACCGGTTCAAAGTCCAATGCAAAGCTACAGTAAAGGTTCATGGGGTCTTTCCGTCTAGCCGCGGGGAGATTGCATCATCACAAACACTTCAACTTCGCTGAGTCTCGGGAGGAGACAGTGTGGCCATCGTTACGCCATTCGTGCAGGTCGGAACTTACCCGACAAGGAATTTCGCTACCTTAGGACCGTTATAGTTACGGCCGCCGTTTACCGGGACTTCAATCAAGAGCTTGCACCCCATCATTTAATCTTCCGGCACCGGGCAGGCGTCACACCCTATACGTCCACTTTCGTGTTTGCAGAGTGCTGTGTTTTTATTAAACAGTCGCAGCCACCAGTTTATTGCAACCCCTTCACCCTTCTGGCGCAGGCCAGTCAAGCTACAGGGGCGTACCTTATCCCGAAGTTACGGTACCAATTTGCCGAGTTCCTTCTCCCGAGTTCTCTCAAGCGCCTTAGAATACTCATCTCGCCCACCTGTGTCGGTTTGCGGTACGGTCTTGTTAAACTGAAGCTTAGAGGCTTTTCTTGGAACCACTTCCAGTTGCTTCACCGCCTAAGCGGCTCGTCCCATGCCCTTGAATTGCGCACCCGGATTTGCCTGAGTGCCTTCTCCAACACAGAAACCGGGACTTCCAACACCCGGACAACCTTCCGCGATCCGTCCCCCCATCGCATTTAACAATGGTGCAGGAATATTAACCTGCTTCCCATCAGCTACGCATTTCTGCCTCGCCTTAGGGGCCGACTCACCCTACGCCGATGAACGTTGCGTAGGAAACCTTGGGCTTACGGCGAGGGGGCCTTTCACCCCCTTTATCGCTACTCATGTCAGCATTCGCACTTCCGATACCTCCAGCGCACTTTTCAATGCACCTTCGCAGGCTTACGGAACGCTCTCCTACCATGCACATAAATGTGCATCCGCAGCTTCGGTATATTGCTTAGCCCCGTTACATCTTCCGCGCAGGACGACTCGATCAGTGAGCTATTACGCTTTCTTTAAAGGATGGCTGCTTCTAAGCCAACCTCCTGACTGTTTTAGCCTTCCCACTTCGTTTCCCACTTAGCAATATTTGGGGACCTTAGCTGGCGGTCTGGGTTGTTTCCCTCTTGACACCGGACGTTAGCACCCGATGTCTGTCTCCCGTGATTGCACTCTTCGGTATTCGGAGTTTGCTATGGCGTAGTAATCCGCAATGGACCCCACAACCATGACAGTGCTCTACCCCCGAAGGTGATACACGAGGCACTACCTAAATAGTTTTCGGAGAGAACCAGCTATTTCCAGGTTTGTTTAGCCTTTCACCCCTATCCACAGCTCATCCCCTAACTTTTCAACGTTAGTGGGTTCGGACCTCCAGTACGTGTTACCGCACCTTCATCCTGGCCATGGATAGATCACCTGGTTTCGGGTCTACACCCAGCGACTGAATCGCCCTGTTCGGACTCGCTTTCGCTACGCCTGCCCTAATCGGTTAAGCTTGCCACTGAATGTAAGTCGCTGACCCATTATACAAAAGGTACGCCGTCACCCTCTTTCAAAGGCTCCGACTGTTTGTATGCATGCGGTTTCAGGATCTATTTCACTCCCCTCCCGGGGTTCTTTTCGCCTTTCCCTCACGGTACTGGTTCACTATCGGTCGATCACGAGTATTTAGCCTTGGAGGATGGTCCCCCCATCTTCAGACAGGATTTCACGTGTCCCGCCCTACTTTCCGTACACCTAGTTCTTCCTCGCTGTTTTCGTCTACAGGGCTATCACCTGCTATGGCCGCACTTTCCAGAGCGTTCGACTAACAATGAAGATAAAGAGTACAGGCTGGTCCCATTTCGCTCGCCACTACTCTGGGAATCTCGGTTGATTTCTTTTCCTGCGGTTACTTAGATGTTTCAGTTCACCGCGTTCGCTTCACGTAGCCTATGTATTCAGCTACGGATACTCCATACGGAGTGGGTTTCCCCATTCGGATATCGGTGGATCAAAGCTCGTTTGCCAGCTCCCCACCGCTTTTCGCAGGCTACCGCGTCCTTCATCGCCTGTGATCGCCAAGGCATCCACCACATGCACTTGTTCGCTTGACCCTATAACGAGTGTGTCTCGCCACCCCTGTGTTGCCACAGCAGCAGTTCAACAGTCGCTACAGGTTGAGTATTCGTGTTGCGCCGTATTCCAAAAGCGATCTTTCGATCTCTCTTTTCATACATTGATACAATCACAACCCTGATTCACCTACTCACACACCCATCTCTAGATGTCCTTTCGTGAATCTCTTTACTACTTCTTCCTGATTGTTAAAGAACGACAGCCGATATCGCGGTTGCTATAACCGCGTATCACTCTGACTGGCTCAATCGCCAATGCACAACGCTCTGCTTCTCACAGCAACGCTACGCATTGAGGATTGGTGGAGGATGACGGGATCGAACCGACGACCCCCTGCTTGCAAAGCAGGTGCTCTCCCAGCTGAGCTAATCCCCCAGTCATACACAGATATCGCTATCTGTACGGATACCCCAGGGGTTGATCAATTAGCGCAGCCACCGCAGAAACAGTGGTGGGTCTGGATGGATTCGAACCATCGACCCCCGCCTTATCAAGACGGTGCTCTAACCAACTGAGCTACAGACCCCTGAGTCTGTCCATTTTCACAGCCGATAAGCGTGAGCGCTCAACGTTCGACACGTCTAGCTCGAGAAAGGAGGTGATCCAGCCGCACCTTCCGATACGGCTACCTTGTTACGACTTCACCCCAGTCATGAATCCTACCGTGGTGACCGTCCTCCTTGCGGTTAGACTAGCCACTTCTGGTAAAACCCACTCCCATGGTGTGACGGGCGGTGTGTACAAGACCCGGGAACGTATTCACCGCGGCATGCTGATCCGCGATTACTAGCGATTCCAGCTTCACGCACTCGAGTTGCAGAGTGCGATCCGGACTACGATCGGTTTTCTGGGATTGGCTCCCCCTCGCGGGTTGGCGACCCTCTGTTCCGACCATTGTATGACGTGTGAAGCCCTACCCATAAGGGCCATGAGGACTTGACGTCATCCCCACCTTCCTCCGGTTTGTCACCGGCAGTCTCCCTAGAGTGCTCTTGCGTAGCAACTAGGGACAAGGGTTGCGCTCGTTGCGGGACTTAACCCAACATCTCACGACACGAGCTGACGACAGCCATGCAGCACCTGTGTTATGGCTCCCTTTCGGGCACATCCACCTCTCAGCAGACTTCCATACATGTCAAGGGTAGGTAAGGTTTTTCGCGTTGCATCGAATTAATCCACATCATCCACCGCTTGTGCGGGTCCCCGTCAATTCCTTTGAGTTTTAATCTTGCGACCGTACTCCCCAGGCGGTCAACTTCACGCGTTAGCTACGTTACCAAGTCAATGAAGACCCGACAACTAGTTGACATCGTTTAGGGCGTGGACTACCAGGGTATCTAATCCTGTTTGCTCCCCACGCTTTCGTGCATGAGCGTCAGTATTGGCCCAGGGGGCTGCCTTCGCCATCGGTATTCCTCCACATCTCTACGCATTTCACTGCTACACGTGGAATTCTACCCCCCTCTGCCATACTCTAGCCCGCCAGTCACAAATGCAGTTCCCAGGTTAAGCCCGGGGATTTCACATCTGTCTTAGCGAACCGCCTGCGCACGCTTTACGCCCAGTAATTCCGATTAACGCTTGCACCCTACGTATTACCGCGGCTGCTGGCACGTAGTTAGCCGGTGCTTATTCTTCCGGTACCGTCATCCCCCCCAGGTATTAACCAGGAGGTTTTCTTTCCGGACAAAAGTGCTTTACAACCCGAAGGCCTTCTTCACACACGCGGCATTGCTGGATCAGGGTTTCCCCCATTGTCCAAAATTCCCCACTGCTGCCTCCCGTAGGAGTCTGGGCCGTGTCTCAGTCCCAGTGTGGCTGGTCGTCCTCTCAGACCAGCTACAGATCGTCGCCTTGGTAGGCCTTTACCCCACCAACTAGCTAATCTGCCATCGGCCGCCCCTGCAGCGCGAGGTCCCGAAGGAGCCCCCGCTTTCATCCGCAGATCGTATGCGGTATTAATCCGGCTTTCGCCGGGCTATCCCCCACTACAGGACACGTTCCGATGTATTACTCACCCGTTCGCCACTCGCCACCAGGGTTGCCCCCGTGCTGCCGTTCGACTTGCATGTGTAAGGCATGCCGCCAGCGTTCAATCTGAGCCAGGATCAAACTCTTCAGTTCAAACCTGTTACTGTTTTTCGGTCTCTTCCGAGACCGGTCGCTCACTCAACGTACTGACGAATGATCCAACCATCTTGCGACAGTCAAACCTTCCTTTCATTACTGTGTGAGACTTGATACTTTCGCTTGTTCGGCAGATCCCGAAAGATCCACCGCGCGTCGCGCATCAAGCGCCCACACTTATCGGCTGTTAATTTTTAAAGATCGAGTCCGCATTCACTACCGAACTGGCACCGCACTTCAACTACCCGGCACCGCTTCGTTCTGCGTCGCTGCATCAGCAGCAGAGAAACGAGATTATGGACAACGACTGACACGTCGTCAACCCCCTTTTGTGAATTTTCTTTTGACCAGGCGCCGATCGACGCCAGAACACGCTTCGCCTATATATAGGGAGCATGGTGCAAACGTGATCATGTCGTGTGAGGACGACCGAACTCCTCTATAGTGAGGAGCTTGAAATCAGCGAATGTGCACGCACCTAGATGCATCGACCCGGCGACCGCTCTACGCCCGACCAGCGGCCCAAGGACGAACCTGCGACAAACGCGCATGATGAAAAGATGTGCACACGATGAGCGCAAAGGCCCAACCTCGGATATACTGCGAGCCGCGCGAATTTCGCACATTTCTATCGGCCCGCTTCGAGCGGGCTCATCTTTTTTGCTCCCCAGAGCACAGCCAAACAACCGCGTTGAGTCACTCAGGTGATGTTGAGCCATGCTCGAAACGCCTGACGGTCGCGTCTTGCGTCTCATAGCGAAGCCTCTAGAGGAGAATACGTGAACCCTTTTGATCGCGAAGATTCGCAACACGAAACCGCCACCTACACCGCCAAAGCGCCCTCGGGCCGTACGGCCAAGGGCAAGGGCGCCGGTAAAGCGATCCCCGTGGCGGCCGAGCTGCCGCCGCAGCAAGCCGAAGAACGTCAGCGCCAGATGCGTGCACTGATCCAGCTGGGTAAGGAGCAAGGCTACCTGACCCACGCGCAGATCAACGACCACTTGCCTGACAACTTCGCGCAGACGGCCGCGATCGACAGCATCGTCAGCGCGTTCAACGACATGGGCGTGCAGGTCTACGAACAGGCCCCGGACGCGGAAACGCTGCTGCTCAACTCGAACGCCCCGGCCGTCGTGTCGGACGATCAGGCGGACGAGGAGACCGAAGTCGCCCTGTCCACCGTCGATTCCGAATTCGGCCGTACGACCGACCCGGTGCGCATGTACATGCGCGAGATGGGCGCGACCGAACTGCTGACGCGCGCCGGCGAAATCGCGATTGCGAAGCGCATCGAAGACGGCCTGCATGAAATGGTGCAGGCGATTGCCGCTTGCCCGCTCGCGATCTCGGCCATTCTGGCGAGCGCGCAGCAGGTTGCCGACGGCGAACTGCGCATCGACGAACTGGTCGACGGTCTGAATGAAGACACGCTCGCCGCCGAAGAAGACAGCACAAGCACGGACGCATCTACCGAGGTCGACGCCGACACGGACAGCGACGACGAAGAAGACAGCGACGACGACGTCGGCCCGGCCGATTCCTCGGCAGCGGACGAAGCACGCCTGAAGCAACTCACGAGCGACTGCCTCGAAATCTTCGCCCAGGTCGGCATGCTGTCCGACCAGATGAACGCTTCGCACACGCGCGGTGACGTCACCTCGAAGGCGTATCAGCGCGCGCGCGAAGAGATCCAGCAGCACCTCGCGAAGATCCGCTTCACGGCACGTACCATCGACCGCCTGTGCGGCGACGTGCAGCAACAGGTTGCACAAGTTCGTGCGATCGAGCGCAACATTCTGCAAATCGTCGTCTCGAAGAGCGGCATGCCGCGCGAGAAGTTCATCGAGTCGTTTGCCGGTCATGAAGCCGACCTCGGCTGGACGGAACGTGCGGCGCGCGGTGCTTCGTCGTACGGCGCGGCGCTGGAGCGCCATTTGCCGGCGATTCAGTCCGAACAGCAAAAGCTGATCGAAATCGAAGCAACGGTTTCGCTGCCGTTGAAGCATCTGAAAGAGATCAACCGCCAGATGGTCGCGGCCGAATCGAAGATGCGCAAGGCGAAGAGCGAGATGATCGAGGCGAACCTGCGTCTCGTGATCTCGATCGCGAAGAAGTACGTGAACCGCGGCATGCTGTTCCTCGACCTGATCCAGGAAGGCAACATCGGCTTGATGAAGGCGGTGGACAAGTTCGAATACCGTCGCGGCTGGAAGTTCTCCACGTACGCAACGTGGTGGGTCCGCCAGGCTGTGACGCGTTCGCTCGCCGACCAGGCTCGCACGATCCGCGTGCCGGTGCACATGATCGAAACGATCAACAAGCTGAACCGCATTTCGCGCGAAATCCTGCAGCAGACCGGTCAGGAAGCGCATCCGTCCGTGCTCGCGGAACGCATGGAACTCTCGGAAGAGAAGGTGCGCGGTATTCTGAAGATCGCGAAGCAGCCGGTGTCGATGGAAACGCCGGTGGGCGACGACGGCGATGCCACGCTCGGCGACATGATCGAAGACTCGGCAGCGTCCTCGCCGGCCGACGCAGCGATGCAAGCCGACTTGCGCGCCGCCATCGACGACGCGCTCGACTCGCTGTCGCCGCGCGAAGCCAAGGTGCTGCGTATGCGTTACGGCATCAACACGAAGTCGGACCACACGCTCGAAGAAGTCGGCAAGCAGTTCGACGTCACGCGTGAGCGGATTCGTCAGATCGAAAGCAAGGCCATGCGCAAGCTGATGCACCCGAGCCGCGCCGACCGCCTGAAGTCGTTCCTCGACCGCTAAGCCAACCGCTAAGCCGTCAATAGCGCTTGCCGTGCGTCACGCACGGCAAGCGCTTTCTTTTTCCCCTCCCTCAAGCAAGCAGCGAAATGATCCCACCGATCGTGATTCCCGCTGCCAGCCACCGCCCGGCCGTATAGAACGCGTTGTGCGCTTCCTGAGGCTGATCCGGACGCTCGAGCCCGAGCGTGCCGTACGCAAACGATTTGACCGCTGACACGCCGGATGCCGGTGTGTCCTCATTTGCGGAATCGCTGACTGCGTCAGCCTGACCCGTATTGCCATCTTGAGCCGCCGTCACCGCGCCTTCCGCGGAGATATGGACGGCGTCATCCTGCATGGGTGCATCCGCAGTCGATGTCTGCATGACGGTGTCGTCCGTCGCGGACGGGCTTTTCGTCGTCGCGCGGTCCGGTCCCGGCAGTGTCGACGACAACGCACTGTCGATTTGCATAGCAACCTCCGTTGATTTTGCTTTTTTGATACGCCGGCCGCCGTCCCACGCAGCAAAACGGGCGCATATGCAGCCGCGCTGCAAATAGCTTGTCGACGACACGCAGCCGGTTACAACTCCTATCGACCTCGGCTCGCCGAAACTTGAGCACCGGTAAGAAAGGGTAAGCACTTTCTGCTGGACCGCCGCGTCCACGCGTTGCCGATCTCCTGCTCGAACTCGCGCTGAACCGCCCGAAAAACCAGCCACGGTCCGCGCAACTTTCTCCGCTAACGCTGCCCACATGACCGATTGCACACATGCCTCGCCGCACAGCGGCGCGCGCAAAACCCGCCGCACGGCCAGCAGCAGCGGCAACCCCTGCAAAGCGCTCCCGCGCCAACCACCCCAGGTAACAGGCATAGTCGTTGCGCGCTCCCTGTGTACGCTTTTTTACGAGGAGCACATCATGACTACGCTCGATCCCCAAGTCCCGGCATCCGCTGGCACGCAAGGCGCAAATATTGTTGGAGTCGGAATCGGTGACGGTCCCGGACCGGATGTCATGGCGGCATCCACGCTCGACGGAAACAAGGTGATGTCGTCCGACGGCGAACATGTCGGCAAGATCTCCGACATCATGCTCGACGTGCGCGGCGGCCGAATCGCTTACGCGGTGTTGTCCACCGGCGGCTTTCTTGGCATCGGCGACACGCTTCATGCGATTCCGTGGAGCGCGCTCACGCTCGACACGGACGACAAGTGCTTCGTGATCGATGCGAGCGCCGATCGGATCAAGAACGCACCCGGTTTCGATAAGGATAACTGGCCTTCCATGGCGGACATGCAATGGGGCACGTCCGTGCACGAGTACTACAAGCGTCCGCCGTATTGGGCGGTCACGCGTGACGTAGTGGAAGAGCGGCGGTTGGACTCCGATCTTTGATCGTCAGACGGGCAGAGTCGGGCCGCACGAGCCGCCTCCTTCGGAGGCGCGCTCGCGGTCGAACTTGTCCACAGCATTTGTCCACAGAAACTGTCCATAAGCCTGTGGACAACCTGCGCATGACTCACCCAACTCCTTGAACGCATTGGCTTTCACCGCCGCGCTCTCAATGAGTCGCGTGCCTCACGGCTTGCCGCACATCGACCGGACAGCGGCCCATTCTTGCGGCGTCAACGCACTTTCGCCAAGCGGCGATCCTTGACTCTGCTTTTCCCGATCGCTCGTCCGCGGATGATCCGAAAGGAACTCCACAGCCGCGCCGGCGCTGCCATTGCGCTTGTCGGTCAGCGAAAAAAAACCGGCGAGCCCGTCGCTGCGCAAACCGCTTGCTTGCAGATAGGCCACGCCGTTCGCATCGGCGAGGCGCTCCATCTCGCGGCTATACGACAAACCCACGAGTCGCCCCGCTAGCGACGACACATCGGCAAAACCGAGATTGATGCCGAGCGTCGCGCTGATCACGCCGATGCCCGCGCCGCGAAACAACGCGACCATCGGATCGCGCCGCGCGATATGTCCGGTCTCGTGCGCCATCACGCCGGCCAGTTGATCGGCATTGCCGACTCGCTCGATCAGACCGCGCATGATCACCATGCGCGCGCCGGGCAGCGTCAGCGCATTGACCATCTTGCGGTCGATCACCTCCAGATGAACCGGTTGCGCGATACCCGCCGCGTGAGCGAGCCGCACTTCGAGTTGCTCGAGCGCGCGCTGTCCCTCTTCACCGCGACACACCTTGTGCTTGCCGACGACGACTGCTTCCACCATCTCGCCAAGCTGGTTTTCCGCGCTGCGCGGCACCAGCGCCGCGCCCACTGCCGGCAGTCGCACGATGAGCACGAACGCGAGCACCAGCGCCACCGCACCGACCGCCATCCAGCCGAGATAGTGCCGACGCATCATGCGCGGCGGCATGATCTGCGCCGGCAACGTAGCGGCATCGGTCGACACGCGACCCGGTTCGCCTTTGCACGACAACGTGACGCGCCCTTCCGGATCGGGTTCGCCGACGACCAGCCGCGCGCGCGGCCACATCGCCAGCTCACCCGCTACGCCGTCGATGGAGAGATACGCGTCGCTCCAGCGCAGCGTCGCCACATGAGCCGCGGCGCTGCGGCCGTCGTAAAAGCGCGTGCCCGTCGAGCGCGCGCCGTCGGAATCGGAGAGGATCAACACCGTCTCAGAATCAGAACGCGCCGCCGTGATCGAGCAGGTTCAGCATGCCCTCGCCGGTACGCGGCGGCGCCTGATCACTTTGAGCCAGCGTTTGCGGATCGAGTTGACCCGACACCTGCAGCGTATCCGCCGCGAGTCGCATCACGCGATGCAGCACGATCGGCAAACCCAAACCCAGCGTGAACACAACGATGGCCAGATTGCCGAGGATCATGCCGAGCAGACGCCCCGCGGTGATGCTGCTGCCGAAGCGCAGTTGCGAGCCCAGCGTCGTATTGCCCATGACATGGCGTGTGACCAGCGCCAGATAGAAGCACTGAATCAGCAACGCGCCGACGATGAACAGCACGTAAAACAGAAACACCGAGCCGATCGCGGCGAGCGCGGCGGGATCGTTGCCCTTCAGCGGAGCGTGGCCGATCGGCAGCAGCGCCATGAAGCTCTTGAGGAAGATCGCCCCGAGCACGACCAGCAGCACGACCACGCCGACAAACGTCCCGACGAACGCGGCATATAACGCGCGGGCGCGGCCTTCGAAGTGAAACGGCAAGCTGCCGAAACTGCTCGCGTTGATGCGGCGTTCCGCGAGGCGCATCGACACCCACGGCGCCATCTGACCGAGCGTGACGATGCACAGCAGGCCATACAGCAACACATACACGCCATAGACGAACGACGACCCGGTCATGCCGCCGCGAATCCCGCACCACTGCGTGCGACTCAAGCGATAACGCTGCGCGCTGAAATAGGCGCCCGCCGCGACCACCGCGATCACGACATAAAGGAGAAGAAGCGGCAGCGCCCCCAGCAACGCGCTCCCCGTCGCGGCGCGCAGAACCGCGCTGAGAATGCCGGCTCCGACAATCGCGCCGATCATAATCGCGATCGCCAGCAGAAACCCTTTGAACAATTCACCGCCGGTGCCGGTATATTCAAACCGCTCACCTTGAAACCGCATGCGCGACCAGATATAGCGACGAGTATTGGTGGTCGCCCAAAATCGATAAATACCTAGCGTGATGATCTGCAGCAGCAGATTTTTGATGAAGATCCCGTACAACTCCCCAATCTTGCCGTCATAGGTCAAGAGCGGCTGCTTCTGGTCCAGTGAATTCATTTTTCTTCTGCCCCATTTCACGAACTGACGTTTTTATGGCCCGCGTTGGTGTAGGCGTTGCGGGCTGGTGACCGACGAGTGCGATCATTACACGCTTTTGCCGATTTATAAACACTCTTCCTGCTTAACGAAATCTCGCCTTTATTAAGTGAAGGTTTATCAACAAATTACGCCATTTCGCATCGTTGCAATCAGAAAAATCAGAAGCCGCTCGTGCTCACTGTTTTACGGCAATACAAACGTTTTCACGAGCGTCAATTCACCGGCCTTGCGCATGGGCACGCGAATCGTTTCGCTCTTTTCGTTCGGCGTATTCTCGTTCGTGATGATGGTCACTTGCGCGACGGTCATATCGGCGGCGCTATTGCCACTGCCGTAGTAATTCACATAGACCAGATACGTGCCCCTCAACGGCGCCGCGGACGAATAAATCTCCGGCCCATAGCCGGTCGTCACGTCGACGTCGAGCGCGCCGCCGTTCGGCGCGACGCGCTCGCCGTACCAGGTGTGCGCGCCGTCGGGCGAGACGACGTGCAGATCCAGATCGGTGCCGTCGGTATCCCACGCGAGCAGCACGCGCAGCTTCGGCTGGGTCTTGCCGCTGTAGGCGTCGTAGAACTGCACGCGCTTGCGGCTGCCATCCGGCGCACGCAGTTCGACGCCGTTACTGCCAGCAGGAAACGCATACGGACGCGAGAACTTGCCGTCCTCTTCCACGCGCTGCGGCAGCGGCGTGCCGTCGACCACCAGCGTCCCCACCGACGTGCCCTTCTTCTTCGGCGTGTTACGGATCTGTCCTTCGATCAGCGCGAATCTGGACTGCCCTTCCGGCGTCGACACCGCCACCGCCGGGTAATGCACGTCCTGCGTATAGCGCTCGCTGTCGCCGCTCGTGTTGCGCCAGCCGTTCAACGGCGCGGCGAAGTCGATGTCGCTTGCTTGCGCCGCCGGCGCGGCCAGCGAGCCGGCCAAACTGGCGAAACATGCAGCCGCGAGCCAAGCGCGGCTCACCTTCATCCAACCCGTCGTCTCGACCTTCATCGTCACTGCTCCCATCCCGCTGTCAGAGTCGCTCGCTTTTCACGAGCATCAGGTCGCCGATCTTGCGCAGCGGCACGACCATCGTTTCACGCCGTTCGTTCGGCGTGTTTTCGTTGAACACCAGCGTCAACGTCGCCGTAATCACGTCGCGATCGTGCGCGGCGGCGTCGAAGTTGTAGCCGGTCGAATCGAAATTGCCCCAGTAATTCAGAAAGAACAGCCACGTGCCGTGCTCGGGCGCCGCCGACGAAAAGATGCCCGGCCCCGCGCCGTCCACTGAATCGACGTCGAAACCGCTGCCGTCTTCAAGTGTCGGGTTGGCGAAGAAGGCGTGCAAGCCGCCCGGTGTGATCACATGCAGATCGACCTGGGCATGCGGATCATCCCACGTGACCATCGCGCGCAGTTTCGCTTGCGGCTTGCTGCGATCAGCTTCGTAGAACTGCATGCGCTGGTGCTGTTTGCCATCGGCGGAAATCAGCTCGATGCTGTTCGAGCCCGCGCCGAACGCCCATGGCCGCGCGAACGCGCCTTCGTCGTCGGTGTAGAGCGGCGTAGGGTTGCCGTTGACGACGAGCGTCGGCGGCTTGCGCGCGTGTTTGTCGATATGCTTCAGGTGCCCTTCGATCAGCGTGCGATAGCGCTGTGCGCCGCGATCGACCGGCGGTCGGGGATAGGCCGCGACGAAATGCTCGCCCTCGTTGGTCAGCCCGCTGTGACGCCAGCCGCCGAACGCGCCGGTCAGATCGGCAATCGCACCGTCCGCGTCGGCGGCTTGGGCGTTCGGCGCAATCGTGCAGAGGACAAGCGTAGCCACGGCCAGCGTCACGAGAGCGCGAACACGCAGATCACGCCGCAGAGACGGCCGGCGCAACAAGGATATCGGCGAGCGCGAGACGGTATTCATTGGATCGGATTGTCGGTACGAATCAGCGTGCGAGCGGTGCGTTCGACGAACGCCTCGTCGAGACCACGCGGATGATGCTGAAACGCGAGGTGAATGTATTCATGCGCCAACGCGATACGGTCCTCTTCGGTCTGCAGCCGATACACATACACGCGATTGCGCTGCGCATCCGCATACGGCCGACCTTCGCGCACGACGCACACAGCGGGCAGATCGGGCGTTTCGTAGCCCGCCGCGCCGTCCATGCGCCGCGCCCATATCGGCGCGTTGCGCTGCAGCCATGCCTGCGCGCCGGCCACCTCGACGCAATCACCCGACAGCGGACTCTGGAACGAAGTCAGCGTCGCTTGCGGCCAGGTGCGCGCGAGAATGGCGTCGAACGTCAGGCCGGTTTGCGCGGAAGCCTTTGCCGCCAGCCAGCTCATCTGTCCCGGCGCCGCTTTGTCGTGGTGATACTGAACGGGCACGCCGGTCAGCACGAGCGCGTCGGTGAGATCGGCGGCACGGCGCGCGGCGGCGGTCGGCGCGCGTGGCAGAACGCGCTGCGTGCTGCTGCTGTCGTCGATACGGAAACAGCCCTGGTCGTGGTTGCCGTGCTGCACGACGTAAGTGCGCGCCGCGACCGCCAGCGCCTTCGCCGCTTCCGCCTGGCTCGTGTCGCCTTCACGCTCGACCACACGCGCCACATAGTCGTTCATGCCGAAACGGCCGACCACTTGCGGCGCGCCGGCCGCATCGCGATCGAGCCGCAACTCACCGCGGCTCGTCACCCGCGCCCAATTGCCATTGACGAAGCCGACCCGGAAATCCCCGCGCAACGGCCCCTCCGGCGCGGCGGCCGGTCCTTTGTCGCCGAGCACTTCGCGAATCGGATAGCGGCTGAAGAAATCAACCAGCACGCAAGCGCCGTCGTCCGGCACGGTGACTTGCGTGAGCAGCGGCGCGATGCGCGGCGCGGCGGCCGCCAGCACGCGCGCGCTGCCGCCCGGACCGCCGAGCCACACCGGCGTGCCGTCCGCGAGCCAGCCGGCAGCGCCGCCGATCGAGGCACCCGGACGCGCCGGATCCGGCATCGTCCAAGTCTTGGCGCGTAAGACGCTGCCGTATAGCGACACCGTCCCTTCACCGCGTCCGCTAGTCAGCACCGACACCAGCGTGCTCGCGGCCGCTTCGCGCGGTCGGGCGGGCATCGCCTGCAAAGCGGCGAGCAGTTCCGCGACCGGCACGCGATGCGTGGGCGTCATGGCGCGCAGATCGCGCAGCCAGGCGGGCGCGTGAGCGGCCGTCCAGTACTTGCCCCAGTCGACGGGATCGAGTTGCAGGCGCGCGGGCTCGAAAAAGAGTCCGCACGACTGCACCAGCGCATGTTCGCGGTCGATGTGACCGCCTGTCATGCAGCAATACACTTCTTCCGGATCGCCGCCGTTGCAGGCGTAATCCGGCGTGGCGATATTGCGGTCCACCAGATAGCCGTAGACGAACAGCTTCCAGACGCTGCCGAGCGGCGTCTCCAGCGTCGCGGGCAAGACAGCCGCGGCCTGCGGCGAGAAGCCGAGCGCGGCGCCGCTGCCGTCGACTTGCCAAAGCTGGCTCTGGCCGTCGCGCAACCAGGCGAAGCGCAGCATCTGCGATGCGGATCGCGCTGACATTCCAGCGGACGTCGCGGTGCTCATCCCAGTCGCGGCATCCGTTGCCTTCGCCAATGCGGTTGAAGACGAAGCCACCGCATACGCTGACACGCCCTGTCCAACGCAACCGAGTCCCACGCCCACGGCAAGCGCGATCCGCAGCCTGGCTGCCAGACGATCGCGAATAGGCCGAAGCGCGCGGAACATGGCGGTCTCGTCTCGCTCACTGGATGCGCAACGTCGTCACGCGATCGCTCTTGCCGCCTTCGAACGCCTTCGCGTCCGGCTGATACATGCGGAAGTAGCGCGCGGGCGGCAGCGCGAACGTGCCGGGCAACGCGAAGCGCACCAGTTGCCGCAGCGTGACCGGCCGGTCGAGCAACGGCACGGGCTGGTGATAAGCCAGTTCACCCATCTCGTACGACGCCACGCGCTGGAACGGCTGCGGACCACTGGCGCCATCTTTCGCGCCCGGCAGACCGTCGATCGACACGCCCCAGCTCGTCGCCTCGACATCGCCGCCCGGCGGCAGCGGCACGTCAAGCAGACCGTAGTGGTAGGCGTTGCCCGAGCGCGGCGTGAGCGTGACTTCGTCGACATAGAGCGCATTGCTGTCGATCGTATCGCCCTGCTTCATCAGACGCGCGGTGAATGCCGAGCGCCCCAACTGGCTCTCGCCGGCGGCTTCCTTCTTCTTTGGATCGGTCGCGACTTCGACCGGTTCGAGCTTGTAGAAACGGCGCTCGACGGTGACGTTCAGGCGGCTGTCCTCGCTCGTATGACTGCGGAACGAGACCAGCGCGTTGACGTCGGTGCGCGCGGCGCCAGCGTCGAGTGCGGTCGGCTGCGCCGCACCGGTCCATTTGTAGAGCGGCGTGCCGGTCGGCGTCGAGGCGCGTGTCCAGCCCGCGCCTTGCAGCGACGGCAACGATGCGGCCGCCACGTCACCGCCCATTGCCTTGCGCAACCACAGCAGCGTCAGCGCGCGATCGAGCGTCGGATAATCGGCACTGCTCTTTGCGAGCAAAGCCGATGCATCGACCGAGGCGCCGCCGCCGTCGCCACCCGACATGACCAGCAGGCTTTGCACCAGCGGCGCCGGATCGTTGCTCAACGCAGTCCGCGCGGCGCTTGCCGCTGCGTCGAAGCCATCCGGCAACTGCGCGCTCGTGCTGCGCGCCATGCTGGCGATCAGCAGCGTCGCCATCTGCTTGCCGCGCGGCGAATCGGCTTGCGCGAACACGATGCTGTCCGACGCGCCGTACGTGCCGCTGCGCGCGGGCGCCTTGGCGGTGGCCGCCGCATCGCTCGCCAGGTCCGCGGCCACGCCCGACACCGGCGTCGCGACCGGCAAGCCCATCTGCTGCATCAGCCACAAAGCCAGCGCGCGATGCAGCAGCGGCTCTTTCGCCCCGGCGTCGCGATAGACGTCCATGGCGTGCTGCCAGTTATCCGCGGGCAGGCTGATGCCGAGGCTGCGGCTCGCGAGCCAGTCCGCGTAATACGCATAGGCCGTGGTCAGCGCGCCGCCGGTGGTATCGCCCCACCAGCCGAACGTGCCGCCGACGCCCGCGAGCATCGCCAGACGCTGCCGCTGATTGCGCAGCAGCGCTTCGAGCCCTTGCGTCGAGCTCGCGTTGTCGCCGTGGCCGATCGCATCGTGCGCGAGCGCCAACGGAATCAGACGGCTCGACGTTTGCTCGGCGCAACCGTACGGATAGTTGATCAGATCGTCGGCGACGCGCATGAACTGGCTCGCCGCATTGCCGATGAAACGCACGCTCACGTCCTGCGCATCTTGCGGCAGATTCAGCGGCTTGTTCGAGCCGTCGAGCGCCACCGTGTTCTGATGCAGATCGAGCCAGCCGCTCGCGTCGAGATGAATCGTGGTTTGCAGACGGTCGACGTCCTTGCCCGCGCTGCGCAGCGACGCGTTGATCACGCCGTCCTTCAGCGCGCCGCTCGGCAGACGCAAATAGTTCGCGCCGCGCCTGAGCGTGACCTTCTGATTGAGCGACAACCCGCCGCCGTCCACCACCCACTGCGCGTCCATGTCCGCGTCGGTCTGATTGAAGGCGATCATGTCGATGGCCGGCTGATCGTCGACGCGGAAGTGCGACGGCCCGCTCCACTTCAGATACAGCGCCTTGTCCGAACGCACGTAAGCAGTGCGTTGACCGACCATGCCGTCCGGCGCCGCCGCGCGCACGGTGATGCGCCAGCGCGCCAGCGAATCCGGCATCTTGAACGTCATGGTGGCGTGGCCGCTCGCGTCGGTTTTCAGATTGCCTTCCCACGCGGCCGTGTCCTGATCGTCGCGGCGCGGCCGTTCGAGCACCTTCACGCCGCGCTCGTTGTAGTTGGCGCGTTGCGGTCCGCCCGGCGCGCCCTTCAGCGGCGAGCGCGCGACGTCGTAAGTGATGAACGAGAGGCTCGACGAAGTCCGCACGTTATTGCGGCGCGGGTGATAGAAGAAGTCGACGATATTCGGCGCGATTTCCGGCTGCAACACGTAGACCATTTCATCGACCACGCTGACCGTCAGATTCGCCGCTTCCGGCTTGCCGTTCAACGTGCTGTCGAAATTCAGCGTGACCGTGTCGCCCGGTCCGTACACCGGCTTGTCGCTCTTCACGTTCAGTTCGATCTGCGGCTGCGCAACCACGATGCCCGCGTTCTGGAACACGTATTCGCCGGCGTGCACGTACAACACCGAGAACGTCATGTTCGGCGCGAAGTCAGCGCCCACCTTGATGCGCGCTTTCCATTGCGACGGTGCCACGCGTTGCAATTGCAGCCAATCGCCACCCGCCGTGAGCAACGCGCGACGTTCGACGTTGTCGCGTTCGAGCGTGAGCAGCGCGTCGTCGACCGGCATCGGGAACGTGATCAGTGCTTCTGCGGTGTCGCCGATTTTGTACTTGTCGCGATCGAACACGATTTCGACGCTGCCCGGAATCGCCTTGAGGCCATCGCCCGCGACCCAGTGGCTGGTCGCGGCGAGCAGGTTGCCCAAGTTGTCCTTGACCGACAACATGTACGAACCCGGTTCGTCGAATTGCACCGGGAACGACAGTTTGCCGCCCGCGCTAGCGCCCTTCAACGCGCCTTCGCCATGCGTTTGCGATTCGAGGCGCGTCCATTCCCATTTCGACGGCGCATGCGAGGCCGGATCGATCGCGCCTAGCGCTTGCAGATCGAAGCTGACCGCTTCCTTCGGTTGCGAGAACGATTTGGCCGTGGTCAAACGATACGGCGTCGCGCCGCGCGCGATCAGCACTTCGCGCGTCACGCGCACTTTGTACGCCGCGCCGTCCTGCGCGAACAGCGTCAACGCGTAGCGGCTCGGCTCCTTCGCGGCCGGCAGCGTGAGGCCCGCGTTGCCGTCGCTATCCGTCTTCAGCTCCTGCTGTTCGAGCTTGACCGGGAACAGCCCCGCATAACGCAGTTCGCCGTCGACGATCGTCACTTTCTGCGCGCGCAGCGTGACCGAGATCTTGCTGTCGCGCACCGGCTTGCCGTCCGGATAGCGCAACTGGATTTTGCCCTTCAGCGCCTCGCCGGTCGCGTAATCGGCTTTATCCATCGACAGGTTCACGTCGAAGTGCGGCTTCACATATTCGGCGACGCGAAATGCACTGCCGTAGACATCGCCGTTGTAGTCGAAGCGCAGCGTGTAGCCGCCGGCGGTGGCGTCGGCGGGCAACGTGAACGCGGTATCCGCGCCAGTGTCGGAGGCGAAATGCACCTTGCTGGTTGCCACCGGCGCGCCGTTCGGATCGAGCACGTCGAGCTTGATATCGGCTTCGGCCGGCGCCGACGATTGCGTCGCGTTCTGGAACGTGCGGCCGATGAACTTCACATGCACCGGATCGCCCGGTCGATACATCGGCCGATCGGTCACCGCGTAGATCTTCGTGTTGTAGATCTCGCTGTCGTAATAGAAATTCTCGGAGACGAACACGCCGCCTTGCGGATCGGTGCCGAGCACATAGCTGCGCTCGGGGCTCACGTGTTGCAGCACCAGCGCGCCGTCTCCGCCGGTCGTGCCGCTTTGCAGAACGCCCACGCCATCGGTCCAGTTCACTTCTGTATTCGCCACCGGCTTGCCGTTATCGCGCCGCGTGGTCCACACGAGCATGCCGCTCGACGCCGCCTTCACGACCGCGACCGTGTCCGACACGAACAGCAGCGTATGCGCGCGATAGTTGCCGATCACCGCCTCGACGATATACAGCCCCGGCGGCAGCTTGCCGACCGGAATCATCACATTGCCCGAACTGGCTTCGATAAAGTTACTGCTGCTGCCCGCGAGATTCACGCCTTTGGGCGGCTCGATCACTTTCGCGTCCCAGATCGGATAGCGGAACCGCGCGACCCTGTCGTAGCCTTTCAGCGGCGCGAATTGCGAGTTCGGCTCGAATTGCGTCGGCTTGCCGGTCTGCTCACCGAGCTTGAATTGCGGCGCCGCTTCGGTCGCCTTGCTGCGGGTCGCGAACGACAACACACGCTGCCATGCGCGGCGCGCTTCGGTGAGCCAGCGGTCCCACAGATACGCGAGCGTGTTCGCGAGCCCTTCGCCCTGATAATTCGGCGCCACATTCAGCCGATGCAGATTCTTTTGCGCCTTCAGAAAGTCCAGCGGCTTCGGCACGCGATACACGACGATGTCCGCGCCGCCGTACGCTTGCAGCGCATCCTTGAAATCACGGCCCGGCGCTTCGAGCCGCACCTGTGCCAGTTGATCGCTGCCGAAGCTCGCGTCGGAGAGCAGGAAGAACGGTTGACCGTCCACTTTCTGCGAGCTGAAGTTGCTCGACGGCGCGGTCTGCAGCGTCGGATTTCCGGCGATGTTGGCATCGGCGGCAGCAGCGGCGCTCGCTGCGTCATCGTCGGCATAGGCGGCCGGTGCGACGGCGAGCGTCATGGCCGCGAATAAGACGGGGAGCAACGCCGCGAACGTGCATGCCGCGCGACGGCGCGCATTGCCCAACCAACCGCTCGATCGTGTGACGGAAATCATTCGGGTCATGGTGTCAGAAAGTCCAAACGAAACACGCCAACGAAATTCGGATTGCCGTCGAGCGGCTGCCAGCGGGAATCTTTCCATTGCATCAGGTCGGAGACGGCGACGGCGCGCAGACCGGTATCGGTCGGCGTGACGGTGCCTGTGTGATAAGCGATGTAGCGATCCAGCCAGATCATCAGATGCTGGTCGTCGCCCTGGTCGAAGAACAGCAGATCACCGGGCAGCGCCTGGTTCACGTCCTTCGAAACAAAACGGCTATTGCGTTGAATCAGGGCGATCGCCGATGCGTATGCGCCGGTGGAACCGTCGAGCTGGGTCCAGCGGTTGGCGATCGTGCGCTGCGACGCGGACAGTTGCAGTTCGGGCGGCATGCTGCTGGTATCCGCGAGACTGGTCATGCCGTTGGCGCGCAGCCATCGGGTGTCGTGCGGTCTGAGCGTCTCGCCGACCGCGAAGCGCACGAGGCCCGCGCAATCGCGTTGGGTCCAGCGCGGCGTCGGTCCACGCCGCATCTGCTGGTCGACGATGCGCGCGAACCACGCGCGAAATGCCGCGGATTGTTGCGGTGAGAGAGCGTCGGGGTCCGGGGATGCGGCGGCGCTGGTGAGCGCGTGCGCGTAGGGCGCGAGGCTCGCAAGCGCCAACAGGGAAGCCGTGCGCGCGAGCCATGTGCGGCGGGATTTGGCGAAGGCGTGAGACTCGGGCAGTTGGGCATGCGCGCATTGCGTGGCGAGCGTTGCTTGCATCGCAAGCGCGGACTGCGCGGCGAGCGTCGTCTGCACGGCATGCGCCGGCCGCGATGCGGCCACGAGCCGCGCCGCGCGCTCAGGCACGTGCGCCGCGAATGCCGCGTCAGGTACGCGAAGGCGGCGCACTCAGTCGCCCTCGGTGCCGGGTTGATCCGCGGGCGTATCGGCAGCGCTCGTATTCGAACCAGCATCCGCCTTCGCGCGATCGAACCACCACTCCACCGGCACCCACCCCGTCGAGCCCGGCAGGTTCTGCGGCAGCGTCAGCGAAACCGGCGGGTAATGAGCGAGTGCGTGCAGCTTCGGCACCAGATGCGTGCGCGACGCGTTGCGGAACACCGCTTCCTGATCCGCCGGCAACGCCGCGCCGGCCTCGCGTTCGATCAGCGCGGCCGCCGACGACGGCGTGAGCGTCAGAATCGTGCGCGGCAGACGTTGCGGCGCGAGCGTATCGGCGAGCGCCGGATAGCGCTTGTCGAGCACCGCGAGCGTATCGTCGACGAGGCGGCCGTCCGGCGAGAAAATCAGATAGCCGTGCGCGAGTGCGAGCGTGACCGGGAAATAACGTTCCGCCGACAACTGCGACGCGAACGGCGCCTTGCTGCTCACCGCCGTGCCCGAACGCGCGCTCACCGGACGCTGCCACACGGTGACGTCCGCGCCCTGGTCGCGCGTGGTGACCGGCAAGCGGCGATAGCCCGAGTCGGCGCCGTCGGCTTTGGCGGCCTTCGCTTCATAGGCGCCGATCACATCGCCGAAAGTCTTGCCGAGCGCGGTCTTCAATGCGGCGACGCCGGCCGCGTCCTGCTTCTTCACGCGCGCGACGAACACCGGCGCGACCAGCGTGGACTTCGCATACCAGCACACCGCCGCGGGGCCGGCGAGCTGATCGCCGATCGCGGCTG
Organism: Paraburkholderia aromaticivorans; assembly: GCF_012689525.1. Lineage (NCBI taxonomy): Bacteria > Pseudomonadati > Pseudomonadota > Betaproteobacteria > Burkholderiales > Burkholderiaceae > Paraburkholderia > Paraburkholderia aromaticivorans. The sequence goes on from NZ_CP051515.1 coordinate 3,230,310, forward strand.
CGTTGTCCGCGCCGCCGCCGGCCACTTTGCCCAACAGACCCGAGGCTTCTTTCCAGTCCGCCGGCAAGCTCGTGCAGGCGGCCGCATTGGCCGGCAACGCGCGCCACAGGTCGGCGCCGTTCCACTGCTGCGGCAACTTGCCCGGCTCGATCAGCGCCGACGTTTGCCAGTTCGCCGCGGCGTTGCTATTCGGCGAAAAGTCGAAGCGCAACGCGTCGATACCGGAGAAAAACGCCTGATAACCGAACGACAGGTAATTGGCCGACACCACCAGCCGATGGCCCTTCGGCGCGTCGCCGGACGCGTCGAGCTGATAGGCGTGCGCGGCGCCGTCGCGGCCCGAGGACAGCATCTCGGATACGGCGTCGGCGCGCTCGCTCAGCAAGCCGCCTTTGCCGTCGAGCAATACGCCGGGTGCGGACAGCACCACCAGGCGGTCGTCTTTGGTGGCGAACAGCAGCGTGCGGCCGACCGCCAGCTTCAATGCGTAGACCGGCACGTCGCCGGAGAGCTTGGCCACCTGACTCAGTTGCGCGTCGCTCGTCGCGACGTTGCCCACGCCTTGCAGCAGCTTGGCGAGGCCGTTGCGATGCATCGACATCACCCAGTAGCCAAGGCGGCCGTCGGGCGAGCGCCACAGCAGCACGTGCGCGGGTTCGTCGAAGACACGGCGGATCAGTTCGTCGCGCCAGTCGAGTTGATGTTCGAACGCGAGACGCCGCAGCGCGCCCTCGGCGGACAGGCGCGTATTGCTCGATTCGTAGTAGTCGACGAAGTCTTGCGTCAACACGTCGTGCAACAGCGGCACGCGCAAGATGTCGCGCGGCAAACGCGAGAGCGCTTCGCTGTCGATCACCGCGTCAGGGTGACGAATATCGAGGACGACTTCGCTGTTCTCGGCGATTTGGCGATGACCAAAAGGACGCCACACCGCCTGAATGACCACGCCGGCCACGACCAGAAGACCGACTACCAGGATTGCAATCTTTTTGCGCGACATCTTCATCTGATTTCTTCTGGTTCGATGCGACGGTATTAACGTGGGTGTCCCGCGGATTAAGCCAGTGGGATCAATCGCCGAAGGCAGCGATGATAACCGATATTTTTATCTAAAAACCAACGACACTTCCTATTTAACAGTCAGACTTGACCCAAGAGTTTGACAAAAATCGGACACATGCCTGATTAAGGGATTAGGAAACGCATCCACTGGACACGGCGATTCGTCTCGTTAAACCGGCGCAAGCCAGTGCGGAGATTATATGCAGCAATATGCGGCAGATGGCCGCGACGCTTTGAGAATAGTGCCGATCGGTTTAGATAGCATTACATGTCCGGAGCCTTTATGCTAAATCCGCTTAATTTAGCGTACGCGTAAAAAAACCCGGCTGCGCGCAATGCGCTCACCGGGTTAATTAAGGCATCGCGATTACTACTTTGACGCGAGCACCACCTTAGCCGCCGTCAAAAATGTTCGAGCGCCTGCTTCATTCTCTGCACGCCGATTTCGATATCCGCCACGCCGGGCGCGGCAAATGACAAGCGCAGTGCCGACGAATCGATATTGTCTTTATAGAACGCAACGCCCGGCACAAACATCACATTGCGCTCGATGCAAGCGCGCAGATAATCGGACGCATTCTGACCGGCCTTCAATCGCGCCCACACGAACATGCCGCCCGAGGGACGATGAAACGCGATGTGTTCCGCCAGTTGCGCGTCGAGCGCGTCGCATAGCGTGCGGCATTTCACGGCGTAGGCGTCGACGATGCGGGGCAAATGCTGCTCCAGCGCGCCGCTCGCGAGGTACTCCGCGGCGATCGCCTGGGTCCACGACGAGCTGCACAGATCGACGGTCTGTTTGGCGACCACGCAGCGTCGCAGAATCTCCGCGTGCGCGAGCATCCAGCCCACGCGCAGGCCCGGCGCGACGATCTTCGAGAGACTGGAGAAATGCACGACCCAATCGCGCGACCCCGGCACCTGTTCGCTCAGGGCGAGCAGCGAAGGCAACGCCGCGCCGCTGAAGCGCAGATCGCCGTAGGGATCGTCTTCGACGATCAGAAAGCGGTAACGCGCCGCCAGTTTCAGCAACGCCGTGCGGCGTTCGAGCGACAAGGTCGCGCCGGTCGGATTGGCGAAAGTAGGCACCGTGTACAACAGCTTCGGCGCGCGGCGCAGCGTGCCCGAGTCGAGTAGCGCCGCGAGCGCGTCGACATCGAGGCCGTCCTGATCGACGGGAATCGTGACCACGTCGGCCTCTTGCAGCTTGAGCGCCTGCAAGGTCGCGGGATAAGCAGGCTGCTCGACCAGCACCACGTCGCCGGACGCGACCATCACGCGCAGCAGCAAATCGAAGCCTTGCTGCGAGCCGGTCGTCACCAGCAAGTCCTGCGGCGCGCAAGACACGCTGCGGCGCGCCATCAGGTGCGCGAGTTGTTCCTTCAGGACAGGGAGGCCGTCGGTGGGACCGTATTGCAGGCAGAGCGTGGGGTGTTGCGACGCACGCGACGCCGCGGCGTCGAGCCCTTCACGATCGAACAGATCGCTCGCCGGATAGCCGCCGGCAAACGAGATCATGCCGGGTTGCGCCAGATACTTGAAGAGCTCGCGGATCGGCGAACCGGTCGGCGCTTCGAATGCGGGATTGAACGTGAACATGATGACAGGCCGCTTGTCTCGAGTGGGAAGGTCGGCTTTGATTGTGGTCATCGCCGGGGCAGGCGGCAAACGATATCTCCGCACTACGTATTGCGTTTTCCGCATCACCCCGATGTACGCGCGGCTACACCACGTTCTTCTCCACGATGGGCCGGTTTTCGAGCACACGCGTGAAGCTCAACGAGCCCAGATCGAGCGTCGTATAGCGGCCATGCAGAATCAGTTCGCTGATGCCGCGGCCCGTTGCCGGACCTTGCTGCAAACCGTGCCCGCTGAAACCGTTGGCGAAAATGCAGTTATCGACATCCGGGTGATAACCGATGATCGCGTTCTGATCGAGCACGTTGTATTCGTAATAGCCGGACCAGCAATTCTGCACGCGCAGCGCTTCGAATTGCGGCACGCGATGCGCGAGCGTCGGCCAGATCACGTCGTCGAATAATGCGTGATCGACTTCGTCGAGCGGCAGATCGTCGGGGTCGTTATCCGCTGACGGCGACGTACCGCAGATAAACGATTTGCCTTCGGGACGGAAGTACACGCCGCTTGGATCGATCAGCAACGGACACCGTTCGAGCTGCCCCGGCGAGGTGACGTTGAAAATACTGCGGCGCCGCGCGTAGACCGGAATGTCGATGCCGACCATCTGCGCGACTTTGCGCGACCATGCGCCGGCGGCATTGACCACCACGTCGCAAGCGTAAGTTTCGCCGTTCGCGGTCTGCACTTGCGTGACGCGTTTGCCATCGCGATGGATGGCGGTGACATCGGCGGCGACATAGCGTGCGCCCAGCGACTGCGCCTTCTTGCGCAGCGCCTGCACGAGTCCGTAACCGTCGAACCAGCCCTCGCCGCTCTCACCGTACGCGCCGGCCACGAGGTCTTCTGTGTTGAGCCAGGGAAAGCGCGCTTGCAGCGCGTGCTGGTCGAGCAGGCTGATATGGGCGCCAAGACTCGTTTGCAGCGCGTGGTTTTCGCGCAGCGTCGTCTCGCCGGCGGGCGTCGCGAGAAACAGGTAGCCACCCTCGTGCAGATCGATCGACGGTTTGGCGCCGTCGACCTCGAGCCGTTCGCCGATCGAGCGCAGAAACTCGATGCCGAACAGCGACATCTGAATGGAAAGCGGTGTGGAGAATTGCTGACGGATCGACGCCGCCGATAGCGCCGACGAAGACCGCGCATAAGTCGGATCGCGTTCGATCACCGTGACGCCGACTGTCGGATCGGACAGCCGCAAGAAATACGCAATCGAGCTGCCGATCACCCCACCGCCGACGATCACGACTTTGGAACTCACGTCTTACTCCACGAGTAGCGTGGCCGCTCGCAAACGCCGGCGGCGCAAACGGATTGCTGAAGAGGTTGTGTCAGGCAGCAACGGCGCAGGAATGCGCCGCTGCTTTGCACCGGTCAAGCGGACGGTATCAGCCGATATTGAAGTCGATACCCTGCGCGAGCGGCAACGCCGACGAGTAGTTGACCGTGTTGGTGGCGCGGCGCATATAGGCCTTCCACGCATCCGAACCCGACTCGCGGCCGCCGCCGGTTTCCTTCTCGCCGCCGAACGCGCCGCCGATTTCCGCGCCGCTCGGTCCAATGTTGACGTTCGCAATGCCGCAGTCGCTGCCCGAGTCGGACAGGAAACGCTCCGCTTCGCGCAGATCGGTCGTGAACACGCACGACGACAGACCGTGCACCGCCGCGTTGTTCGCCTCGACTGCGTCGGCGAAATCGGTGTAGCGCAACACGTAGAGAATCGGCGCGAAGGTTTCCTTCAGCACCACCGACGTTTGCGAAGGCATTTCGACGATCGCCGGACGCACGTAGTAGCCGTTTTCATAGCCCTTCACGTCGACGCGTTCGCCGCCGAACACCTTGCCGCCTTCGGCCGTGGCCTGTTGCAGCGCTTCCTGCATGCGGCCATACGATTGCTTGTCGATCAGCGGGCCCATCAACGTGCCCTTTTCGAGCGGGTTGCCGATCGGCACCTTGCTGTACAACTGCGTCAGACGCTCGATGGTTTTGTCGTACACGCTCTCGTGCACGAACAACCGGCGCAGCGACGTGCAACGCTGACCCGCCGTGCCCACCGCCGAAAACAGAATGCCGCGCATGGCGAGTTCGTGATCCGCCGTTTGCGTGACGATGCCCGCGTTGTTGCCGCCGAGTTCGAGCAACGAGCGGCCGAAGCGCTTCGCCACTTCCACGCCGACCGTGCGGCCCATTTCCGTGCTGCCCGTCGCGCTGACGATCGACGCGCGCGGATCGGCTACAAGCTTCGCGCCCACGTCGCGGCCGCCGTTGATCAAGGCGGTGAGGCCGGCCGGCGCGTCGCCGAATTCCTGCAATGCCTCGGTGAGAATCTGATTGACGGCGAGCGCGGTGAGCGGCGTCTTTTCCGACGGCTTCCAGATCACCGCATTGCCGCAGACCAGCGCGAGCGCCGCATTCCACGACCACACCGCGGCCGGAAAATTGAACGCCGAGATCACGACGCACGTGCCCATGGGATGCCACGTCTCCGCCATGCGATGCCCCGGACGCTCCGAGGCGATCGTCAGGCCGTACAGCTGACGCGACAGACCGACCGCGAAATCGCAGATGTCGATCATTTCCTGCACTTCGCCCATGCCTTCCTGAAGAATCTTGCCGGTCTCGAGCGTGATGATGCTGCCCAGCGCCTGCTTCTTCTCGCGCAGACGGTTGCCCAGCAGACGCACCAGTTCGCCGCGCCGCGGCGCCGGCACGTTGCGCCAGGCGGTGTACGCCTCTTTCGCCTGGGCAAGGGCCGTGTCGACTTCCGCCACCGTGTTGCTGGCCACGCGGCCGATGAGGTCGCCGGTGATGGGCGAATGAACCGCGATGTCGCCGGCTTGCGCCGCGTGGGCGATGCCGAGGTCAGCGAGGATGGTGGAAGCGTCCATGAGGATCCCTTTAATTTCCGATGCGAAACAAGAGTAAGTTCGGAAACTATACACGCGGGCTTTTGTGGCGGCAAGGGTATTTGCCCGGAGCCGGCTAGGCGAAAGCTCGGAAAGGCTTGCTGAGCCTATACGGGTCGGTCTGCCGAATCGACTGTGTGGAGTCTTCGCCGGCGCCGGCATCAACCCGCGCCCGCACGCCGACTCTGTCTCACTAGTTTCTTATTGGAAATAAGTAGCGCCTCTAAGAAAGGGCATCCGGAACAGCATCTGCGCCGGCCGCATGAGCGTTACGGAACCGATGGCGCGCGACTCAACGCCGGCGAATATTGACCTTAAACGCCCGCCATCAGCCGGTCGACCAGCACACGCGCGAACGGCGGCAGGTCCTTGAGGCTGCGCACGCAGATCTTGAGCTTGCGTTCAGCCCAAGGGTCGTTCAGTCCGACCGTGGCGATCTGCATCGTCTTCTCGTGCCGCAGCGCGACCGATTCCGGCACGATGCCGATGCCCACGCCCGCTTCGATCATCCGGCAAGCGGCTTCGAAGTTGCCGACCTGGATGCGCAGTTTCAGCCGCGCGCCGAGCGCATCGGCGGCACTGGTGATGAACGCGTGGATCGCGCTCGACGTCGGCAAGCTCACGAAATTGGCCGTGAGCACTTGCGCAAAGTCCACCGACGACAGACGAGCCATCGGATGATCGCGCGACGTGACCAGCACGAGCCGGTCGTCGCGATACGGCAGCATTTCCAGATGCTCCGCATGCACATTGCCCGCGACGATGCCGATATCCGTCGCGCTATCCGCCACGCCTTTGACGATTTCGCCGCTCAGCACTTCGCGCAGATCGATGTTGACGTCCGGATGATCGCGCAAAAAATGGCTCAGCACGGCCGGCATGAACTCGCTGATCGCGGTGGTGTTGGCCCAGATGCGCACGTGTCCCTTGATGCCTTCGCCGTACTCCTGCATGTCGCCGGCCAGATGCTCGACCCGTTCGAGCACGAGCCGCGCGTGATGCACGAAGGCTTCGCCCGCGGGCGTCAGCGTCACGCCCTGGCTGGTGCGATAAAGCAGCTTGAAACCCAGTTGTTCCTCGAGATTCTTGACCCGGTTGCTTGCCGCCGGCGCCGACAGATGCGAGCGCTCCGCGGCGCGCGCCAGATTTTGCGTGTCGGCGATATTGAGGAGCAGACGCAAGTCCACGAAATCGAAATGCATGATGAAGGCCTGGGTTGAAGCGCCGCTGGGCGCTCGCAAGACAAAGGCCAATCTTAACCGGGCGTGAAGGAAGTGCCAGACGGTTTCGGCAGAACCGCCGGTCTCGTCGGCAACCACATGCATTGGACGCAGCGATGCAGATAAGCGTTGAATCGCTTATCGCGCGCGCCGATCGCCACGCTTGAATCGGGGCGCGTCCTCATCAAGTCCTTGCAATGCGACTCGCGTAACCCGACCCACACTGCCGCGCTGAACAGATTCTCTGCGGCGCTTCCAAGCTCCCCGCAAGACACGCTCACACGGTGTCGCGCATCACCGGGCACGGCACTTGCTTAAACGTGCGGCTCGACAGGACGAGAGCGCATGGCGATTAGCCCGCGTCCGTGTCAAGGCTGGCGCCACGAATACCCGAGGCCCAGTCCAACCGAACATTTCGGGCATAAGCATTATGAGTCGCGTATTACTGGTCGATGACCAACCCGAGGCATTGTCCGCGCTGCGCGCCGTGCTGGTCGGCCGTGGTTACACGGTCGCCACGGCGGCGGATGGCGCCGAAGCTTTTGAACGACTGCAACGCACGCGCGTCAGCGCGGTGGTGTGCGACTGGCGCATGCCCAACATGGATGGCGTCGAACTGATCGAATCGATGCAGGCACGCAGTGAACTGGCTTCCGTCCCCGTCATTCTGACGAGCGGCAGCGGCGAAGCGCCCGCCTTGCCCGTCAAAGGCTTTCTCAGGAAACCATTCGCGCTGGACAAGCTGCTCTCGTTGCTGGCTGAATGCGAAAGCGATGCGGCGATGCCGGCCGTCTGCTGAACGCTTTACGGCCGCTGGCGAGCGTCGTCGATACGCTCGCCAGCTAGAATCGCGCACAAAAGCGGGGCACGCGCTGGGTTCGCGAGCGCAGTCGTGCGGCATCGAGGTGCGGTTCCTTTGCAGCGCGATCGCATCTGAAACCGCGAATCGACGGACCGCGCTCACGTGGTCAACGGCCTATGCCGACTTCTCAAACAACTCTCCGGCCGGCGTCAGATCGGAATCGGGCGAGATGTCCTCGAGCGTCTGCTGACTCGTTTCGATCCGCAGCGCGAGGATCGCCACGCTCAGCAACAGCAGAACTCCGCCGACCATCGTCAGCACGCCCGTCACGCCGAAGTGCGTGTACAACAGCAGCGCCACATAAGGCGTCGACATGGAGGCGGCGCGTCCGCAGGTGCCGGCGACACCCGTCCCCCGCAACCGATGCGCGGTCGGAAACAACTCCGGGATATAGCCGAACAATCCGAGCGTGCAAACCGTATAGATCGCCGTCACCAGCGCGAACCCCACGACGGAAATCGCCGCTGGCGCCCGCATCTGCACGTACACGAACCCGAGCGCGATCGTCACGAACGAGAACAGCACGATGCCGTTACGCCGGCCGATCCGGTCCGTGACCAGATACCCGACCACCGCGCCAGCCGGTGCGCCGAACGACATCAACAGTACGAATCCCAGCGACTGGACGATCGTCAGTCCTTCTTTGACGAAGAACGTCGGCAACCACGCGACGAATCCATACAGCGACATGTTGATCGCCATGCAGGTGAGCGCCGCCACCAGCGTGCGGCCGATCATGCCGCGCGCGAACAGCGCGGAGAACGGCGCGGCCGGCACCTCGTGACTCATCACGCGCACCACTGGCGGCAACTTGCCGACCCGCGCCTCGACCTGCCGCTCGATCGCCGACACCGTTGCCTCCGCTTCGTCGAGCCGTCCGACCGTCTCCAGCCAGCGCGGCGATTCCGGCATCCGATGGCGCAGAAACCACACGACGAGCGCACCGATCCCGGCAATCGCAAACATATAACGCCAGCCGAGATGCGGAATCACCCAGTAGCCGATCGCGGTCGCGCCGAGCAGGCCGGAATTGATGATCAACGCGAGCAGCGAAGTCCAGCGTCCGCGCGTGGCCGGCGGCACGAATTCGCACAGCGTCCCGGCCGCCACCACCAGTTCGGCGCCGAGCCCCACGCCCATGATGAAACGCAGCAGGATCAGCCAGTAGATATTCGGCGCGAAACACGCGGCGATCGACGCGAGACCGAAGATCGCCAGGTTCGCCTGATACGAATAACGCCGGCCGAAGCGGTCGCCGAGATAACCGGACAGACCCGCGCCGATCATCATGCCCATGAAAGTCGCGGAGATGAAAAACGAGCCGAGCCGCAGATCGGTGAAGCCGCTCTTGATCATCGCGGCTAACGCGCCGTTGGCGAGATAGATATCGAATGCGTCGAGGAAAGCGCCCGCGCCGATCAGGCCGAGAATGTTCCAGTGAAAACGGCTGATGGGCAAGCGATCGAGCCGCGCCCCGGAATTGACGGTTGCCAAATTGTGTCTCCTCATGGTCTGCGCGCGGCTGGACCGCGCACGCAAAACAGTGATGCATGGCTGTCTTTTTATGGCGACGGCTCTATGCATGGTCTAGAGTCACGCGGCGCGAGTGCGCCCCTCCGCGTGACGTCAAGATTGCGTCACGCCGCGTCTTCAGGGAATTGGCATTATTGGAAGCCGATGTTTCGTCGCGGTTAATGGACAACCCGCAGCCATGTTTTGGCGATGCGCTGACCGCAGCCTATGCGCCCGCGAGGATCCTTTGCGCCTTCAGGATCACCGGCATATCGACCATCTTGCCGTCCACCGCCACCGCCGCGCCGTGGCTCGTTTCCACCGCGGCCAGTACGCGTTGCGCCCATGCCTTGTCCGCGTCGCTCCACGCGTACGCGCGATGCACCGCATCGATCTGCTTCGGATGAATGCACAGCTTGCCGCCGAAGCCGAAGCGTCGGCCGCGACGCGCGTCGGCTTCGATGGCGTCGGTATCGGTGATGGTGGTCGACACGCCGTCCACCGGCGCGCCGATTCCGGCAAGCCGCGAAGCCAGCACGATCTGTGAGCGGAACAGATGCAGTTCCTCGCCATCGCCATCGATACCGAGATCGATCTGAAAATCCAGCGTGCCGAACACGATGCGCTGCACGCGCGGCGCGGCGCACAACACCGCGAGGCTCGCAAACCCACGCGCCGTTTCAACGATCGGCAACACGCTCAATGTGGCATGCGCCGTCGCCAGCACGGCTTCGATCTGTTCACGCGTCTCCGCTTTAGGCAACACGATCCCGGCGACACCCGGCTGTCCGGCCAGCGCCGCGACGTCCCCGTTGAACCAGGGCGTGTCCGAGCCGTTGATGCGCACCCACGCGGGCCGTGATGCATCGCTCGATACAGCGGCTAGTACCGCCGCGCGCGCCGCCGGTTTTTCATCGGGCTGCACGGCATCTTCGAGATCGAGAATCACCGCGTCCGCGCCGGCCGCGTACGCTTTTTCGAAGCGCTCAGGACGGTTGCCCGGCACGAACAGATAGGAGCGCGGCAGTGCGGCGCTCATGCGGCCACCGTCGCGTTGGACTCTGCTTCGAACACCGACCCGACCTGCGTTTGGCCCACAATCTGCCATGCGTTGCCGAGCAATCGCGCGGCCTCGCCTTCGGTGGCCGCGCCCGAAAATGCCGCCAGCCGATGCAGCTTGGTGGCAATCTCATCGCGCGACAGCGTATTGCCTGGGTCGCCTTTCGGTTCGTCGACGCGGCCCTTGAACGTGCGGCCGTCGGTGGTCGTGACCGTCACCTTGCCGATCCAGCGCGCGGGATAAGCGGCGTCCACTTCGGCGTCGAAAGCCATCTCGACGTTGTCGCGAAAGGCGGCGATCGCATCGGCGTCGAAACCTTGCTCGAATTCGGTCACGCCCGCATAACCGTGATGCGCGACGAGTCCCAACACCGTGCCCATGTTGAACTTCGCCTGATGAACGGTGCGCGGCGTGACGACCGCGCCGAGCACATCGATTGCGCCTTGATGGACGTGCGCCACGACCTTCGCGATATCGCGCGGGGCGAGACGGTGTTCCTGCACCACGGCGAGCAACGCGTCGGCGGCGGGATGCGTGTGACGGCACGCCGCGTGATACTTGAACGACGTCTCCGCCGTCGCCCACCGGCTACCCAGGCGGTCGACGAGACGCGCGGGATCCGCGTCGCTCGACATGCCTGCCGCCATGCCTTGCGCGCCTTCGAGAATGTGCGTCGCGCCCTTGAAGCCGTCGGCTGCAAGCTGTGCGGCCATCAGTCCGCTGGCCGCCGCCATGGCCGTGTGCAGTTGCTTCGAGTCGGCGGCATCGCGCAGAAACTCCCACAGGCCGCTTGCCTGCGTGCCTGCCGAGCCGAACGCGTCGAGCATTTGCATCGGCGACAAACCGAGCAGCCGTCCCGCTGTTGCAGCCGCCGCCACCGTGCCCGCCGTACCCGTGGTGTGAAACACCTTGTAGTGCGAGCGCCCCAAAAATTCGCCGATGCGGATGCCGACTTCATAGCCCGCGACCGCCGCCGCGATCAAGTCGCGCCCTGACTTGCGATGCGCCTGCGCCAGCGCAAGCGCCACCGGAAACACGACCGTCGCGGGATGAAACACCGAGCCGTTGTGCACGTCGTCCTGCTCGGCGAAGTGCGACGCCGCGCCGTTGATCATCGCCGCGAAATACGGCGTGGTGCGGCTGCGGTCGATCAACACTTCGCACGGGCCGTCGTTCGATGCGCCGCCGGCCTGGCGGGCGAAGCGCGCGATCGTCTCGACCGGCCGCGCGCCTTTGCCGGCCAACGCCGAGCCGAGCCAGTCGACATACAGGTTGACGGTGCGCTCCACCACCGCGTGCGGAATGCTGTCGAAGTCGAGCTGAGCGGCGAAGGTGGCAAGCGTCAGACTGGGATGGTCGTTCATGATGAGGTCGCTTCGTATTCGTTCAGGTCGCCGGCGTGGCGTCGTTCACGCGCCGGCACAGGAAACATTCAGATCGTGCCGGCGGCTCGCAGCGCGTCGATACGCGCGCTGTCGTAGCCGAGTTCGCGCAGGATCGCGTCGGTGTGCTCACCGAGCGCGGGAACCGGGTCCATGCGCGGCTCGACATCCGTCGGCAAACCCGGCGGCAACAAGGCGGGCACCACGCCCGCCGCCGTGCCGACTTCATGCCAGCGCTCGCGCGCCTTCAATTGCGGATGCGCCCACACATCGCCGAGCGAGTTCATTTGCGCGTTGGCGATGCCGGCGCTATCGAGCCGTTCGATGACCTGCGCCGCGCTCAGCTTCGCAAAGGCCGCGACGATCACCTCGCGCAAGGCGTCACGCGCCGACGTGCGTTTCGAGTTCGAGTTGAAGCGCTCGTCGGTAGCGAGTTCCGGCTGCATCAATACACGTTCACAAAAGAGCTTCCATTCGCGTTCGTTTTGCAGACCTAGCATCACCGTCTTGCCGTCACCGGCGGGGAACGGTCCGTATGGGTAGATCGTGGCGTGCGCCGCGCCGGAGAGCGCGGGCGGCGTTTGACCGTCGATCGCGTAATAGAGCGGATAACCCATCCACTCGACCATGCTCTCCAGCATCGACACGTCGATGCGGCAACCGCGCCCCGTGCGGCCACGCATCAGCAGCGCACTCAAAATGTTCGAGTACGCGTACATGCCGGCCGCAATATCCGCAATCGAACATCCGGCCTTGGCCGGCTCGCCCGGCGAACCGGTGATCGACAGAAAACCCGATTCGCTCTGGATCAGCAGGTCGTAGGCTTTCTTGTCGCGGTACGGGCCGTCGGAACCATAGCCGGAAATATCGCAGACGATCAGCTTCGGATACTTCTTGCTCAGCGTGTCGTAACCGAGACCGAGCCGGTCCGCGGCACCGGGCGCGAGGTTCTGCACGAGTACGTCCGCGTGGGCGACCAAGGCGTCGAGAATCTCCGCCGCGGCAGGCTGTTTCAGATCGAGCGCAAGACTTTCCTTCGAGCGATTGGTCCAGACGAAATGCGATGACAGTCCATGCACGCGCTCGTCGTAGCCGCGCGCAAAGTCGCCGACGCCGGGCCGCTCGATCTTGATCACCCGCGCGCCGAGATCCGCGAGTTGACGCGTACAGAACGGCGCGGCGATCGCGTGTTCGAGCGTGACGACTTTGATACCGTCGAGTGGTCTCATGTTGTTGGCGCCCGAAGGTCAGAACGAACGCGGCAGCCCGAGAATATGCTCGGCCACGTACGAAAGAATCAGATTGGTGGAAATCGGCGCGACCTGGTAAAGACGCGTCTCACGGAATTTGCGCTCGACGTCGTACTCGCAAGCAAAGCCGAAGCCGCCGTGGAATTGCAGACACGCGTTGGCCGCTTCCCAGGACGCGTCAGCCGCGAGCAGCTTCGCCATATTCGCCTGTGCGCCGCACGGTTGATGCGCATCGAAACGGCGCGCCGCCTCGAAGCGCATCAGGCTGGCCGCCTCGACATTGATGAACGATCGCGCGATCGGAAATTGCACACCCTGGTTCTGGCCGATCGGACGGCCGAATACGATGCGCTCTTTCGCATACTCGGTGACCTTGTCGACGAACCAGTAACCGTCGCCGATACATTCGGCGGCGATCAGCGTGCGCTCCGCATTCAACCCGTCGAGGATGTACTTGAAGCCCTGCCCTTCTTCACCAATCAGATTCTCGGCGGGGATTTCGAGGTTGTCGAAGAACAGTTCATTGGTCTCGTGATTGACCATGTTCAGAATCGGCTGCACGGTCATGCCGTGACCAATCGCTTCGCGCAGATCGACGATAAAGATCGACATGCCCTCCGATTTCTTCTTGACGTCCGCAAGCGGCGTGGTGCGCGCGAGGAGAATCATCAGATCCGAATGCTGCACGCGCGAGATCCACACCTTCTGGCCGTTGATCACATAGCGGTCTCCGCGTCGCTCGGCGGTGGTCTTGATCTTCGTGGTGTCCGTGCCCGTGGACGGCTCGGTCACGCCCATGGATTGCAGACGCAAGTCACCGCACGCGATCTTCGGCAGATACTTGTGCTTCTGCTCTTCGGAACCGTGGCGCAACAGCGTGCCCATGTTGTACATCTGGCCGTGGCAGGCACCCGAGTTGCCGCCGGCGCGATTGATTTCTTCCATGATGACCGACGCTTCCGTCAGCCCCAGCCCCGAGCCGCCGAAGTCCTGCGGAATCAGCGCGGCCAGCCAGCCGGCCTTGGTGAGCGCGTCGACGAAGGCTTCCGGATAACCGCGTGCCTCGTCGATCTTGCGAAAGTACTCGCCGGAAAATTGCTGGCACAGATCGCGTACGGCTTCGCGAATGTCCTGAAAGGAATCCTGCTGCGTGGTTTGCATAGTCGAATCTCTTGGAGTTCAGGCGAAGCTCAGGCGAACTTCAGGCAATAGCGGCCGTGGCGCGCATGGTCAGATAGCCATTGTGGTCTTTGGCCCACAAGTCGATGATCTTGCCGTCGGCGGAATGCTTGCCGCACACCGTGAAAGCCTGGCCGGCGAAGGTCGGACGCACCGCCTTGAAAGCGAAACTTTGCAGCGTGGCGTGGGGTTGCTCGCGGCGCACCAGATCGACTAGCAGCGTCGCGATCAGCGGACCGTGAACGATCAGGCCTGGATAGCCCTCGACTTCCGTGACGTAGGGATGGTCGTAGTGAATGCGGTGGCCGTTGAAGGTCAGCGCCGAGTAGCGGAACAGCATGACGGCGTCGGCGTCGATCGTGCGGCGCCACGTTTCGCCTTCCGGTGCGAGCTGCGGCTGCGGTGGCCGCGCGCCTTCCTGCGGCGCGTCGCGATAGACGATGTCGTGCTCCTCTTCGAGCTTCAGTTCGCCGCCCGCTTCAATGGTGTGCTGCACCGTGACGAACACGAGACGGCCGGACCGGCCGGTCTTGTCTTCGATATTGGCGATAGTCGAAGTCCGCGTGGCATGCTCGCCCACCTTGAGGGGCGCGTGAAAGGTCAGCCGGCCGCCAGCCCACATGCGGCGCGGCAGCGGCACAGGCGGCAGAAACCCGCCGCGCTTCGGATGGCCGTCCGGGCCGACTTCGGACATCGGCGCAACTGGCAGAAAGTACAGCCAGTGCCACAGCGGCGGCACGCTGTCGCCGCTTTCTTCGCGATCGAGCGTGGCGGCCATCGCCTTCAGTGGAAAGGCGGTGATGTCGTCTTTGAGCACCTCCTGCTTGTCGAGCCAGTCGTCGAGTTTCTGCGGGGAAGCAGACATGGGCACAGTCTCCAGATACGCGTATTGGGCTTATAGGGTCTTACTATGAACGAGGCAGCCTGTCCTGCGAAGTTTGCATTTTCGAAGCGGGCGTTTGGATTTGCTTAAGGCTCGCTGGATTGCCGTGTGGCGGGGTGCTGCGACCGAATCGTTCTGAACATCATGCGCTCGTTGCCGAGGTACCGGCCGTGAACAGTACGGAATTGAAAAGCAAGAGTCGGGGTGCGCGGCATCACGCCCGTGCTTACACTTAAGCATCGTTCTGGTGATCGCTTGATGGAGAGGGTTGATGGATACGGTTGCACAGGGTTTGCAGTCGCACTCGCTGGAATTGGCGCTGGACTTGAAAGCTGGCGCGGGACAGAAGCCGGAGGTGAAAGGCGCTGAAGCGGGGACGCGTGGCTCGCCTGCGCAGCGTATCGGCGCGATCGACTGGTTCGATGTCGAAGAAGAATTGAACGCGCACGGCTGCGCGATGCTGCGCAATCTGCTCAGTTCGGAGGAATGCGATGCGCTGACTGCTCTCTATCCGCGCGATGCGTTGTTTCGTAGCCGCGTCGTGATGGCACGGCACGGTTTTGGCCGCGGCGAATACAAGTACTTCGCTTATCCGCTGCCGCCGTTGATCGGCGATTTGCGCACTGCGCTCTATCCGCGTCTCGCACCGGTGGCGAATCGCTGGAATGAGGCGATGGGGATCGACGTTCGGTATCCCGCCGCGCATGCGGAATTTATCGGGCGTTGCCACGCCGCCGGTCAGACGCGCCCCACGCCGCTGATGCTTCAATACGCCACCGACGACTACAACTGCCTGCATCAGGATCTCTACGGCGAACATGTATTCCCGCTGCAGGCCGCGATTCTGCTGTCCGAGCCCGGCGTGGACTTCACCGGCGGCGAATTCGTGATGACGGAGCAGCGTCCGCGCATGCAGTCGCGTACGGAAGTGGTGCCGCTCGGCAAGGGCGATGCGGTGGTGTTCGCGGTCCATCACCGGCCGGTTCAGGGGACGCGCGGTCCTTACCGGGTAAATCTGCGGCATGGCGTAAGCCGCTTGCGCTCGGGCCAACGGCATACGCTAGGGGTGATTTTCCACGACGCGACTTGAGGCGAGCGCGGTTTGGCTTGCCTCAGTTTGACGTGCGCCGCGTGCTGCTGCGCTGCGGCAAAAATTCGACAAGCGCAATTTTGACCCGGTATCATTCGGGAAAACCCGAACCCGCTGGATGCGCTGCACCACCCTTTGTAGCGCATTCGGCGTGTCTGTTCGAAGTGTTATCGCCCGTCGACGGACGGCGCCGTCAGCCGGTGATCCCGGCATGGCGGCCCAGTCCGACGATACGAAGGTGGCGGGCCCACGCGCCCGCCCTGTCGCAATCGGCCAAAAGCCGGTGGCGGCCAATCAGCCTGGACATCATCGATCATGATTGCTGCCGCGTTTTCGCGCGTCGCCGACCGCCTGCTAGCTGCGGACCCGGGACTCGTGCGCCTCCATACCGCGCTGCGCGTCGCGCTCGCCTGCCTGCTCACCGGCGTCGCCAGTATCGCGTGGACCGTTTCCCAAGGTCAGCCCATCACGCTCGCCGCGCCCGGCATCCTCTTTGCGATGGTCGCGCCGTTGTTCGTGCGCGATGCGCGGCGGACTGCCTGGTTCGGCACGCTCTTTTACCTCTATCTCTGCGCCTGCGTGTGCTTTGCTATGGCGAGCGTGTTGAGCCGTTATCCTCTGGCCGGCGATGCGGGCTTCCTCGCGGTGATGTTCGTCGGCATGTTGTGCCAGGCATGCGGACCGCGTGCAATAGGCTGCGCGATGCTGGCCGTGGTGTGTTTTTACCTGGGCCTGTATCTGCATCCCTCGACGACGCATCTCGTGCAGTCGCTTCTGCTGTCCGCTTTCGGCCCGTTGATGGTCGCGCTGGTGGGCCGCGTGATCATGCCGATGCGAGCCGCGGCGAGCTTTCGCCTCGCCGTTCATACGGTGACGCTGCGCGCGTCGCGTGTGCTTCACGCGCCGGTTGCCGCGCATCTCTCCGCGTTGAACGAAGCCGCGCTGTCGCTCGAAGAACAGTTGGCGCTGCTGAATCCGTCCGATGCGGAGACGATTCGTGAACGGATCGTCGAAGTGGAAGTGGCGGCTGGGCAGTATGCGTTCGCATCGGGACCCGCGGATGATGGCGTCAAGGCGAGCGCCGATGTATTGCGTCACGCGATTGCGCGGCTCAGGGAAATGGCACATCGAGGCGACATGCGACGCGTTTCTTCGGCAACAGCAAGTGCTTTAGTTGCGTTGACCCCGGCGCAGCGCTTCGCCGACTTGCGCAGCAAGCTCTGCTGGCTCCCCGCCACGCGCGCCACGACCGCTGCGTTGCTCGCGATGCTGATCGGCCATTCGCTTTCGCCTGAGCGCTGGTTCTGGGCGGTCATTACGACGTTCGTCGTGTTTCTCGGCACACGGTCGCGCGCGGATACGGTGTATCGCGGCGCGCAGCGCCTTGTTGGGACGCTCGCTGGAGCGCTCGTCAGCGTGTTGCTGGTCGCGCCGCTGCACGACTCGCCGGTGCTGCTCGTGAGCGCGATGGTGATGTGCGTGTTCGGCTGGGCTTACTACATCTTGAGCGCGTATGCGCCGGGGGTGTTTTTCATCACCGTGCTCGTCGGCTTGGTTTATGGCGAGTTGGGGTTCGCAATGGGGCCGTTGGTCGAAATGCGGATCGAAGAAGTGCTGGTGGGTTGCCTCGTGTCGTTCGCCGTCGCGATTCTGATGATGCCGCTGGCAGCGACGCGGCATGTCGAGGCGAGACTTGCGGCGGTGCTGGGCGCGTTACGCGACGTGGTGCGGCTCGCTGGGGCAGGCGCGCAAGCGGCTGATGCAGTTGCGGCGATGCGTAAGCTCGATCGCAGTTGGCACGATCTGCGGATGGCGCTGCGGCCGCTGCAGACGCAACGCGTGGTGGTGTGGAATCCGGATGTCGAACTGGCGACCGGGTCGCTGCTGTGTTGCCTGCATTGGGCGCGGGTGTTGAATCGGCCTGCGCGACGCGGTGGATTGCAAGAAGCGGTGGCGCTTAATGCGGCGGCGGTAGACGCGGCGCATGTCGAGTCGATCGTGGCGCGGCTGGATTCGTTGATCGCGCGATATAGCGGTGTGGTGGTGGAAAGTCCGCTTTTCGGTTCGGCTGAGTGCAGACAGGTGACGCCCGCCGTGGCTTTCGATGTCGCGAAAGCGCCGGCATTTGCGCAACTGGACGGCGCCGTCGCCCAGTTGTTCGACCGGCTGACAAAACCAGCGTCCGACACCCGGCGGGTGTTCAACTGGGCGTTGCGGGGGAGGAGCGCGTAAGAGGTGCCACTGCGCATCCCAACCCGCGGTACGAAGTCATCGGCGCTCATACCCGTATCCGCATCATGACGATGACAGGCACGACGACCAGCAGCATCGCCATGGTTGCTGTTCCGATCAGTGACTTTTCGGCCACGCCCACACTGCCTTTCGGATCGAGCACGTCAAGATTGCTGCACCCGGAAAGAGATGAGACAAGTCCTGCCCCCAAGGGTATCAATGCCCGTCCAAAGGTCTTCTTATTCACCATATTTAACTGATCTTCCTTGAGCCGATCTGAAACACTACTAAATATTCCCCCATAAAGACTGAACCACCGCTTCAGGCTCCAACGGATTTTACGAGCCTCTTTGCATGCAAGGTCTGACCTCCGACAAGCAAACTCGATAAGCCGCAACATCGAGACTGCGCCGCGCGTCGCTTTTACAATTTCTCAATGAATTCCGTGCCTCCGCGAGGCTTAGTGGACATGGGTGGCGTCGTTATTCGAACTGACAGCGCTTCGTGCGCCGTGCATTTGAGTTCCTCTGATTTCCCGCAAGGCATCTCCTTGCGGGTCTGCTTTACCGTACGTGTTCGCAAAATCTCGCGCGGGCAATGTGTGAAATCAGTTTCTGAAATTACGAATGAAGAATGGATGCGTGTCGCGACGTTGCTATCGGAATTGCCTGCTAGCAAAAAAGGAAAAAACCACAGCGGCTCGACAGACGCGGCGCGTTCAATGGTGTGTTCTGGGTCTTACAGACCGGCTCCCCAGTGGAGTGCCATGCCAACTCGCTTCCCGTTCCACGACACATGCCGTCGGTGCTTCTGGGCATGGGCCGATTCAGGTGTCATGGAACGTGCCGTGGAGACGCTGGCCATCCCGGCCGCCCACGAGTTGCGCGCATTGATCGGCCAGCGCATCGCCGCCCGACGCCACCGCGAGCAAGACCGGTTCGACCGTCTGCACAGCCGCGATGGGAAATTGGTCTGGTATCTCCGGTGCTTGATGGAAGCACACGAAGTGGTTCGGGATCGTGCAAGCGGGACTGGCGTTGCCGAGCATTCAACGGGTTGCTCGTGCCAGCGGTGCTTGAACTGCGGATAAGGGCGGTGGGCGAAGGTGAGTGGGTGCGAACTGCAGGTGAATGTCTATGCCAGACTGCAGGTCCTCTTGATGTGCTAGTAAGCGGCGGAAGATCCGCGTCCTGCGCGTCAAGCGTCACAAGCAGTTCATCCCTGTGCGCCGGATACACGATCAACGCGGCGGCCTTGCAGCCGTGCTCCCTCATGTACTGCCCGATGCCGTCCCCGATCAGCCTCCAGATGCCGCAGACAAGATTGAGTTTTTGCGTAAATTACACCGTACGATTTTTCGGCTCAGTGAACCATGCGCGTGTCCGGCATCGGCCTTGGTGGCGCCGGCCTGAGCGAGTCGGGTATCTCCAGTGCGGTCAGTCGAATGACGTCTGCCGTTGGGTCGGCCAGAATCACTAGCCCCCACATACACAACGCAGTTCGGTATCTCTCCAACCGGTCTGCGCATCAATGCAGAACTCACGATAGCGACGGTGGGCCTGCAAGCTTACCGCGGCTCAAACGCCGGAACCATCGGCGCGAGTTGCCTGCACAGTTCATCGAGAATCTCCATGTTCATGGTTCATTGCCCCTTTGCCGTGTTCCCCACAAGCTGGGCCACATAACGCTCCGGCTCGAAGCGCATGCCGACGACCGGCCCGCCCGTAGGCGACTCCCCTAGCCACCCCGACCAGCCGAGCTGCTGGCGGCCCCCCAGCCTTGCGGGCGTCGCCTCATGCGGCCTGATCTGCAGTTCCAGCATCCACTCGTATTCCAGGCCCATGTACGCCCGTACCAGCGCGACCAGCCGCAGCAGGTCGGCGCCGCGTGGTGTAAAGCTGTGGTACGTCCCGATGTCGAGCGGCCCGAGCACGAGGCAGAACCGATGCATCTTGCCAGGCACCTGCTCGCCCAGCACCGCCCCTCCCCCCAGGGCGGCGGACATGCGCTCCTGCCCCGTCCTGCACTGAAGCTCCGGCGGCAGTACGGTCCAATGCAGCGACCACTCCTCGATGCGCGCGGGCACGCCAAAGTGATGCGCGACCGCCATGGCGAGCGCGTCCGGGTTGCGGGCCTCGCACACCAGATGCGCGCCCGACGCGAGGCGTGCATGCGAGGGCAGCATCACAGTACGGTTCTGTCGCGGTGACGCCCCGGAAAGACAGCCGATGTAGAACGAGAAGCGATCGTGATCGGGCCGGTCGAGACTCGCCGTCGCCTGCGCCGACGCCCAGGCACGGTACAGGAGCGAGAGCGAGCGGTGATGGAAGATGTCGAGAAAGTTGCACAGCGTCGCGTCTCCCCGAAGCTCTTCGCGCTCGCGTGCGATCTCCGTGACATGGATTGGCAACGGCCCGTTGGGGCCCATCATGCCCAGGCTGTGAAGCCGGATATGCAACTTGTTGCCCTTGATCCTGGCTTCCGCGACCTCGCTCGGCGCAAAGATAAGGCTGGGTTTCTGGCCGACGCGAAAGGTTTCCGCCTGCGGCAGGAGTGCCGCGCCGACCGGATAGGTGGCGGGGTTCGCATTGATGCGGCGCATGAGCGCGAAAAACCCGTAGCGCCATGGCTTCGCCAGCAACCCTTCAATCAGTTTTGCTGACATTGCAACATTGCGTGCTGCACGTTCCACAAACACCCCATCTTGAAAGGGGCCGGGTGAGCGGCCCGACTGGTCACTTGATGTCCGTATGAGGTAGCACTCACACGTCACATGGCAGCTCTTCTGAGCAAGTTCTGCCTTTTCAAGGTCAATACGAATACACGTTTCCGTCACGCTACAGACGATGTTTGTTGACGACTCACCAATGTGCAACCACACGAAGCCCGATGCCCTTCAAGCGCCACAGGCCTGTCATCGACGAGTGTCGAGTCGTCCCCCTCCGCAATCGGATTGACGCCGTGCTCCGCGCAATTCACCTGGTCACCCTTGCGGGCAACCTTGCGACCATCTAAGTTGTCCACCTCTGATCCTCCAACGACTTTTCCACCGAAGGGGACGAGTGCGTCGCCTGTCACGATAACCTGACGTGCCATTCTTTCTCCTGACGAGGCAAATACAAACAGGCCCTACAGGGCAATGTCATACACATCTGCTACACGAAGCTGATTCGGGCTACCCAGCCAGGTCCAGCTGACTTCGTGAGCGGATATATCCAGATGCTGCTGTCGCGGCTCGGGAAAGCGGGCACCTCTCTCAACGAACGCTTGCCGGTCCCAGCGGTTATACAGTGCGGCAAGCGGATGATCTGCGGCAACGCGAGCCTCCCATATGCCGGACTGCGGGCATTTGTGCCCGCCATCGCAGCGCAATGGTTGGGGTCTGTCCGCGAGTTGTCGCAGCAGCCCGGCTTTCATTAGAGCCGGGTGAGGTTCAGACTGTGACGAGCGCGTTGGAGATGCTGGTGGCGGAGTAACGGCCTTTGCTGCGTCGATCAGCGTTTGCGCGTCGCCGTCCCATTTCGGCAAGGCTGCCGGAGGAAGCGGCAACACCTTGTCCAAGTTGGGGAGCTTCAGGGTGCCTTCATACCACTTCAGGACATCGCCGATCTTGCGGTAGCGTTTGGACCGCTCCTTATCGACGTAGCCTGCGATATTTTTGCCAGTGGACAGATCGAATCCGCTAAATTCAGCGGCTAGCGAATTCGCACACTTCGCGCTACCGAGCTTTACGCCCTCATGCAGAACTCTTAGTGCACGAAGGTTTGCGTCGGGTGTGTGGGGAGCGGCATAAATGAACTCCAGTTCATCCGCCGCGTCACCGTAACCTTGCCCCAGAGAACATTCGAGCATCTTCACTGCAACAGGCATATTCGCCCAAAACCCATTGCCCGGATTGTCCCAACCGGCGTTAAGCGCCGCGCCCAGGAACGCCTGGGCCGACGGGCTACCCATGTCCGCCGCTTTCTGGAAAAACGCATAGGCACTCGTGGCACTTCCGCCCTTGACAATGCCCTTCATGTGATAGACACCCATCGTGTCCCACGCATCTGGCACCCCTAGCTGCATCGCCTTCTCCACCCAGCGGGTTGCCATCTCCGGGTCCCTCACAGGAACCGGATAGTCACTCAGGATCAGGCCTGCGAGGTTGAGCATCGCTTTCCAGTGGTTGCGTTCCGCTGCCTGCTGGTAAAGCTGGTAGATCTTTCTCCAGTCCTTGTCTTCCCAATAGATATTGGGATCGAGTTCCAACGCGAGTGCCTGCTGGAACCACAGATCGGCCTGAGGATCGACGGGCGTCAGATGCTGTTCCTGATACACACATGTGAAATCCTTGCGGTGCGGAGCAAACAGTGGCAGTTTCGTATAACGGGGCAAATCGGAACTGGACATGGCAGTCGTCAAATAGTGAATTGGGGATACGGCAAGGGCGGCCTGTGTCACGACAACAAGAAGGCACAGGCCGATCAGATATCGAGCGGATACGAATTTCATGTCAGTGCGGTCTGATCATCCGTGGAGGAAGGCATGGTAGTCATGGCATGCTTCGTACTGGTAGACCGCTGGTCTTCGAATTTCACAAGAAATCCCGTCAATTTCTCCTTCCCGGCTTTCCATGTTTTGTAGTTTTTTTCTAGGAGATGCTCCCAGTTAACAAATACTTCCGGCATCACGTCTCGACCGCCGTCACCAGTAATCGTCGTACCCGAGTGAAGTCCAAATACATCGCCGCGCAACTCGGACGCATGGTCGACCCCAGTTGCCGCGATATTGATCTCACTGTCCACCGACATGCTGCGCTGGTTCAGGTTCGCGCTACCGAGCGTAAAGAACACATCATCAATGATCATCAGTTTCGAATGGATATAGATCTCCCGATATGCCATCTTCCCGTCTACCGATCCACTTGTGCATAGGCGCGCCACGCTGACCTTCAGCCCCATCGTCCTTTCCAGCGTGTCCACGCTGGGCCGATCCAGCACTGGATGAGTGCGGGCAACGCTGACCGGGTCACCATTCTCATCGTGGAATGTCGTGGTGTAAGTCGCCTGTGCTGAATGCTCGCCGTATTGCTGATCGGCTTTCCCAGCATCGACATAGCCCGCCTGTGCGGGCATTGCATCGCTCCTTCCCAACTCAGTCAAGGTGTCAAACGTGCGTGGAACCATTCCGTCATCTTCCGGATGAGGAATGACAATGAAGAGATGCAGATTTGGCACGGCTGTCATCGGCTTTTTCGCCAGATTCGCCCACGCCCGACAGAACTTTCTTCGCTCCTTTTTCAGGTGACGCGCGAACTCCGGATAGAAAAAGTACTGGTTTTCAATATAGATATAGTTACGCGCAACGCTCGTAGCCTGGAAATAGAGCTTTTTGATGGTCTTCTCGTTTTCCGCAGCCTGAGTCCGAACGATTTGCACCTGCTGTGCCGGATCTTTCGAAAGCGTGGGAATCTTCGGCGGCAGCGGATCGCCATTCTTCGCTGACGTTTTCCACTGCGAAGGCGCAAACCCGTTCCAGCCGTTCTCGAAATTTTCGTGCAACCGCCTCAGCGCTGGCCCCACCACTCGACAGGCATAGTCCTGGTACGGGCGGATGGACTTGTAAGCTCCGCCGTGAATCGCCGCCAATTTTTGAGTTTCGCCTGGATCGCCGTCGCCAAAGTCACTCTTGTATTCGTGGTCAATTTCATCCTTCCACGTCGTCGCTTTTGTTGCAGTTTCGCGCAGACCCGTTTCAATCGAATGCTGCGCCGTATCCCAGAAGTCCGTGACAGAGTTCAGTCCCATCACGAAACCCACCGCCTTACTGCCATCGTCGTGTGCATAGTCAATCAGGACGGGTTTCTGGTGATGCGTCGGGTAATTCCACAGTAAGGCCGCTTCGTCAACCGGGCTATACCATCTCGAATCGGGCGGGTCCTCTTCCTTGATGTCGGCAGCCAGCAGATCCCGTACGGCGGACTTTTCAATACTGCGCAACACGATCTGAAGATGATCAGGATACTGAGCCTTGCCTGGCTCAACACGGTCATCCTTGAGGCCGCGTCGTTCCCACCAAGCCTTGCACCAGTCATGACGCGCCTTGTTGTCGTAGGGATCATCACCCTGAACCTTCCATTGGACGGGACTCGTCACCCAGGAAACAGCCTCATCGGTATAACCCGGCATGCTGTTCTGCTTTCTCGATGCTCTCGGATCAAACCAGAGCAGCAATCTCACCCGCACTCCATCCCGGGCCAACTGTTCGAGCAGATCACCGTATCGCAAGTCGCGCGGCCATGCATCGCGGGTGCGCACGAGTTCCATACCCGGATCAAAGCCCCAGCAGACGATATCGACCGTCGACTTTGCATCGTGCAGATCTTTGGACAGTTGGCCAAAACCTTCCTGACCACAGACAAAGAACTGAAGATCGTTGCCTTCCGTAATCTCGGGTGCGTCCGGGCAGGTCTTCTTTTCGAGCAACCATTGAACCGAGCCTTGCGCCTCACGGCCTGCTTCAGCAATGGCAACGTCAACGGGATTCTGTGTTTTCAGATTGGACATGACTGGTTCGTTTCCTGTTTTTCAGCGTAGCCGTCAGACTGCGCGTTCGCCCCGGCTGCTGCGCTGATCGATATGGTCGGCATCGGGATTGAGTGCATCCTTGACCTTCAGGTTGAACTGCCCGCCGTTGCAAAGCTCGACGCAGTATTCGGTCGTACCTGGCTCGTGGTTTTTCACCACCACACGCCCGTACTCATCGGTCACGCCACTATCGATCAGCGCTTTGCCCTTGTAGAGTTGATAGGGCTCCTCCACATAGCGGTGGGCAGCGCCGTTCGCCAGTGCGCCTAGCGAGAAATGCAACTCCTGGTGGCCAGGCGCCGATTCAGGAAGCGTTGGCTGGGAAGCCGAATCCGGTCCTGTAAACAGGCGGCCCCCGGAATGTATTTCAAACTGCCCCGGCGTGCCGTTGTAGATCTTTCCGTTACTCCATCGCGTGAAACTGCCACCGCCCCGGATTTCGACTTCCTGCTTCGCGCTGATTGTGATCTTCTGGGCAGTAACGGTGACATTGAGCTTGGCCAGGAGGTTGATGCTGTCCTTGAGCGCGCGCAGATCAATGTCGCCCGATACTGCGACGAGCCACATCCCGGACTTCTGAACAGTCATGCGCAGCTTGTTGCCAAACGTCCCAAAAAATGACCCGCCCGCCGCAATGGCAACGTGAGCACCACTCGTCATCGCGAGATGTTCCCCGCTCGCAACATGGGTGCTGCCCGCTGTACTGGACTCGATACCGGCTGGACTTGCCAGGGTCAGGTGGGGCTGGGCAAATTCAGGAAATTTGCCGGCACCGGCCTGGCCCGTCAGGGCACTGTTCTGCGCCCTGATCGCTGCCGCGACGGCTTTCTGATCCCCGCCCGCATCCTGGGCACTGTTTGCCTGCGCATCTCCCGCCAGCCGCTCGTGCAAGGCGCGAGCGTCGTCAAGGCGCGTAATCGTCTCGCCCATGTCCTTCACGGGAGCCGTCGCCCCGTTGCGAGCCTCGGTCGTGATGAGCATGCCCCGATTCGCCCGCATCACGGCATGCGCGTCGGTGGCAACCTCGATTCCCTCGCCCCGTGCCTGCGAGCGTCCCTTGTTGCCGTCGATGCGCACGTTGTAGCCCGCCACGAACCTTGAGTTGGCATGGTCGCTCGTGACCTGCACCTGAAGCTGGCCGGGAGTATCGTCGGTCACCACCGTGTTCGATCCCTTGCCGTAGCCGTCCAGGTCCTGGCTGCGCCAGCCCGAGAGCGCATGGTTCGCATACAGGTCCCACGGCACCTCGTTGCGGTCCGTCACATGACTGCCCAGGATGAAGGGTCGATCCGGGTCCGAGTTTACAAATCCGATATAGACATGATCGCCCACGCGCGGAATCCACATGCCCCCGTATCGCTGCCCCTGCCACACCTGCATCAGCGGTACCCAGCACGACGCTTCCTCATCGGGTTTGTTCACCCGGTCCCAGATAAACTTGACGCGGATACGTGCCATCGGGTCGGTGAGGACGCCCTTCCTGTCGTAGCCGGTGACGACAGCCTTCTCCGCGAACGCGCGCGGCTTCGCCGCCTTCAGCGGCGTGCGGTAATAGTGGTCGTTCGGGATCGCCGTGAACTTCGTCCTGCACGTATACTCGCGCTTCAGCGCGTCGCCCTGCGTGACCGAATCGTTGTTGACGATATCGATCTTCGTGCCCGTGACGATGTATTTCCGGTTGACCGGAGCGAACGGATGATCCGTAACCGTGAGCTGGTGGCCCGCCATCACCCCGCGCAGGTTTCCCTCGGCCTTGATGACAAGTGACTTGCTGCGGTGTGCATCGACGCGCACACGCGCGAGATGGTCGCCTTCGAACTCGTAGTCGTTCGGTTCGGCATTCAGTCCCATCGCCCCCTGCTGAGGCTGGGCGTAATCCAGCCAGGTATATTCCTCGGCGTTGTCGTTCGCGGCGTCCCGATGGTTCGATATCCTGCGTTTGAACTGCCGGTTCGTGGCGCGCGTGTAGTCGTAGTCGATACCGGCCACCTTGCCCGTGGTCAGCCCGCGCGAATACTCCAGCTTGTGGATATGCTCCTCGTCAATGCGCTGGCCGCCCCGTTCGAGGTAACGCACCTTTTTGTAGGCAGCGCCGTGGCCGGGGTAGCCTGCGTTGTCCATCAGCACCAGGGTGTCGCCGTCCCAATAAAACGTGATGCCCCACTCCTGCCAAAGCCGGCTCAAGCAGGAAAAGTCCGACTCCCAGAACTGGCGCTGATAGTCCCGCTTCGGATAGTTCCGGCTTCCATTGCCCGCACCGATGAGGTTCCACCGGACACTGAACGGATACTTCTTCAGGATTTCGTCAGAAATTTCCCTTACCGTCTTGTCCCGGAAATGCCGGTTGTCGCGGTTCAACGACGCAAGCCAGAGCAGGCATCTCAGGCGCAGGCGGTAGAACACGCGCCGGTCGTCCGCGCCCAGGCACTTCACTTCGGCAATCACGCCCGTGATCACGCGAACATCGGCCCCGATGTTGACCTCGCCATTTTCCAGCGTGCCGCTGCCTTCGATGGCGATTTTCACGGTCAGGCGTCTGCCCACTAGCTTGCTGACGTCGACAAGCTTGTCCATGTCGTTGACATACAGGCTATCCGCCTCGATGGTCTGCACGTCGATCCAGTAGTCGAAGAGCCGACCAAGCTTGTCTACGCCCTTGAAACGCACAGGCTCGAAGATCTTCTTCCCGTAGTGCTCCGGAATCGCGTCGCTGACGATTTCCAGCGTGCGCGGCTGGGTATTCCATGCCACCGTGAACCTCCATCAGAAGACACCACGCGTGCCGCCACGCGTTGGGAACGTAAAAATCTCGCCGCGCTGCGAGGTGCGCAGTGTGGTGCGGGTAAAGCAATGCGCCGAGACGTGCCGCGCGACGTAGCGCTCCAACGCCAGCGCGAACGTAAAGGGCGACCAGCCGTCGAGCCGTGACTCATCAAAGGTGAGCGTGATCGCAACGCCGCGCGCGAGGTGCAGCTCCTCCCCCCAGCGATGCATGTCATTGACCGCGCTGGCCGTCGCTCCCACCAGGCTGTCGAGAAAACGGGCCATCGCCGGGTCACCGGCTCCCAGGTACGGGCGCAGCATCAGCCGCAGCCCTTCGCCGGGAGCTGGCTCGTTGAACTCGTCGTCAAAGACGGCCAGCTCCAGATGAAGCTGGCGAATGAGTTCCCAGGCCGCGTCGCCCTGCGCGCCGAGCGCGAGCGGAGGCCTAGGTGCGGTCGGCCCGCGCACGAAGCCGACGCTCCCGACCGCCTTCGCGTCCGCCACCGCCAGGTCGTCCACGCCATTGCGTGGCTGCACGCAGGGCAGCTCGCCGTTCGTCAGCCAGGCGTCGAGGGTGAGAAACCGGATGCCCGTTTCATCCAGTTCGCGGTCCTCGCCAAGGAGCCTGATCGAGGTGAGCGTGCGCACGAACTCACGGTGCGTGTCATAACGCCGTTCGTTGTCCGCCACCCGTTCCTGCTCGCGGCGTAATCTGAAATACCGCGGGTTGCGGCGCGTGTCGTCTGGCAGTGCGGCATCAAGCGGCTGGAAAGGAATCTTCTCCGGCTCCTCTTCCCTCTGTCCCCTGACACGATCGACCGAATGAACCTCGTAGTCATCGGGCCGGTCCGCCATGGGCGTGAGCCGGTGCTCGCGCTTCTCCGCGTCGAGGGTGAGCCGCTCGCTCGTCGCGGGGTACAGATTGACGATGGGGGTGCAGTACAGGGCGAAATCCGGGACACCAATCTGCTGGTCCGGCATCGCCGCCGCACGCGCGAGCAGCAGCACGATTTCGACCTCGGGGCCGTCGATGTGCTTCAGCCCCGCTGCCAGGCCCGTGATCGTGAAGAATCCGAATCTGGACGGAAGCACAAAGAATTCATGGACCAGCCTGTGTCCGTGGAGCTTCGTGGCGACCGGACGCAGCAGGCTTTCATCCGGCTCCAGTCCCGCGTGCTTCACACGCATGTACGGCATGCCGGGTAGCTTTGCGCCGTACAGGTCGCCCTTCTCGAATTCACCCGGCACACCCATGACGATGCCGACCACGCTGGTATGGATCAGTTCGAAGAGTTGCGAGGCCATCTTCTCCTCACCGCACAGGTACACGGGCAGTTCGTCCAGCCCTTCAAGGCTGCGAAACGCCATGCCGTTGACAGTCCGAAGCCGCAGACGCAACGCACCACGCACACGCGACGCATCCTGGCTGTCGTGGACGTAGCGGGAAAGCGCCGGAACGTCGGCGGGAATGCCAGTCGGCTTCGCGCGCGTAATTTCAACCGGCCAGAGCCTGAGCAACTGGCTCGTGAGGAAAACACACTCCGTCGCATCTTCGGCTGCGGGTATCGTGAGCCTCGTGCCACGCGGCAACGTCAGGCCCTGCGCACTGTGCGCTGCCTGTGCATCAGGGTAGAACCGCGCCACGCCCAGCGACGGCAGCGGCGCGGTCAGGTTCAGATCGACGCCATCCAGCCTGCGCATCGGAATTTCCAGCGGAAAGCGGTCGATGCGCATCTGCGAACGCGCAGCCGTCAGCGCGAAGGACTGAAGCAGGCGCCCGACATACGGGTCGCCCACGTCGCCCGCCTGTGCGCCGAGCCTGCGGGCAATCTTCGGGTGCTGTCGTGCAAACTCCAGGAAGAGTTCGTGTATGTAGCGCAGTTCGCGCTGGTAATACCCGGGCAGTTCCGGGTCCATGCTCCTCATGCTGGACTCCGTCAGTTACCGGACGGGCGGCCTGCACGGAGACGGCGCAATGGACTTGAGACTGAAAGCGGGCAAGGCATGAAGACAGTTCCGTTTTTTTGAACGTTATTGCTGCATGAAGCAAGGCGCGCAGGCACATCGACGTGCTCCGAATATGTGGCAGACCCGGGCTACGCGTGGCCCCTTTCGGAACTGGATTGACACGACAGACTTTCGCATGACTTCGTACGCCTTTGTTCGTTCAGGATTTTCCATTCCATTATCAAATCGGTATTGGCGGCTGTATATAGGAGCACTGTAAAAATTGGTCAAACCGATAAATAGATAGGTATCCCGCATAAACAGGTCGATGACTGACGACAATCAAAAATATGGATAACTATTTAAATTACCGGCCACTTTCTGCGCCAGCTGAGTTGCGCTACATCGAAGATGTTGCACAACAAAAAAGGGCGACCGAAGTCGCCCTGAAGGTTCATGCCGTGCGCCGGCTGCATGCGCGCAGCTTCGTTCCTTCAAACTGCAGTCGGAAGCTGTCGAACGCATCCCGCGTAGGGGTGCCAAGCGACATTTCTCGTCGCCAGCCCTCATACCGATAGCGGAAGTGGAAATATTTGTGGGATTTACGCGTCACGCGCGCGAAGTTATCAACAGAAATTGTTCGCAAGCCTGTGGATAACCGCCCCACAACCGCCCCAACTCCTTGACGCAGAACCCTTCTTGACCACTGCGCGCAAACCGCGGAGAGTGAAGCGCGGAGAACAATCCGCGGAGCGCAACCACCGAAGCGGTCGCGCTCGTCATGCAAATCAAACCGACTTCACCGCCGACCGTCCCCCCACCCGCATCAACGCACTCCGCTCAACCAGCGCTCCAAACAGCAGCCCGATCGTCGCCCACATAATCGCCTGCATACCGAGCGCCGCGACACGGAACTTCCACAGCAGCACCGCCGGGAAAGCCTCCGGCACTTCGTTGATCGTGGGCATCGACAACTGTACCGCAGCGATGATCACGATGAACACCACCGCCCCCACAATCGAGCCATTCCACGCGCCGAGCTTCATAGCCACACGGCGCCGCACCTTGAGCGAGAACACCATAGCAGCCAGCGAGATCGCAATCATCAGGAAGAACAAACCGGTCCGCGTCCCAATCGTCTCAGGATCGCCGACCGAGGGCGGGTTCGCCGGATACTTCAGATTCGGCACGACCGCGAGCGCGATGAACGCGCCGAGCGCAAGCCACGCGGACAACGCGCGCGGGCTCAACGCGCCCACTCGCCCATAGGCGTAGGCGAACACCAGCGAGAACAGGCCGCCGAATGCCGCGCCGTAAGTCACCACGCCGGTCAACAAGCCAATACCCCGCTGCGTATCGCGGCTCACAATCTCAGGCTCAGGCGCCTCGCCTTTCGCGGCGTCGGCCTTTTCTTCGAACGAAATCGCCTGATTGACCTGCGGCTCGCCCACTACCCGGGCGAAGCCGAACGTGAGGAGTCCCGCGGCGATGCCTGCAAGCATCCCGCGTACCAACAATTTACCAACCATGGTCGACTCCGTTAGTGGCAGGGAAAGCCGAGCAGATGGCGGCCGTCGTGCACGAACTCGTGCACGTACATGCCCGACACCAGCGAAGTGGCGCCCTGTTCCGCACCCACGAAGTAAAGCGCGAGCAACAACAGCAAACCGCCGAACACGACCCAAGGCAACAACTCGCGCAGCGGAATCGGCGTGGGTTGAGCAACAGGCTGGTTGGCGGGATCGAAAACAGCTTCGGTCATGATGGACATCTCCTGGGGTAACGCGCCCCGATAGTCATTGCAGAGGATTGGTGCGAAGCTCAGGTCTGGCTTTCGGCTTGTGCTGCCGATTACAGTGGCGCGACCGCGCCGGGCTCTCACCGGCTTCCGCGCTTCGCAGTCCCGCTATTCTACGCGCTAAACTTCGGCACCCGGCAACGCAAAACGTACGCCTCATCCCGCCAGCGTTCGGCTTCGGGGCGTGGCTTCACAGGACATGAACAGAATGGACACACGGCTGTTACTGGTCAGCCACGCATCGACCGCCGCCCAGCGCGCAGGCCGTTTTCCCGCCGACGACCCGCTCGACGCCCGCGGCCTCGCCGAGGCCGAAGCCCACGCCGCACGCTTACGGCCGGCGATCGCGGAAGACGCGCCAGCTTTCGTCAGCCCGGCCGCCTGCGCGCGCGAAACGGCAACGGCCCTGGGCCTCGCGGCATCGGTCGACGCCGGTCTGGCGGATATGAACTACGGCAGATGGCAGGGACGGCGGCTCGCCGACCTCGCTGCCGAAGCGCCGCAAGACCTCGCCGCATGGACGCGCGATCCCGACGCCGTGCCACATGGCGGCGAGTCGTTCAGTCAACTCGTGAAACGGGTAGGAGAATGGCTCGAAGCGTCGTTAGAAGGCGGGACGGGTCGTGCATCGAGCCATCCTCGCAACGTGATCGCCGTCACCCATGCGCCGGTGCTGCGGGCAGCGATCGTGTATGTGCTCGGGGCATCGCCCGTCGTGTTTCCACGCATCGAAATCGCACCGCTTTCGATGATCGATTTGCGGCGCTCATCGCGCGGCTGGACATGGTGGCCGGCGTCACACTAGCCACCGTCGCCCAGCGGCTTACTTGCCCGACACCACCAGACGCAGCTTGTTCGAACCGGTCGGCGTCAGCGTGATATCGGTCCGCTTGCCCTTCGCGCCCAGATAAAAGTGCTGACGTCCCGGCGAATTCTGATCGTGCGTGGCGTCCGGCAGACAGGATGCGATGTCCGCCGCGACAGCTTGCAGCGCGTCGGCATTCGAACCGGCGTCGTGATGCGGCGTCCACGTGCATTGATAGGCACCGTGGCTCGCCGAACATTGCGCGTCGTCGCCGTAAGGTTGCGCGACGCCCTTGCTGTCGTCCGGCGTCAATGAGGCGAGCCCGCCGGGGGCGGCCGCGACGATCCGCTTCAGGGATGTGCATGGACTAGGCGCATCGTCGGCATACGCGCCGCCGGTCAGCAAGACGCCCAGCGACATAGCGGCAAGCGCGGTGGCAAGTAATCGGGTTCTGTTCATGTCGGCGCAGTCCTTGAAGTCACTCATAGCTATTAGCGCGGTAGCACGCTTCGTGCCCATGAACGCCGAGTGCATCAAGACCGCGCTTCAGTCACCGCTATCACAGACCAGGACCGAACAAAGCCGCCAGCCCCTGCGCCGACCCGAAAATCCCCTTGGCATCGTGCCCGACACCATCGATCACAAACGTCCGATGCCTGGCCAGTCCTTCGGGATGCCGCAACGCCATATAGCGCGCGTAAGCCAGCCCGCGCCCGAGCCGGTGCTCCCCTTGCGTCAGCGCGGCGCATGAACGGTCGAGCGCCGGATGCTGCGGATCGCAATCCGCGCCGCCGAGCAGCACGGTCACGTCACGCTGCGCGTAACGCGCTTCGAGCGCTGCTGCGGAAGCAGCGTCGCCAGAGTAGGCCGGCAAATCCTCGAGCCCATACTTCCAGCGATTGAACGACGGACACAGCGCCCGATCGAACGCCGCGAACTCGCCGGATACAGCGGACGCAACCGGCCGCATCGCATCGAAGTACACATACGACGAAGGATTCGCGACCACATAGCGCAGCGCAATACCGCGCGCCGCGAGTGGCGCCTCGTCGCGCGCTACTACTGCATAGCGCTGCACGACCTGCGCGCCGCCCGAGTGCCCCGCGATCACCACTTCGGCGAGCGACGCGAACTGCTCGCGCGACGCCAGCGTATGGAGAATCGCGTTGAGCACATCGAACGAACTGATCGGCGCGGGACCTTGCGCGTTCTCACCGCCCATCCAGCTCGTCCAGTCCCAATGCAACGTGGACGGCGGCAGCTCATGCGCGTCGACATCCGCCGTCGCGAGAAACTGCGGCACGATCAGCAGCGTATCGGCCGCGCTGCCGCCGGCGAGCGCGCACGAACGCTGCGCGAGTTCGAAATACGTGTCGCCGTTGCGCAGGCGCCCATGAATCAGAATCACGGCGCGTTGGATTTCGCGCGTCGGCGCTGGCCAGGCGCCGTTCGAAAACACCGGCACGGTTCCACTGCCGGCTTGCGTCGTGACGCTCAGATGCCGGCTCGCGACGACCGCGACGGGATGTTCATTCGGCGCGCGTTCGTCGTCTGTGATGAAAGGCTGGGTCATGCAATAGGCTCGTGGTAGATCAAAGAGTGGCGGGCCTCGCCGCCGCGCCGCCCGACATGCGTCCGGCGCGCGTGAAGTACACCATCGCGAGCGACACGAAGCCGGCAAAAATCAGGTAGAACGCGGGCGTGAGACTGCTGCCGGTCACGCGCGTCAAGCCGGTGATGGTGAGCGGCGCCATGCCGCCGAACAGCGTCACCGCGATGTTGTACGACAGCGCCACGCCCGCCGAACGGCTACGCACCGGGAACAAGGTCGCGAGCATGCCGGGATGCGCGCCGGACATCGCGGCGAGGAACAGCGTCGCGATCATCTGCGCGATGAACAGATGCCCCGGCGTCGGATTCGTCACGACGAAGTGATAAAGCGGATACACGCAGACCATCCACGCGATCACGATGGGATAGAACAGCCGGTACGCGCCGTAACGATCGGCGAGCTTGCCCGACAGCGGAAACAGAAACAGATTCAGCACGCCGGACACGAACGCGCCGAGCAATGCGGTGGAGAGCGGCAGATGCAGTTGCCGCTCGACATACACCGATAGATACGAGTGCCACACATAATTGGTCGCCGCCCCGACGACGATCACGCCCATCGCGCAGATCGCCGCATCGCCGTTATCGCGGAAGAACTGGCGGATCGTGACGCGCGGCGGTTTGTCCTTGTGATCGAGCAGCTGCTCGAACTCCGGCGACTCGGCCACGCGATGCCGGATATAGAAACCGAACGGCCCGGCCAGCGCGCCGAACAGAAACGGCAGACGCCAGCCCCACGCTAGCAGTTGCTCATGCGTGAGCTGCGTGGTCAGCAGATAGCCGACCCCGGACGACAACAGCAACGCGAACGCCTGCGCCGACATGTTGAAGCTGCCGTAAAACATCTTCTTGTGCGGCGGCGCGTACTCGACCAGCATCGCCGACGCCGTCGCGAACTGTCCGCCCACGGAGAGCCCTTGCAACAGGCGCGCGAGCACCACCAGCAGCGGCGCCGCGATGCCAATGCGCGCATAGCCCGGTGTGAGACCCATCAGCAAGGTGCTGGCCGCCATCGAAATGATCAGCAGCGAGAGCGCTTTGCGGCGCCCCGCGCGGTCCGCGTAGATGCCGAGCAGAATGCCGCCGATCGGCCGCACGATGAAACCGACGGCGAACGTGGCGAGCGTCAGCATGATCGACACGAAGCCGCTGCCGCCGGGAAAGAACACTTGCGCGATGATCTTCGCGAAGTAGCCATAGATCAGAAAGTCGAACCACTCGAGGCCGTTGCCGAGGACGGAGGCAAAGATCGCGCGTCGCACCATCGACGGACTCAAGCCGTTCGACACATCGGCGCCGGACGCGGCACCGTCGCGCTGATTGAAGGTCGCTTCGCTCATTGCTCGCACCCCGGCGTGTCGAACATTGCTGACAGCGCGCATA
Organism: Paraburkholderia aromaticivorans; assembly: GCF_012689525.1. NCBI lineage: Bacteria > Pseudomonadati > Pseudomonadota > Betaproteobacteria > Burkholderiales > Burkholderiaceae > Paraburkholderia > Paraburkholderia aromaticivorans. Next base: position 3,265,459 of record NZ_CP051515.1, read on the forward strand.
CCGACGTCAGCATGCGCGCACCGTTGTGCCCCACGCCCGGCACGATATGAAAGCGCTGCTTCAATCCGTCCGGATGACGCGCCTGGATGTACCGGTAGTACGCTTCGGCGCGCGCGACGCGTTGCGGCCCTTGCGCTTCGGCGGCACAGGTTCTGTCGAGCGCGCTCTGCTGCGGATCGTCATCCGCGCCGCCGACGAGGTAGTCGATCCGGCGCGCCGCATAGGTCGCTTCGAGTTGCGCGGGCGTCCGGTCATCGAGATACGGCGGCCGGTTGTCCATGCCGTATTTCCATTGATTGAAGTCGGGACATTGCGCGGCATCGAACGGCGCGGCAATGCCTTGCGCGTTGGGCCGCTGCGCATCGAAATACGCATACGTCGACGGACTTGCCACCACGTAACGCACGTCGATGCCCTCGCCGGTCAACGCGGCGATGTTGCGTGCCGCGACGGCGTAACGCTGCACGACTTGTCCGCCGCCCGAATGCCCGGCGAACACCACATGCCGCAGATTGGGAAACAGCTTGCGATCGGCGAGACGTGCGACGATCGCGTCCAGCACCTCGTAGGAACTGATCGGCAGCGGCGCGCGCGCCGCTTCGCCACCCATCCACGCGTCGCCGGTCCAGCGCAGCAGATCGGCGGGTTCGTCATGCACGCGCGTGTCGAGCGTGGCGAGGAATTGCGGCGCGATCAACAGCGTGGCGTCGGGGTCCGCGTGTGCGGCATCGCGGGCATTCTGCGCGGTGCGAAAGTACACGTCCGCATTGCGCAGTTTGCCGTGAACCACGATTACCGCGCGCGTCACCTGCGGCTGCGCGACGTTCCAATCCTTCGACAGATACAGCGGAAATTCCGCTTGCCCTTGCGGAGTGTCGAGCGTGAAGCGCGTATCCGAGATCGTCGCCACCGGCTTCAGATGCGGCTCGTCAGCATGGACCGCGAACGCGGATTGCGCGAACGTCATCAACAGTGCAGCGCCTGTTGACGCACACAGCATCGCGAGACGTCGTGAAAGATTGAAAGTCATGCAGCTTGCTCCTGATCACCGTGCACTGTCTTGAACGCGGCGCATCGTCAAATCCGTCGTTGAAAAACCAAAATCAGGTCGAAGCGATGGTCGAGATCGTAGGCTCCGCCGTGACAAATGTAAAATACCTATTTTGCGCATCATCCATATTTATCAAGTATGGTAACGAACTGACCTCCAAGCGCTGTCCAGGAGACGAAACACCATGGAACTGCGGCATCTGCGTTACTTTCTGGCGGTCGCCGAAGAAGGCCAATTCACGCGCGCGGCTGAACGGCTGGCCATGCAACAGCCGCCGCTTTCGCAGCAGATTCGAACGCTGGAAGAAGAGATCGGCTTCGAACTCTTTGTGCGCATGCCGCGTGGCGTCACCTTGACGCCGGCCGGCCAGGCCTTCGCGGAAGACGCGCAACGCTTGCTGCAGGATCTGCAGCAGTCGGTCGAAAAGGCGAGCCGGATTGCGCGCGGCGAACTCGGCACGATTTCCATCGGGCTGACTAGCTCCGCTGCGTTCCACCCGTTCACGACCGAGGCGATCCGCGCGTTTCGCGCGGTCTGCCCCGAGGTCGCCGTGGAGCTTGCCGAACTCAACGCGGCGGAGATCATCGAGCGTCTGGCTGCGGGCCAGATTCAGGCAGCGTTTCTACGCAAGCCGGTCGACGCGCGCGAAGGCGTGGCGTTCGAGTTGCTGCTCGACGAACCGATGGTCGTGGTGTTGCCGGTTGGTCATCCGCTGCTCAAGGGCAAGAAGCGGCCGCAAGTTTCGCTGAAAGCGTTGGCGCACGAAGACTTCATTCTGGTCCGCCGCCCAGGCGCACCCGGCATGTATGCCGATATCCTCGCCGCGTGCCGGCAGGCCGGCTTCGTCCCGCGCATTGCCCGTGAAGTGCCGCGCATGGTGTCGGGCATCAACCTCGTAGCGGCGGGTCTGGGCGTGACATTGGTGCCCGCTTCCATGCAGCGTTACGACCAGGTGGGCACCGTTTATTGCACGCTCGCGAACCCCTCGAAACTCAGCGCACCGCTGCACCTCGCGTATCCCACGGCGTTGCATAACAGCGCGGCCACACGCTTCATTCAACTGGTGAAGGAGCGCGCCGGCGAATGACGTCATCTATAGGCACACAAATTGCATTCTCGCCGTACCGGCTGAGCATCCATCAGCCTTTCATCGACGCCAAAACGCTACGCCATGTCAAACAGACACGCTGCCGGTCAGCCGGCCCGCCTTTCCTCGGGGATCGATGGAATCGACGACATCCTGGGAGGCGGTCTCACCCCGCACCGCATGTACCTGGTGGAAGGTGCGCCCGGTACAGGTAAAACTACCTTGGCCTTGCAATTCTTACTCAAGGGTGTCGAAGAGGGGCAGCGAGGCTTGTACATCACGCTGTCCGAAACCCGCTCCGAACTGATTGCTGTAGCCGAAAGCCATGGCTGGGACATCGGCGGCTTCCGTATTCTCGAACTGGTTTCGGACGAAGGTCTCGACCCGCAGTACGAGCAGACCGTGCTGCACCCGGCCGAGGTCGAGCTCGGCGAGACGGTGCGCAACGTCATCCAGCAGGTCGACGAACTCAAACCAGCGCGCATCGTGCTCGACAGCCTCTCCGAGTTGCGTCTGCTGTCGCAGAACCCGCTGCGATACCGGCGGCAGATTCTCGCGCTCAAGCGCTATTTCGCCACCCGTGAATGCACGGTGCTGCTGCTCGACGACAATTCGTCCGATCCCGGCGACGTGCAACTGCACAGCATCGCGCACGGCGTGATCAGCCTCGACAATCTCGTGCACGACTACGGCGGCAACCGGCGGCGCGCGCGCATCGCCAAGATGCGCGGCATCAAATTCCGCGAGGGTTATCACGACTTCACGCTCGACACCGGCGGGATCCATGTGTATCCGCGCCTCGTCGCGGCCGAACACCACACGACATTCGACGCCGAGGTAGTCAGCACCGGCACGTCGGGACTCGACGCATTGCTCGGCGGTGGCTTGATCCCCGGCACCAATGCACTGATGATCGGCCCCTCGGGCGTCGGCAAGACCACCACGGTGGTGTCATGCCTGATCGCGGCGCTCGAGCGCGGCGAGCGCTGCGTCTACTACGTGTTCGACGAGACCCTCGTCACGTTGATGATCCGCTGCGCGACGCTCGGCATGCATCTGGCGCCGCACGTCGAAAGCGGTCTGCTGACGCTGCGTCAGATCGATCCGGCGGAAATCTCGCCCGGTGAATTCGCCAGCGATGTACGCCGCTCGGTCGAGAAGCACGGTGCACGGTATATCGCGATCGACAGCCTGAACGCCTATCTCCAGGCGATGCCCGGCGAGCGCTATCTGCTGCTGCAGATGCACGAACTGCTCGGCTATCTGAACCAGCAGGGCGTCATCACGATGCTCGTGCTGGGACAGCACGGCATTATTGGCGAGGTGCAAAGCGATATCGACATCAGCTATCTGAGCGACGTGGTCGTACTGTTCCGCTATTTCGAGCACCACGGCGAAGTGCTCACCGCCGTGACGGCTGTGAAGAGCCGCGCCAATGCTCACGAGCGCTCGATCCGCCAGTTCCGGCTCGGCAGCAACGGCGTGGAAGTCGGCGAGGCGCTGCGCGACTTCGAGGGTGTGCTCTCCGGACTGCCGGCCTATCGCGGCAGCACCGCGCTGCTCGGCGCGGCAAACCGCGTCATCGACTCGTCCGGGCAGTAAGTCATGGAGCAACGCGTCCTTATTCTGGCGCCGTTTGGCCGCGACGCCGATGTGATTGCCGAAGTGCTGCAAAAAGACAAGCGCCTCTGCGTGGCATGCCGCGATGCCGACACGCTCACCGCGGCGCTGGACACCGGTGCGGGCAGCGCGTTGATCGCCGAGGAAGCGCTCGCGGGCAACCACGCGATTCGGCTCTTCACCTGGCTCGAACAGCAGCAGGCGTGGTCGGATTTCCCGTTCATTCTGCTCGCCGCCTCACGCCTCGGACATCGCTCCGAAAGCAGCCTGGAAGTGCTCGAACGGCTGGGCAACGTGGTCGTGCTCGAACGTCCGCTGAATTCGGAGACGTTGCGGCGTGCGGTGGCGTCGTCGTTGCGCGCACGCGCGCGGCAATATGAATCGCGCCGCCATCTGGCCGAGCGGATCGAAGCGCAAGAGGCGCTGGTGCAATTGAACGACTCGCTGGAAAGCCGTATCGCCGAACGTACTCAAGAACTTGCCTCCGCCAACAACCGGCTGATGATGGAAATTCACGAGCGCGCCAAAGTACAGGCGGTGCTGGTGCAATCGCAGAAGATGGAAGCGCTCGGGCAACTGACCGGCGGCATTGCGCACGACTTCAATAATCTGCTGAACGTCATCATGGTCAACGCTGAACTGATCGCGCGAGTGAGCAGCGATGAGCGCCTTCGCGGCATGGCCGCCACCGTCAAACGCGCGACTGAACGCGGCGCGAAACTGACGGGACAGTTGCTGACTTTCTCGCGCAACAGCAATCTCGATCTGAAAGCAGTGGACGTGGTGGCGTTGCTGCAAGGCATGCGCGACATCATCACGGTGTCGCTCGGTTCGAGCATCCGTTATATCAACGAGTTCGACGGCGAAGAGATGTGGACTCAGGCCGACGCCAATCAGCTCGAACTGGCCATTCTCAATCTCGCCATCAACGCGCGCGATGCCATGCCGGGCGGCGGCCAGCTCGGCATTCGCGTGAAGCAGCGCGAAGCACCCGATCAGACACTCGATGAAGGTCGCTACGTCGTGGTCGAGGTCGGTGATACCGGGTCGGGTGTGCCGCCCGATGTGGTGTCGCGCGTGTTCGATCCGTTCTTCACCACCAAGCCGATCGGCAAGGGAACGGGACTCGGGTTGAGCCAGGTCTACGGCATTGCGAGGCAGGCCGGCGGCACCGCGCGTCTGTTCAGCGAGGAAGGCGTGGGTACCACCGTGGAACTCTGGCTGCCGTTGCGTGAACGCGTGGCGCCGCAGGCCAAAACGGCGTCCGATGCGGAAGCGAACGTGGTCGGCGAAAAGCGGGTGCTGGTGGTCGAAGACGACAGCGAGGTGCGCGCCATGCTGGTCGAGTCGCTGAGAATGCTCGGCTACACCGTGACCGAAGCCGCCGACGGACGCGCGGGCCTCAACCGTTTACAGGACGACAATCCGGACCTGCTGATGGTGGACTTCGCGATGCCCGGCATGAACGGGATCGACGTGATTGCCGAGGCGCGCAAGATGCGCGAGGATTTGCCCGTGATCCTGGCGACGGGATACGCGGACGTGGACATTTCCGGGCTGGCGGTCAAGCGCTGCACGATTTTGCGCAAGCCTTTTCAGCTGGATGATCTGGCGCGGACAGTCAGGCTCGGACTCGCGGCCTGAGCGACGCTGACATAACGAACCCGCGCGCATATCCATGCATGCGGTTGCACCGTATCGTCATAAAAAATTCCGAAATCAATAGTTTGCTAACGAATTTTTTAGAAATACAATACCGGCCATGTCGAATCTCGATACCTTGCGCCGGACAGTCAGCAGCACGCTGGTCGTCGCCGCCCGAAAATGGCGGCGCACGAGCCACGGCGTGCTCGCGGCCTTCAATGTCTCCGAGGCGTGCGCCACGCCGCTCCTGACCGCCAGCCGGCTTGGCGCGGCCGTGCGCCAGGTCACGCTCGCCGATCACATCGGTATCGAAGGGCCCTCGCTCGTGCGGCTGCTCGATCAACTGTGTGCCGCGGGCCTGATGCGCCGCGACGAAGACCCCGAAGACCGGCGCGCGAAAACCGTGGCGCTCACCGAAGAAGGCCGCGCCGTCACCGCGAAAATGGAAGAAGAACTGGTCACACTGCGGGCGCAAGCGTTGAAGGGCGTCTCGCGCAGCGATCTCGAAGCGACCTTGCGCGTGCTGGCCGCGTTCACGGCCGACGCCAGCGAGCGCGCCGATCAGAACAGCGATCCGAGCGGCGACCCGGACAGCGATAAGCGCGCCCAACGCGCTTCGGGCGAACAGGCACAGGTTGCCAGCCAACCCCGCAAAGCGGCCAAAGCTAGCAAAGCAAACAAGTCGAACAAAGGCAAAGCAGACACCGCCGCGCCGCACGGCGCCGGCGATCCGGCGTAACGGTTTATGGTCTACCCTTCCCTTCGCGACTGGCTGTTTTCCGTCAAGACGTTTGCCGCGGCGATGATCGCGCTCTACATCGGCCTCGCGCTCGAACTGCCGCGGCCATATTGGGCGATGGCGACCGTCTACATCGTGTCGAATCCGTTTGTCGGCGCGACGCGTTCCAAGGCGCTCTATCGCGCGCTCGGCACCATGCTCGGCGCTTCAGCAGCGGTGCTGCTGGTGCCGCCCTTCGTCGAATCGCCGTATCTGTTCAGCGTGATCGTGGCGCTATGGACCGGCACGATGCTGTATCTGGCGGTGTCCGACCGCACCGCGCGCAGCTACGTGTTCCTGCTGGCCGGCTATACGATGCCGATCATCGCGCTGCCTTCGGTGACCAATCCGGGCGGCGTGTTCGATCTCGCGGTCAGCCGCACCGAGGAGATCACGCTCGGCATCGTCTGCGCGAGCGTTGTCGGCAGCGCGCTGTTTCCTAGCCGGCTTGCACCCACCATCATCGAGCGGACCGACGCATGGTTTCGCGACGCCGCGTTCTATGCCACCGAAACGCTGTCCGGGCGCATTGCCGGCTCGGCGATTTCGGGCGCGCGGCAACGCATCGCGGCCATCATCAATGGCCTGGAATTGCTGCTGAGCCAGCTGGCCTACGATCACACGCGGCCCGACATACTGGCGCGCGCGCATGAACTGCGCGGACGCATGCAGTTGCTGTTGCCGATCATGTCGTCGCTCGCCGATCCGCTGATCGCGCTATACAACAGTGGCCGTCAGACGTGGCCCGAGGGCCTCGAAAGCCTGCTCGCCGATGTCATCAAGTGGTTCAATGAGCCGATGCCCACGGTGAGCGAAGGCTATCACCCCGACCCGACGGCCGACGCGTTGCGCGCGCGCATCGCGGCGATGCAGCCGTCGCCGTCCGCGCTCGCGGGCTGGGACGGCGCGCTACTCTCGAACGCACTGTGGCGGATGAAGCAGGTGATCGACGTGTGGCAAGACTGCCGCTCGCTGCGCATCATCATCACGCGGGAAGAAGGCGCGTGGCGCCCGCGCTTCCGTCATTGGAGACTGGGCGGCACCGAGCGCTTCTACGATCACGGCATCATGCTGTTCTCGACCGGCTCGGCCGCGGCGGCCGTGATTCTCGCTTGCAGCTTGTGGATCGGCTCAGGCTGGAACGACGGTGCGAGCGCGGTCACGCTCGCGGCCGTGGCGTGCTGCTTCTTCGCGGCGCTCGACGAGCCCGCGCCGTTCATCTTCCGCTTCTTCGTGGCGACCGCGATCAGCGTGGTGGCGGCGGGTGTTTATCTGTTCGTCGTGCTGCCGCATGTGCATGACTTTCCCATGCTGGTGATCATGTTCGCCGCGCCGTTCATCTTCGTCGGCACGCTGATTCCGCGCCCGCAGTTCAACCTGGCCACGGTGCTGGTCGCCGTCAACACGGCCACCTTCATCAGCATTCAGGACGCCTACGACGCCAACTTTCTGGTCTTCCTGAACAGCAATCTCGCGGGTCTCGCCGGCTTGCTCTACGCGTATCTGTGGACCCGCGTGACGCGGCCGTTCGGCGCCGAACTCGCGGCGTCTCGTCTGTTGCGTTCGACCTGGGCCGACGTGGCGCTCACGGCGTCGACGCGGCCGATCGAAGATCCGCGCAACCTCGCCGCGCGCATGCTCGACCGCCTGATGCAGTTGATCCCGCGCCTCGCCGCCACCGACGACCATCGTCATCCGTCAATCGAGAGCTTTCGTGATCTGCGCATTGCCTTCAACGCGCTCGATCTGCGCCGCCTGACCGGTAATCTAAGTGGCGACGCGCCGGCCGCGATCGATCACGTGCTCGACGACGTGCGTCAGTACTATGAAAGCTGCGTCGACCGCCGCAAGCGCGAGCCGGTGCCCGCCAGCCTGATGTCGTCGATCGACGCCGCCGTGGCGCGCGTGACGGCACAGGGACTGGCCAACGCCGGTGCGCCGAGCCCAAGCTCGCAAACGTCGGCGCGCCGGTTGCGCGAAGCGCTGCACGCGCTGGTCGGCTTGCGTCTTTCGCTGTTTCCGGCCACGCTGACGACACCGACGCCGCCCGAACCGGAGGCCGCTGCCTGATGCGCCCAGCCCGTCACCGCTTTCCAGCCCTCTCCACCCTTTTCCACTTCCCGCGATGATCGGTGAAATCGATATCTTCGGCGTGTTCGTGCCGGCCGTGCTCGTGCTGATGTTGATCGCGTATCTGATCAACCTGGCCATTCGCACGGTGCTCGCGCGCGTCGGCTTTTACCGCTTCGTCTGGCATCGCTCCATCTTCGATCTCGGCATCTATGTGCTCGTGCTGGGCCTTGTCGTTGTCGTTTCGCACAGACTAATAACGTGAAAAAAACCTGGTTCTCCGTCGGTCAAATTCTGCTGACCCTGATCGTCGTTGTCGCCGCGGCCCTCGTGCTGTGGAAACTGATCGGCTACTACATGTTCGCGCCGTGGACTCGCGACGGACACGTGCGCGCCGACGTGATCCAGGTCGCGCCGGACATCTCGGGGCTGATCTCGTCGGTCGACGTAGTGGACAACCAGCAGGTCAAGCAAGGCCAGGTGCTGTTCGTGATCGATCAGGCCCGCTACACGCTCGCGCTGCGCCAGGCGCAGGCCACCGCGCAGCAACGCCGCGCCACGCTCGATCAGGCGCGCCGCGAAGACGCGCGTAACCGCAAGCTCGGCAACCTGGTCGCGGCGGAAGTGTCGGAAGAAAGCCGCTCGCGCGTCGAACAGGGCGAAGCTGCGCTCGCCGATGCGAATGTGGCTATCGACACCGCGAAGCTGAATCTGCAACGCGCGACGATCATGAGTCCGGTCGACGGTTATCTGAACGACCGCGCGCCGCGCGTCGGCGAATTCGTCGCGGCGGGGCGGGCAGTGGTCGCGGTGGTCGATATGCATTCGTTCCGCGTCGACGGGTATTTCGAGGAAACCAAGCTGGGTGGCATCGACATCGGTCAGCCGGTCGATATCACGGTGATGGGCGAACCTGCGGTGTTGCGTGGGCACGTGCAGAGCATCGTCGCCGCGATCGAGGATCGTGACCGCACGCAAGGCTCGAATCTGCTGCCGAATGTGAATCCGGCTTTCAGTTGGGTGCGGCTCGCGCAACGGATTCCGGTGCGTGTCGCGCTCGATGAAGTGCCCGCGGACTTCCGCATGATCGCGGGGCGCACCGCGACTGTGTCGGTGCGTGATCTGTCGCCTGGCGGTAAGAAGCATCCGGATGCGGGGGCGTCGGGTGCGGTGGGAGCTTCGTCGTCGGCGTCGGGTTCGTCTGCTACGTCTGCTGTTTCGGCTGGCTCGGCTGCTTCGGTAGCACAGCCGGCGTCGGCGGCGGTCTCGTCATCCGGCGCGCCGCAATGAAGCTGTCGCGCGCCCTGCCCTTATTGCCGTTGCTGCCGCTGTTGCCGTTAGCCGTTGCGCTGAACGGCTGCATGAATGTCGGTCCCAACTATTCGCTGCCGCAACAGGCGCTGGTCAACGCGCCGCTCGCCAATGCGCCGATCGAAGGCGCCGACACGTCGTTGACGACGCGCCAGAACGTGCCGCCCGTGTGGTGGAAGCTATACGACGATCCAGTGCTGAACGGACTCGTCGACGAGGCATTGCAATCCAACACCGACTTGCGCGTCGCTGCCGCGAACCTCGCGCGCTCGCGTGAAGCGCTGGGCGTCGCGCAGGCACAAGGCGGTTTTTCCGGCAAGAGTTCGGCGCTGATCGAACGCGCGCAGGAATCCGCCGAGCAATACCTGCTCACTGAGAAACTGCCGGTCGTCAACGAAGGCGACATCGGCATCAGCATCTCGTATGAAATCGATCTGTTCGGCAAGCTGCGGCGCGGCGTGGAAGCGGCGCAAGCGGACACCGAATCAGTACAAGCTGCGGCCGACCTCGCACGGATCACCGTGGTGGCGGACGTGGCGCGCTCTTACGTCGAGCAATGTTCGGCCGCCGAGGAACTCAGGATCGCGCAACAGTCGCTGGCTCTGCAGAAACAGCGCGTGGACGTCTCGCGCCGCCTGCGTGACGCGGGCCGCGGCAATCAGCCCGATGTGACGCGTGGGCAGACCCAGGTCGATACGTTGTCGGCGGATATTCCGCGTTATACGGCGCGCCGCAAGATCGCGCAGTACCGGCTCGCGGCGCTGCTCGCTCGCGCGCCTTCGGATTTGCCGCCGGCCGTGCTCGCTTGCGACAGGCTGCCGCAACTCCGCCAGCCGATTCCGGTCGGCGACGGCGCCGCGCTGCTCAAACGCCGCCCCGATGTGCGCGAGGCCGAGCGTCAACTGGCGGCATCCACGGCGCGTATTGGCGTCGTCACCGGGGCGCTGTATCCGACGGTGAGCATCGGTGCTTCAGCGGGGTTGACTGGCATTCTCGAAGACCTCGGCACAGCGCCCACGGCGCGTTGGGGCTTCGGTCCACTGATCAGTTGGACCTTCCCGGCAAACGGCGCGCGTGGCCGTGTGCGTGAGGCGCAGGCGTCGAGCCAGGTGGCGTTGGCGAAGTTCGACGGCGTGGTGCTGACCGCGTTGCGCGAGACTGAAACCAGTCTGGCAACCTACGCGTCGGATTACGCCCGCGCCGACGCACTGCGTGCCGCGGTGAAGTCAGCGACCGAGTCGGCGGATGAAACGCACCGGCTGTATCGCGCGGGCCGTGAGTCGTTTATTTCGGATCTGGATGCGACGCGCACGTTGACGTCGACGAAGTCACAGGCCGCTGCTGCAGACGGCCAGGTGGCGATCGATCAGGTCAACCTGTTCCTTGCGCTCGGCGGCGGGTGGGAAGTTGATCCGCAGAACGCGTCTGGTGGTTCCACGCCTGTGGTTGCGGTGCCGGTCAAGACAACGCCAACGGCGGCTGCAGCGAAAGCGCCTTAAAGCGGCTGTTGATTTTGATTTTGATTGTCTAATGCGAGCCGCTTATCAAGCGGCCGCTTTAGACAATCCGCTTGCCGATCTATCTACCGCAGCGGCACAACCCCACGCTCACACGTGCGCACATTCCGCACTTCCGCCTTTAGCTCGCGAGCGATCTGCGCGACCGCGTCTTCAGCACGCGCCTTGCCGCACATGAAAATATCGAGCGCGGCGAAGCGATGCTCCGGCCACGTATGAATCGTGACGTGCGACTCCGCGAGCAACACGATACCCGTCACACCATGCTCGCCACCAAAGTAATGAAAGTGCGCCGAGAGTACGTTGGCGCCCGCAGCTTTAGCTGCGTACACGAGAATCGCCTTGAGCGCCGCGGCATCAGGCAGCATGTCCACCGCAATACCGCCGAGATCGGCCAACACATGCGTGCCATGGGCATCGCACGGCGTGTGCACGGACATGGCCGAAACCGCGCTCACTTGTGCGACCCGTACGACGAATAACCGCTGCGCGCGGAGGTCCCGCCATAACCGCCGCCACCACCGCTTCCGGTCATCGACGTGCAACTGAACATGACGATCACGACGAGCACGTAAAGCACGTATAAGAATTGCCTCACGCTCACCTCGACTCTTCGTGGAAGGCCGCGATCGATCTGCTGCCCGCGTACGGCCGCGATCTGTGGCGTCATGCCGCGGCCCTGGAAATCACCGTGCGCGGTCACGCCATGGCCACGCCGGATGTCGGCTTCCTGAGCCGTCCGGGGTTGCTCGCCTTGCGCGACGTGGACGGCCCGATCCTGTTCGCGCATGCCGATTTGTCAGGCATGTCGCTGTTCGAAGAGGCGTCTTATTGGGGCGTGCTGGCCGCAAACCGCGTCTTGCGATGATGCACACAGAGCTTACGAATTATTTTTGGTTAGCTTTCTTTTACCTTTCATTTCGGGTTAAATACCTGTCACCAACCACTCATTACGGGGACATGTATGTCGCAATTCATGAAAAGCGCAGCCACATTAGGCGGCTGCATTGGCATTTTCACGGCGGTCGTCGCCGTGGTGGAATTGCTGGCAGGTTGAGCGTGCGCGGCGGGTTCTTTCGTTAGCGCGAAATGCGTCGGCGGCGTTACGCGGGGCGGCGCTTTGCCGCCGCCTGGTGGATTGCCGCCCGTACCCGGGGGTAGGTGCCGCAACGGCACACGATGTGCGACATCGCCGCGTCGATGTCGGCGTCGGTCGGCTTGGGAGTGTGCCTGAGCAGCGCACAGGCCGCCATCAATTGCGCGCTCTGGCAATAGCCGCACTGCACCACGTCGAGATCGATCCACGCGGTCTTCAATGCTTGTGCTTCAGGACCCTGCAAACCCTCAATGGTCGTGATCTTCTGCGTGTGCAGGCTCGACATGAGCGTCTGGCAGGCGAAGCCCGGTTCGCCGTCCACATGAATCGTGCACGCGCCGCAAATCCCCACGCCGCAGCCGAACTTGGTGCCGGTCATGCCGAGTTCACAACGCAGCACCCACAGAAGCGGCATGTCCGGCTCGCTCTGTACCGCCACCGCCCGGCCGTTGATGTTCAGTGATCCCATCGGCTGTCTCCTTCGTTCTTACTACCTGCGTTTTTTGATTCGGCGTGCTTTACGCGAGCTTCAACGGCAACGAGCGCAAGCGCTGGCCGGTCAGCTTGAACACCGCATTGGCCACTGCCGGCGCGACCGGCGGCACGCCCGCTTCGCCCACGCCTTGCGGATGCAGTTGGCTCGGCACGATGTCCGTGTCGATCACCGGGCAATCGTCGATCCGCACGACCGGGAAATCCAGAAAGTTTTTCTGCTGCACCTGGCCATCGACGAGCGTGATCTCGTCCTGCAACGCGGTGGATAAACCGAAGACGACCGCGCTCTCCATCTGCTGACGGATCAGATTCGGATTCACTGGCAGACCGCAATCGATCACGCAGACCACCCGATGCACACGAATCTTCTTACCCGGCCCGATCGACACCTCCGCGACCTGCGCAACCACGCTGCCGAACGCCTCGTGCAGCGCGACGCCCCGCGCGCGCGGCGCGCCGTCGGCGGCATGTGTCAGCGGATGCTCCCAGTCCGACAAAGCCGCCACGCGTTTTAACACCGCGAGATGCCGCGGATGCTGCTCGAGCAGCGCGGCGCGAAACGCAATCGGGTCTTTACCGGTCGCTACCGCGAGTTCATCGGTAAAGCCCTCGGTGAAAAACGCCTGATGCGAGTGACCCACCGAACGCCAGAACCCGACCGGCACCGGCAATTCGACGATCTTGTGCGCGACGCGCGCAGCGGGCCATTCGTAGGGCTGATCGAACGCGCCTTCGCAGGTGGTCTTGTCGATGGGAATGCGCGGCGCGCCGTAGTAGCGCGCGAGCGCTTCCGGCACGATCGCCTGACTCGCCGATGTGGCCTGCCACGCCACCAGTTTGCCGTCGTTGTCGAAACCGGCCTTCAGCCGCGACAGGCACGCCGGACGATAGAAGTCGTGGGTGAAATCCTGGGCTCGCGACCAAAGGGTTTGCACCGGGCGGCCGCCGCCCTCGCGCGCAATCGCCGCGGCCTGGGCGATGAAATCCAGTTCCAGGCGACGTCCGAACGCGCCGCCGAGCAGAAGCGTTTGCACGTCGACTTTGTCCGCGTCGAGGTCCAGCACTTTCGCCACATGGTGCCGCGCGAGGCCGGGCATTTGCGTGGAGACCCAGACGGTGGCCGCGCCGTCCGCGACCTGCACAGTGCAGTTAAGCGGCTCGACTGCGCCATGCGCGAGATACGGCGCGCGATATTCGGCGCTGACAGTGCGCACCGCGCGGCTCAACGCGGCGTCGACGTCGCCCAAGTGGTAGTAGGCGTGGCCGCCGCTGTCGTCGAGTGCTTGCGCAAGGCGGCGGTCCACGTCCGCGTTCGAGAGCTTCGCTGCCGGGCCGTCATGCCAGGTCACGTCGATGGCGGCGACCGCGTTGATCGCGCGAAACGGGTTGTCGGCGATCACCGCGACGCCGCCGGTACCGCCGCTGTACGGCGCGACGGCGAACGCCTTGATGAAGCCCGGCATTTTGCCGGCGGCCGTCGCGTCGAACTTTGCCACCGAGCCGCCCAGCGTTGGACACATCTCGACGCTCGCGTAGAGCAGGCCGTCCGGCAGCACGTCGATACCGAAGCGCGCCGTGCCGTTGATCTTCGACGCCGCTTCGATACGGCGCAGCGGTTTGCCGATCAGCTTGAAGTCGGCGGGATCTTTCAGCGTCACCTTGCGCGGCAGCGCCTGCTGCGCGGCCATCGACGACAATTCACCGAAGCTCGCCTTATGCCCCGACGGGTGCAGCACCTGACCGCCTTCAGCGCGGCATTCACCGGGCGGCACTTTCCATTGCGCGGCCGCCGCGCCGATGAGCATGGCGCGGGCCGAGGCGCCGGCTTCGCGCATCGGCGTCCATAGATCATTGATGCTCGATGAACCGCCCGTCATCATCGTGCCGGCTTCGCGCACCAGCTTGCGGGTCATCCAGACGGTGGCGCGTTTGACGGTGCTGTCGTCGTCAGGGCGAAACGGCAAGTCGTCGATGATGCTTTGCACGCTGTTATAGATCTTGTCGATGGGCGAGTCTTCGACGCGCACTCGCGACCAGTCGGCGTCCAGTTCTTCGGCGAGCAGCATCGCGAGGCCGGTGTGGATGCCCTGGCCCATTTCCGCCTTGCACATCATGATCGTCACGCTATTGTCGGCGGCAATCTTGACCCAGCCGTTGAGCGCCACTTGCGTGCCTTGCGCCGGCAGCGGCATGGACGTGGTCAAACGCTGCCCCGGCGGCAACACCGACCACCCGACCAGCAACACGCCGACAGCGCCGGCGCCGCCGAGCAGAAAGGTTCTGCGTTTCAACATGGCATGGTTCGATCAGCTTGCACGATGGCTGGGAAGCTGTGAAAGCGCGGGTCGGCGCCTGGCGTTGTTCCTCGGAATAGTAATAAGACGGGGGAGCGGATGTGGGACTTAAATGCGTGCGTTTAAGTCAGGGCGGCTTGGGGCGGGGGATGAGGAGGATGGCGGGGATGGGGGGTTGTCGTGGGGTGTTTCATTAAATGGGGAAGAGCAGGACAGAGTGGATTAGCCGGCACGTCCTATATGCGACGTCATCGGCTTTCTGATCTGGCTCAAATGTAGGCTGCGCGGAGCCCGCAAAACCGTGAGTTCAGAACAAAAATAGCGACTTCATCAAATTTTGCCGACCACCTTTTCATACAAATTTTTGTATAATCATAAATGATCGATGCGAAGCCACTCAACTTCTGCGGTAGCTCTCTGGACGACTTGCGCGAGTTCCCGCTTTCGGCGCGACGCGACGCCGGCCACCAACTCGATCAGGTCCAGCGCGGTCGCGATCCCGACGACTGGAAACCCATGAATACGATAGGCCCGGGCGCACGGGAAATTCGGATTCGCGACGCAAACGGTGCATTTCGGATCATTTACGTCGCAAAATTTGGAGACGCAATCTACGTGCTGCATTGCTTCCAGAAAAAGACGCAAAAGATCGGCAAAGCGGATCTGGAACTCGCCACCAAGCGTTACCGCGAAATGAAAGAGGCTAAGGCATGAGCAATCAAACTTTTTCGAGCGTCTGGGACGCTATCGAAGACACGCCCGAGCAGGCGGAGAACATGAAGCTTCGCTCGGTGCTGATGATGGCGATCAAAGACCATATCACCCGCACCGGCATGAGTCAGGCGGAAGCGGCCAAGCGCTTCTGCGTCACCCAGCCGCGCGTGTCCGACCTCATACGCGGGAAGATCAATCTGTTCGCGCTCGACGCGTTGGTCAACATGGCGGTCGCGGCGGACATGCGCATCGAGATGCGCGTGCTGGACGCCCCATTGAAACGCAACTCCAGCGATAAAACCGCGGCCCGCAAGAAGCCTGCTGCAACCGCAAAGAAACCGGCAACAGTGAAGAAGCCAACCGAAAAGGGACCCACACGGCGTAGCAAACTCGGCGCCGCCGTCGCCGTGCTGGTGCGCTGATAGGTAGCTCGCGCGTCGCCTCAGCGGAAAGCAGACGCGCCGCCGCACTTCCCCGCCTTCTACTTTCACCGCCGGTTCGACCCCGACACGACATCGATCCACACGGCCAGCACGAGAATGCTGCCCTTCACGATCATCTGCCAATAAGCGTCGACGTCGAGCATCGACATGCCGTTGTCGAGGCTCGCCATCACGAGCGCGCCGATCAGCGCGCCGTAGACCGTGCCGGAACCGCCGCGCATCGACGTTCCACCGATAAAGCACGCGGCAATCGCATCGAGTTCGCCCATCGATCCCGCCGATGGCGAACCCGCAGCCAGCCGCGCCGTATTGACGATACCGCCGAACGCGCACATCAGCCCCATCAGCGCGAAGATCGCCAACTTCACGCGATTGGTGTTCACGCCCGAAAGCCGGGTCGCTTCGAGGTTCGAACCGACCGCGTAGATGCGCCGCCCGAACACGGTCTGCGTGGCAATCCACGTGAAGATACCCAGCAGCGCGAGCAGCAACAGAACCGGCACCGGAATACCGCCGTACCGATCGAGCGTCGCAACGAAACCCGCGAGAATCACGCCCGCGCCGACCACCTTCACGACGTCCTGCCAGAACGGCACCACCCGCAATTGATAGCGCTCTCGATTACGGCGCTGCCGTATCGTCAGAAACGCCAGCAGCAGAAACAGCACCACCGCGAGCGTATCGCCCGCGAGCCGCGGCAAATACCCTTGGCCGACGAACACGAAACTCTCCGACACCGGCGCAATCGTCGAGCCGCCTGTCACGCCGAGCAGAATGCCCCGATACGCGAGCATGCCGCCGAGCCCGACAATGAACGAAGGCACGCGCCGGTAGGTCGACCACCATCCGTTGAACATGCCGACCAGCACGCCGAGCAGCATCACCACCGGCAACGTGACGCCGATCGGCCAGTGACGGTTGACGTCGAGTATCGCCGCCACACCGCCGAGCAATCCGAGCAACGATCCGACCGACAGATCGATCTCGCCGGCGATGATCACGAACACCATTCCGCACGCGAGCATGCCGGTAATCGACATCTGCCGCAGCAGGTTCGACAGATTGCGCGGCGTGACGAACGCACCGTGCGTGAGCGCCGAAAAGAAAATCCAGATCGCGGCCACGGCGATCAGCAGCGCGAGAATCTTGTAGCGCGCGAACAGTTGCTGAATGCGCTGCGGACCGCCGAATGCGCCTCGCGGCGCGGCTTCGTCGGCGCGTTGGGAAGTAACGTCGGGGGTCATGCGGCACTCGCTGCGGTTGGGTTCGGGGATCGCTGCACGGGACGGATCGCGGCGCTGAGAATGTCCTCCTGCGTGAGGCCGTCGTTGACGAAATCGCCTCGCAACTCGCCTTCGCCGATCACCAGCACGCGATCGCTGATGCCGAGCACTTCGGGTAATTCGGAGGACACCATCACGATCGACATGCCGCGCTGCGCCAGTTGAAGGATCAGCTTGTAGATTTCATATTTCGCGCCGACGTCGACGCCACGCGTGGGCTCGTCGAGAATCAGCACTTTCGGATTGGTCAGCAACATGCGTGTCAGCACGGCCTTTTGCTGATTGCCGCCCGACAGACTCGCAATCGACAACATGGGATGCGCGGCGCGCACCGAAAGCCGCTTCATTTCCGTGTGAATCGTATCGAGTTCAGCAGCGGAGTCGATTCGCCCACCCGATGCAAAGCGCTGCAACACCGCCAGCGTGATGTTGTGGCCGACGCTCAGCCCCGGCACGATGCCGTGGCGTTTGCGATCTTCCGGCACCATGCCGATGCCCGCGCGAATCGCATCGACGGGCGCGCGAATCTTGAGCGGCTTGCCGTCCATCACCACGGTCGCCTCGCTCACGCCGGGATACGCGCCGAAGATCGCCTGCATCAACTCCGTGCGCCCCGCGCCGACCAGACCGGCCACGCCGAGAATTTCACCATGCCGCAGCGCGAACGACACATCGTTCACACGCTTGCGACGCGGATTGGTCACATCGAAACACGTGACGTGGCGCGCTTCGAAGATCACGTCGCCGATTGGATGCGGCTCGCGCGGAAACAGGTTCTTGATCTCCCGGCCCACCATCAGCGAAATAATGCGGTCAGTCGTGAGGGCGCGCATCGGCTCGGTCGCGACGTGACGGCCGTCGCGAATCACACTGATCGTGTCGCATACGGCCGCCACTTCATCGAGCTTGTGCGAGATATACACACAGGCCACGCCGCGCCGCTTCAGATCGCGCACGATGTCGAGCAGAATGCGGATCTCGGAAGCTGTCAGCGAAGAAGACGGTTCATCGAGAATCAGCAGCTTGGCGCGCTTGTTCAGCGCCTTCGCAATCTCGATCAACTGCTGATGGCCGCCGCCATAGTTCATCACCGGCTGCGCGGCATTGATTCCGCTAATGCCGAGTTCGCGCAACAGTTCGTCGGCGCGCTGGTACATCGCGGCGTAATTCATGCGGCCGCCGGGCAGCGTGATTTCATTGCCGAGAAAGATGTTCTCCGCCACCGACAATTCCGGCACCAGCATCAACTCCTGGTGAATGATGATGATGCCGGCGCGTTCGGTGTCGCGCACGCTGGCGGCTTTCAGCGGCTCGCCTTCCCAGATGATTTCACCGTCCCACGTGCCCCACGGATACACGCCGGAAAGCACTTTCATCAACGTCGACTTGCCCGCGCCGTTCTCGCCGCACAGGCCCACGCACTCGCCGGGCGCGACCGTGAGGTCGATGCCGTCGAGCGCCTTCACGCCGGAAAACGCCTTGACGATGCCGCGCATCGTCATAAGAGCTTGCGTCATTCGCTATGCCTCGCTGCAAGGCGCGCGGCGGCGCCGATGCGCATGACACGCATCGAGGTCCGCCGCGCACACGTTACGCTCATTGGCTCGCGAGCTGGGCCTGGGTATAGAAGCCGTCCTTGACGACTACATCGACATTGCTCTTGGTGAGCAACGTGGGTTGCAGGAGCACTGTGTCGACTTTCTTCTTGCCGTTGTCGTATTGCGAGTTATAGACGGGCTTCTCGCCCTTCGCCAACGCCACGGAAAGCTTGGCCGCTTCGCCGGCAATCAGCTTCAGCGGCTTGTAGACGGTCATGGTCTGCGTGCCGGCAATCACACGCTTCACAGCCGCGAGGTCCGCGTCCTGGCCCGACACCGGCACCTTGCCTGCCATATGTTGCGCGGCGAGCGCCTGGATCGCGCCGCCTGCGGTGCCGTCGTTCGATGCGACGATCGCGTCGATCTTGTTATTATTCGCCGTCAGCGCATCTTCGACAATGCGCAGCGCCGTGGAAGCGCTCCATTCCGGCACCCACTGCTGACCGACCACTTTGATGTCGCCCCTGTCCATGGCGGGCTTCAGTATCTTGAGCTGGCCTTCGCGCAACATCTTGGCGTTGTTATCCGTCGGCGCGCCGCCGAGCAGGAAGTAGTTGCCCTTCGGCTGCGCGTTGTAGACGCCTTGCGCCTGCAATTCGCCGACCTTTTCGTTATCGAACGAGATGTAGGCGTCTACATCGGCGTCGAGAATCAGGCGGTCATATGAAACGACCTTGATGCCGGCCTTCTTCGCTTCGGCGACTACGTTGCCGAGCGTCTTTGAATTGAACGGCACGATCACGATGACATCCACGCCGCGCGAGATCAGGTTTTCGATCTGCGAGATCTGCCGCTCTTCGCTCGCGTCGGCGGATTGCACCGACACTTTCGCGCCGAGTTTTTCCGCTGCGGCGACGAAATAGTCGCGATCGCGCGACCAGCGTTCGACGCGCAGATCGTCGATACAGAAGCCAATTTCCGGATGGTCCTTGCTTGCGTGCGCGAGCGGCGCGGCAAGCGACAGGCTGGCGAGCACCGCTCCACACACGAGCGAACTCAATACGGTACGACGCGTTGCGAATTTCATCTCTGTCTCCTTCTTCTGATAGCCGGAATACCGGATTGGACGGTCCGCGCTGC
Source organism: Paraburkholderia aromaticivorans (assembly GCF_012689525.1). Classification (NCBI taxonomy): domain Bacteria; kingdom Pseudomonadati; phylum Pseudomonadota; class Betaproteobacteria; order Burkholderiales; family Burkholderiaceae; genus Paraburkholderia; species Paraburkholderia aromaticivorans. The sequence goes on from NZ_CP051515.1 coordinate 3,285,540, forward strand.
GAGCCACAAGACCGGACAAGCGACAACCCAAAGCTTCCTGTTTCGCGCGGTCGACGTGGCCGCGCGATTTTTTATATGGTGTGGCTACTTTCTAATGCATTGCTGCCTGGGGCGCCGATCAGCGTCCGCTGTAAATCGCCTGATTCACGATGTTTTCCATCAACTCCTGATGGCCGCTTGCGTGCTGCGGGTTCAGCCCGCGCGCCAGTGCATCCGCCGCCAATGTGGAGAGCGAATAGTCGCCGGAGAGAATCTTGCGGCCGAACTCTGCATCCCAGCCTGCGTAGCGTTGACGTTTGAATTGATCGAGACGGTCGTTTTCGACTAGCACTGCCGCGCGCTCGACGGCGAGCGCGAGGTTGTCGATCGCACCGATGTGGCCATAGAACAGATCTTCCGGATCGACACTTTGGCGCCGTACTTTCGAGTCGAAGTTCATGCCCCCGGTTGTGAAGCCGCCGTGTTTGAGAATTTCGTAGAAGGCGAGCGTCAGTTCCTCCACACTATTTGGGAATTGATCCGTGTCCCAGCCGTTTTGCGGATCGCCGCGATTCGCGTCGACGCTGCCGAAGATACCGAGCGCATAGGCCGTGGCGATCTCGTGATGGAACGAGTGCCCCGCGAGCGTCGCGTGATTGGCCTCGATGTTCACCCGAATCTCTTTGTCGAGCCCGTGTTGCAGCAAAAAGCCATGCACGGTCGCGACGTCGTAATCGTATTGATGCTTGGTCGGTTCCTGCGGTTTGGGTTCGATCAGCAGCGCGCCTTTGAAACCAATCTTGTGCTTATGATCGACGACCATATGCAGAAAACGGGCGAGTTGATCGCGCTCACGCACGAGGTCCGTATTGAGCAAGGTGTCGTAACCTTCGCGTCCACCCCACAGTACATAGTTATCGCCGCCGAGCCGTTGCGTCGCATCGAACGCATGGCGCACCTGCGTTGCCGCAAACGCGAACACCTCCGGATCGGGACTGGTCGCCGCGCCGGCCGCGTAACGGGGATGCGAGAACAGATTGGCCGTGCCCCACAGCAGTTTGATGCCGGTGCTCTCCTGCTTGCGCGCCAGATAATCGGCGATGCGCAAGAAGTTTTCGCTGTATTCCTTCAGGCTCGCGCCTTCGGGCGAGACGTCGGTATCGTGAAACGTGTAGTACGGCGTGCCGAGCTTCGAGAAGAATTCGAATGCGGAATCCGCTTTTTGCTGCGCCCGCTCCATCGCGTCGCCGGCTTGCTGCCAGGGACGCCGAAACGTTCCTTGCCCGAAAATATCGACACCCGGCCAGACGAACGTATGCCAGTAGCACACGGCAATGCGTAGATGTTCTTCGAGAGTCTTTCCGAGTACTCTTTTGCTTTTATCGTAGTGGCGGTACGCAAGCGGGTTATCCGATTGAGGGCCTTCGTAGCGGATCTCGGGAATGTGTTCGAAGTAAGACATCAGCGTCTCCAGTTTATGGTGCACCGCAACCCGTGCGACGTCGCCGCGCCGGTTGACAAGGTGACCCCATGCTGCCGCTTGCACGGTGCATCGGCAATTGCGAAATTGCGCAGCGCGCTTGATGTTTCTTACCGCCCTTGATTTTGTTTCGCACCGGCGCGTGATTCGGGGCCTAGAATAACCAGACGCTTAAAACCGGTGCCGCTCGAATCGCGCACCCAACAGGAGACGAAGGCGCGGCAGGTCCAACGACCCGCGCGCCGCTCACCGCCATGACCCGTCCGCAAACACCACAGACGACCCATCGGATCGCGCTGCTGTTCAACGCGAACAAGGTCTACGACCGCGAGATCATCACCGGCATCGGTAACTACCTGCTGTCCACGCGCGTGGCGTGGGACCTGTTCCTCGAAGAAGATTTTCGCTGCCGGCTGACGGGCATCGAACGCTTCGACGGCGACGGCATCATCGCGGATTTCGACGATCCCGCTGTGGGCGAAGCGCTGCGCGATTGTCCGTTGCCAGTGGTCGCCGTGGGTTCGTCGTTCGAAGATCCGGCGCACTATCCTCCGGATTTACCCTATATCGCGACCGACAACAGCAAGCTCATCTCGCTCGCCTATACGCACCTGATCGGCGCCGGTCTCGAGCACTTCGCGTTGTATAGCCTCCCGCAGGCGCAGGAGAACCGCTGGGCGCAACAGCGTGAACTCGCGTTCGCCCACTTGCGCAGCGCGGATGGACATAGCGCGGAGCAGATCGATGGCGAAATGTATCGCGGTCTCTCGACCAGCGCGCCGTCATGGAACCAGGCGACCGAACAGCTCACCGCGTGGCTGCGGGATTTGCCGAAGCCGGTCGGCATCATCGCCGTGACTGATGCGCGTGCGCGGCATCTGCTTCAGGCGTGTTTGATCGCCGGCATTCCTGTGCCCGAAGAGGTCGCGATCATCGGCATCGACAATGATCCGTTGACGCGTACGTTGACCCGTATTCCGCTTTCTTCGGTGATTCAGGGCACCGAAGAAATGGGCCGCACCGCGGCTCACCTTTTGCATCAGATGCTGCGTGGTGCGCGCTTTCCAGGGCGACGCATTCTGGTGCCGCCGGTCGGCATCAACGTGCTCGAATCGACGAAGCACCAACCGCTGGCGAGTCCGTATGTGATGCGGGCGCGGCACTTCATTCGACAGTACGCGTGCCAGGGTATTCGCACCGAACAGGTTGCCGACTATGTGGGCGTATCGCGTTCGTCGCTCGAAGAGTACTTTCGGCGCGAACGGCAGTGCACCGTGCATCAGGAAATCTTGCGTCATAAACTCGATGTCGCGAAGGCACTTCTGGCGAAGGGCGATGCGTCGAGCGCGGAAGTGGCGATCCGTTGCGGCTTCACGTCGCTGCAATACATGTACGCGGTGTTTCGCCGTGAACTCGGTTGTACGCCGCGCGAATACCAGGAGCAGGCGAATTCAACGTCCGCGCCGGGCTGAGCATGCCTATTCTCTTTTCTTCTCACTGACGACATGATCAGCATCGCACAACTTTCTTCCGAGCCGTGGGGCACATTGCGCGGCGGCGATTCCGTCCGACTCTTCACGCTGCGCAACGCGCACGGCATGAAAGTCGCTATCAGCGATCTGGGCGCGACGCTGGTCTCGTGGCATGCGCCAGATCGCGCCGGCGTACTCGGCGATATACTGCTCGGCCACGACACGCCCGCTGAATATGTGGCGGCCACCACTTACATGGGCGGACTGATCGGCCGCTGGGCGAACCGCATTGCCGATGCGCGCTTTACGCTCGATGGCATTGAGTACACGCTCGACCGCAATGAAGGCGCGAACCTGCTGCATGGCGGCTCGGTGGGTTTCCATCGCGCGCTGTGGGACGTGAGCGAGGATAACGGCGCGTTGCTCATGCGGCTGGAGTCGCCCGAAGGCGATGCCGGTTTTCCCGGCAACGTGACCACGCAAGTGCGCTATTCGCTCGACGACGACGGCACGCTGACCATCGCCTATGAAGCGATCACCGATGCCGCTACACCGCTCAATCTGACGAGTCATCCCTACTTCAATCTCACGGGCCGGCCGGGTGCCGACATTCGCGGCCACGTGTTGTCGATCGATGCCGACCGCTTCTTTGAAGTCGACGCCGCCATGATTCCGTGCAAGCTGGCTGAAGTGGCAGGCAATGCCTTCGACTTCCGGCAGAGCGCGCCGATCGGCGCACGGCTCGACTGGCCGCACGTGCAGTTGGCGACGGCTGGCGGCTTCGACCATTGCTACGTGCTGCACGATGCACGCGACGCCGACAAAAACGGCGCCACCCCGCCGATGCGCCAGGTTGCCTGCGCCTACGATCCCGGCAGCGGACGCGAATTGACCGTGTCGACCGATCAACGCGGCTTACAGTTTTATAGCGGCAACTGGTTAAAGGGCGAGACAGGACGCGGCGGCATTGCGTATCAAGCGCATGCCGGTTTGTGTCTCGAAGCGGGCGGTTTTCCGAACCAGGTCAATATGGCGGAGCAGGACGAGGTGATCGTGCGCGCCGGCGACACGTATCAGCAAGTGACCGCGTATCGGGTCGATGTACGCCAGGGCGTGTGACGCGAGTCTTCATAGATTACGACCTTCATTACATCCCGCCGACTTATTGTTTGTAGCAATACTGAATTACCGTGTTAGTAGTTTCCCTTAGACCACGCCCTTCATAGAATCCGAGCATGGTGCCGAAGATTGCTGCGGCGCCCAATAGAATATTCTCGGAGGGAAGCATCATGAAATCGCTAATCAAAGCAGTGGCGCTGGTTGTGGCGTTCGCAGCGCCAGTCGCGTCGTTCGCACAATCCGAGCAACCGGTAACACGTGCCGAGGTCGAGGCACAATTGAAGCAGATCGAACAGGCCGGCTACAACCCGGCGGTCGCAACGGACTCCACCTACCCGGCTGACATTCAAGCAGCCGAAGCACGCGTTGCCGCGCAGAACAACGCAGCAACGGGATATGGTCCTTCCACCGCCGGCTCGTCGGAAACCGGCTCCGACGTTCCCGCTGGCAATCCGAATCTGCAAGGTCAGTAGTCCGCAATCTGTTTTGCGACAATTCGGTGCGAGCGCATGGTTCAGGCATGCGCTCGTGTTTGTGCGGCGAATGCGTGACCATGACAGCGCAATGTCAGAAAGTCCTTTGACGAAAATAATGGCTCAGCTATCCTAAGGCGGCAGTTCGATGGTTCTCCGCGTGCATTCATGTGCATCGCGAGAACTTCTACTCAACGTCGCTTCGGGTTCAATCGTGAAAGTCCGTGGTCCATTGGTGAGATACCAGCGCGGTCGGGAAAGAACGATCCTGTTCGGCTGTCCGATCGCTCATCAGGGGAGCAGCTGCGCTTCGCCGTCCCGTCCCCTGTCTATCGATACCGTCTTGTCGCGTCGTTCCGTGCGTCGGCATAACGTCATTGCCGCGCCTTCAGCCATTCCTGTGCGTACCGACGAAATCGCGTCGCTTCTGCCTTAGCCCCCTTCTCTTTTCGCGAGTCTGTGTTGCATGCGGGAGACCGTTTGTTTAGCGGTCGCGCGTCTGTCATGCATTCGCCTTTTCGTGCTTCGCAAGTTTGCTTGCTAGCGCGGGGCGGCTTATAGCGCTCGCTTATCCGCATTCCTTTTAGCTCTGCTGTGCGCTTGCGCTGCGGCAGGCGGCGTCACGTCTCTTTTCGTCTTTCGCATTCTTTGTCGAGTGCGCGGACTGGGAGCGATGGTGTGCGCACGTCTGTGCTGCGGCGAAAACTGAAGCTCGATATCAAGGAGATTGCAGAATGAAGACTCGTCACGCCACGCTTCTTTCGCTGGCCGGCACGATGCTGTGCTCACTGACCGCTTTGACCGCGATGAACGCCGCGCGCGCCGCGGACACGTCGCTGAATGTCTACAACTGGTCCGACTACATTGCGAAGGACACGATCGCCAACTTCGAGAAGCAATCCGGCGTCAACGTGAAATACGACAGTTACGACAGCGACGATACGTTGCAGGCCAAATTGCTTGCGGGCAGCTCGGGCTATGACATCGTGGTGCCGACGTCGAGCTATATGGCGCGGCAGATCGAAGCCGGTGTGTATCAGAAGATCGACAAGTCGAAGATGCCGAACCTCGCCAATCTCGATCCCGGTTTGATGAAACTGATTGCGGATGCCGATCCCGGCAATCAATACGGCGTGCCTTGGGCATGGGGCACCGATGGGATCGGCTACAACGTGCAGGCAGTGAAGAAAGCGCTCGGTGGTGAAGCGCCGGTGGATAGCTGGTCGCTGTTGTTCGACCCGGCGAATCTGTCGAAGGTGAAGAGTTGCGGTGTGTCCTTTCTCGATTCGGCCGCCGATGTCTTTCCCGCCGTGCTTCAGTACATGCACAAAGATCCGAACAGTACTAATCCTGGCGACTACCAGGCGGCGTATGAAGTGCTGAAGAAGGTTCGGCCGTACATCACGCAGTTCAATTCATCCGGCTATATCAACGATCTGGCGAACAACGATATCTGCGTGGCGTTCGGTTTTTCCGGCGATGTGGGAATTGCGCGGCGACGTGCTTCGGAAGCGAAGCGTTCGTATGAGGTGCGGTTTTCTAATATCAAGGACGCTGGTTTGGTTTGGATGGATGTGATGGTGATTCCGAAGGACGCGCCGCATCCGGAAGCGGCGATGAAGTGGATGAACTACATCGAAGATCCGAAGGTGAGTGCGGAAATTACGAATGAGGTTTTCTATCCGACTGCGAATCGTGCGGCGCGGCAGTTTGTGACGCCGACTATTGAGCAGGATGCGAATGTTTATCCGCCTGAGGCTGTGCTGAACAAGATGACGTTGATGCGGCCGCAGCCGGCGCCGATCATGCGGTTGGAGAATCGGCTTTGGGCGCAGTTGAAGTCGGGTAGTTGAGGGGTTTTGTTGTTCTGAGCGTTGGTGGCTTCAGGCGAGTCTTTTGGGCGTGGCGCGGGCAGTGGGTGCATGCGCTGCGCTTCTTTTTCTATTCTTCTATTTTCTATTCGAGACATTATGGGTATTTTGAGTATTGTGGATTTTTCGGTGGCTGCTAAGGAAAGTGTTGAGTACATGCCTAAGGCTGAGGCTGTGCTGGCTGGGGAGCCTTTGCAGACTGTTCATACGCATTTTTCCAGCCCTTGTGGGCAGCTTGCGGCGGGGATTTGGGAAGGGGCTTGCGGTCAGTGGACTGTGAATTTTACGGAGAGCGAGTACTGCGAGATTCTCGAAGGGGTGTCGGTGATTCGAGATGCGGATGGCGTGGCGAAAACTGTGCGGGCTGGGGATCGGTTTTTGATTCCTGCTGGGTTTACGGGGACTTGGGAAGTTGTTGAGCCGTGTAGGAAAGTGTTTGTTTCGGTGGAGTTTAAAGGGTAGCTTTTGGTGGTTGTTTTGGTGATGCAGATGAAGGAGGCACACGCGATTGTGCATGGCGCCTCGCTTCGCTGATGCTATTGGTTGGCCGCTATCTTTTGATCAGTGACGCACGGCGACCGATTGCTGCGCTCGCGTTTTTACGATCGACGCGCTTTTGGTGGGCGCTCTTTTTCGCTTTGCGGTGTTGTCGGCGGGTTGCGATCCGCTCGCGAGCTTGGATACTTCGGCGAGAAGGCGCGTTGCGTGGCTGGCCGTGAGGCGGCTTTGAGAGACGCCCTTTGCATCGAGCGCGATAACCAAAAAAAAGCCTGCTGCCGGGCATTTCCGAGAGCGGCTATTACGCGTGGCGCAAGCGCTCGCCGTCGTTGCGGGAACGGCAGGAGCCGCGACCGGAGGCCGAGGTGCTCGCTGCGCATCAGCGCACGCGTGAAAGCTTCGGGCCCGAACGCTTGCAGAAACACCTCGATCAACGCGGCGTGCAGCCCGGCGTTCATCGCATAAAAAGGCTGCGTAAAAAGCTTGGGTTGCGTTGCAGGCAGAAACGCAGGTTCGAAGGCGACGACCAAATCGACGCACGGCCTGCCTGTGGCACCAAACCTGCTGAATCAGGATTTCACCGCAACCGCGCCAAATCAGGCCTGGTGTGGCGATATCACGTATATCGCAAACGACGAGGGTTGGCTGTACCTTGCCGGCCGGAAAGATCTGTTCAGCGTCGAGCTGGTCGGCTACGCCATGAGCGAGCGCATGACGAACCATCTGGTGATGCAGGCGTCGTTCCGCGCGGTTGCATCGCAGCGCCCGGCGGCCGGCTTAACCCGTTGGCTTCCACGCGTTCCGACCGACCTTACGAGCACCGAGGTCGAAAGCTACACATTGTCCCAGTAAGGGGGCGATCCGATCGCATCGACAAGGAAAGCGGATACCTCGCGCACTTTTCGAGACCGCAGCCTGTTCTCAGCCGAGAGAATCTGAATGTATAGCTCTTCAACGGACACGGAGATATCCCAGTCTGTCAGCAAGCTCACAAGCTTCCGATCTTTAAAGCTTGCCGGAGCGAACACCCAGCTTGGGAAGAGCACGATTCCGCGTCCTGCCAAAGCAGCAGCCACCAATACCTCGGCATTGTTGCTTCGCAACGGACCGCTTACGTCCTGCGGCTTGAAGGTCTCCTTGGACGAGCGCCTGAAATACCACCTCTGCGGTGCTTGCGTACCCTTGAACAAGAGGCAACTGTGCTGTAAGAGATCATCCGGGGTTTGCGGAGTGCCATGCAAAGCCAGGTATTCAGGGCTCGCAGCAAGCAAGTATCGATGAGCACCCACGACCTTGCCTATTAGCCCCGAATCTATTAGTTGCCCTACACGTATCGTGATATCCACACCTTCCTGCACCGGATCAATGACGCTATCCGTGAGAGTGAGTTCTACCGACAGGTCGGGATATTTGGCTTGCAGCTCATTGACCAGATGGGCGATATGGAGCCTGCCAAGCCCCATTGGCGCATTGATCTTTACCAGTCCCCGGATGCCGGCGTCTCTATGGGCGAGCTGATCGGCAGCGTTATCCAGCAGTTCTACAGCCTCACGTACTTGCGAATAGTAGCGCTGCCCCTGCTCGGTGAGCGTGACGGCACGCGTGCTCCTGTAAAAGAGTTGCTGTCCCAGTTCCCTTTCCAGAGACGCAATGAATCGTGACACCGACGAAGCCGGGACCTCGAAGTGTCGGGCTGTGGCTAGAAAACTCCCAGTCGTCGAGAGCGTCAAAAAGTAACGTAAAGCCTGGACGTTCATGGCTGACTCATAGCGAAGAGGCGCCCCGTACCTCGGAGACGCCTAACGGGCGTAACGGCACCACCGCGTCAGCCTGCCCGAGGGGCCGATCGCTGGACTGTCCCGAACGCATCGCAGGCGGACCGCTCGGCAAACCGGACCAAAAATGCTGTTTCGACAAAGATGATTTGCCGCAATGGCCAATTGTTGCAGATATCGCATCCGGCTACCATCGATTCCACTGTGATCCTATTCATCCGGTACCGCGTTTGCGATGAGTGGAGCTAAAAATCAGGAATGTCGAGGGCGCGCCCTCTGACGAATTAACTCGTCGTTCTGGCTCAAGAGCTTGCCTGCGCACGGAGCTTCTCGTTGCCACGTTCAATGGATGCCACGGAGCCATCGGTCCGATTGGCGTCACAGCCAACAACTACTTTTTTGGAGTAAAGCATGAGCACATCACAGAAGGTTGTCGTCGTTACCGGCGCATCGCAAGGCATTGGTGCCGACATCGTGAAGGCATTTCGCAAACTCGACTACCGCGTTGTTGCAACCTCGCGTTCGATCAAACCGTCAGAAGATTCGAACGTCCTGACGGTTGCCGGCGATATCGGTGATCCGGCGGTCGCCCAACGTGTCATTTCCGAAGGCGTCGCCAGGTTCGGCCGGATCGACACGCTGGTGAACAACGCCGGCATTTACATCGGCAAGCCTTTCACCGAAAACACCGCCGACGACTACGCCGCTGTGATGAACGTGAATATGGCGGGCTTCTTTTACATCACGCAACTCGCCATTGCCGAAATGGAAAAGCATTCGAGCGGCCACGTGGTGAGCGTGACGGCCAGCATCGGTGACAATGCGATCAGCGGCATCTATTCGGTCCTGGCAGCCTTGACGAAGGGTGGCGTGAACGCCGCCACGAAGTCGCTGGCGATTGAGTACGCCAAGAAAGGCATTCGCGTGAATGCCGTCGCGCCAGGCGTCATCAAGACGCCGATGCACGCACCGGAGACCCACGAAATGCTGGGTAGCTTCCATCCGCTCGGCCGTATCGGCGAGATGAGCGATATCTCCAACGCTGTCCTGTATCTTGATTCGGCATCGTTCGTCACGGGAGAAATCCTGCACATCGATGGCGGCCAGAGCGCCGGTCGCTAGGCACTACGACTCCGGGTGCCGCTAGTCGGCGCCTTTTGCGGCTATCGCAAAGCGCGCCACATGACACTTGATGCGAGGACGAGCTGGAATGTCCCAGACTCAGTTCAGTAGTAGCAGAAACTAACTTGTTGAGCGTTTCATCCCGTTTCTGCAAGAGGTCAAGGACATGACCGCGAGCACCTACGTCAAGCGACAACTGAATGCGAAATGGCGTTGAGAGTGAGTTGTACCAGGAGCTGGCACGACTGATTCGCCTCGGAGTGCAAGACGGCTGGGCGGCCGAGGCCAAAGTCGCTGCCCGCGTTACTGTCGCTCGCGGATCGGCGTGCCGAACGAGGAAAGGTACTTCTTCAGCAACACGGCGGTCCTGATGGACAGAACCGATAACGCCCAGAACAACCCGGAAGGCAGCTTCCGCGGCGGCTATCACTTGTACCCGTACGGCGAGATCAATTGGGCGGTGCCGCTCAATGAGGGCGCCGCGCTCGCGGGTCCGAACGGCTGCTGTTATGGCGGCTGGACGCCACCGGCGCCAGTGTTCCATCAGGTAGTTCCACTGCGGCAGCAGGACGATGCTCGTGGAATTCAGGCCGGCACTCTTCAGAGTGTCCATAGGAAACGACATGCATACAACATCAAACCAGGCGGCGCACCAACCGTCACTGGCGGTGCTGCTGGCAAGCAGCTTCGCCTTCATCATCGTCCAGCTTGACGTTACCATCGTCAACGTGGCGTTGCCCAAGATGGGCCTGGAGCTGGGCGCCGAGGTCAGCACCCTGCAATGGGTGGTCGACGCCTACACGCTGGGCTTCGCCGCCTTCCTGCTGTCGGCCGGCGTGGTGGGCGAAAAATTCGGCTCCAAGCGCGCGTTCCTGACCGGTTTCGGCCTGTTCACGCTGGCGTCCGTTGCCTGCGCCGTGGCGCCGTCGGTCATGGCACTCAACATGGCCCGCGCGGTGCAAGGCGTAGGCGCGGCGCTACTCCTGCCCAGTTCGTTGGCCATCCTCAATTTTACGTATGCCCACGATAAGAAAATGCTGGCGAAGGCCATCGGCTGGTGGACAGCGGCCGGCGGCGTGTCGATCGCGGCCGGTCCCGTGATCGGCGGCTTGTTATTGTCGACGGCGGGCTGGCGCAGCATCTTCTGGGTCAACATACCGATCTGCGTGGCCGGCTTCGCGCTGACGTATTACGTCGTGCCGCGCATGCCGAGCAAGGAACCGTCCCGCCACATCGACCTGCCGGGCCAACTGCTGTCGGTGCTCGCGCTGATTGGCTTCATTGGCGCGGTAATCGAGGTGCAGGCACGGGGCCTTTCCAGCCTGGTGGTGCAAGGCGGCTTTGTGCTGGCCTTCGTCGCCGGCGCCGCCTTCCTGATAGTCGAGAGCCGCGTGCGGACGCCGATGCTGCCGCTGACACTGTTTCATAGCATGCGTTTTTCGGGCGCCGTGGTGTTTGGCGTGCTGGGTAACTTCTGCTACTACGGCGTGATCTTCGTGCTCAGCTTCTATCTGCAAAAAGGGCGTGGCTATTCCGTGTTCGAGACCGGCCTGACCTTTTTGCCGCTGACGGGGACCGCGATCATTTCCAACATCGCCAGTGGGCGCCTGTCGGCGCGTACCGGACTGCGCGTGCCCATGGTGGCGGGCAGCCTGATTGCTTGCACCGGCTACGCGCTGCTTGGCACGTTCGGCATCTCGGACCACGCGACTTTCCTCGATATGCTGCCAGGCCTGGCGCTAATCCCCATCGGCATGGGACTGGCGGTGCCGGCGATGACGACGTCCATTCTGTCGAGCGTGGAACGCCACCAGGCGGGGACCGCCTCGGCCGTGCTGAACACGGCGCGCCAGGTGGGCGGCGCGACCGGCGTCGCCATTTTCGGCGCCATTATTGCCAGCAGCACCGGCGTAGGCATCATGGGTGGTGTGCGCAGCGCGATGGCGATCTCTGCCGTGCTCATGCTGGCGTCTTCCGCCATCGCGTTCTGGAGCCGGGCCGGTTTGGCGCCGGCGGTACTGGCGAGCTGAACCGACATTGCCGCCACCGGCCGGCCGGGGCCTTATTCGCCCAAGGCCAGCGATTCCCACCACGCATCTTGCCATTCCGACAACGCCGGCCAGAGTAGACCGGCGTATTAGTGTCGCGTGGACGTTGTGCTATTCAGCATGAACGCGCGATACAGAGCTAGAGCGAGAGCTTGCGCGCTCCATCACCACTACAAAGCGATCGCGAAATGGCGGACCCAACTATTTTATCTGTGCGTTGCCGAAGCATTGGTCTATCACGCCGAGTAGTGCCCGCTTGGCTGGATTGTCGAGGTCGGTATAAGCGAGCCCGATGCCCGCACGGTGATCGCGAAGTTCGAGGGGTCGGGCGACGACTTTCGGCGGCAAGGCAATAGCCGCCTCGGCCGGAATCATCCCGATTCCCAAGCCTGCAGCGACTAACGCCAGCATAGTTGTAAATTCACCCAACTCCTGAGCGATGTTGAGATCCGCGCCCTCGCGTTTCAAGGCGACGAGCAGTTCGTCGTGAAACCCGGGTGCGTACCGCCGCGCAAGCACGAAGGCGGGGTACTCTCGAAGATCCGCCGGCTGAATTAGCGGTTGCGTGGCTAGCGGATGATCGTCGGGGAGCGCTACGACAAACGGCTCTTCAAGAACGACGCGAATTTCAAGTCCGGCGCCTGCAACAGGCAGCCGTATCAAGCCAAAATCAAGCTTGTTTTCGTGAAGGGCGGCGACCTGGTCCGGCGTGGGCATGTCTTTCAACTCGAGCGTGACGCGCGGGTAGCGTGCATGCATGGTGCGAATGAGCATCGGCAAGAGCTTCGGCAGCACCGACGAGACAAAGGCGATCCGCAGCGTACCGATTTCCCCGCGAGCCGATAGTCGGGCGGTTTGCTCTGTACGTAGCGCCTGATGCAGCGTAGCGCGAGCCTCGGGCAGAAAGAGCCTTCCGGTTTCGCTCAACGCGACCTTGTGACGGTCACGCTCCAGCAGCCGCACGTCGAGTTCCTCTTCCAGTGCCTTGATCTGCATGCTCAGCGCGGACTGCACGATGTATAGCCGCTGCGCGGCCCTTCCGAAATGCAGTTCCTCAGCGAGCACCACGAAGGCTCGCAGATGCTTCAATTCCATGATCACTCCGGTTGCCGGGGCGGGTCGCCCCCCGTAATCACGGTTCATGATAACAGCGTCACAAACAAACATTGGCGCAACTGCGGCGCTTCGGATGAACTACACCTATTGGAGACACCACAAGCGCGCTTAGCAGGCGCCAGCAAAAAATGAACGAAATATTGACGTGCTTCAGCCTGAACGGACGGCGTGCCCTGATCACCGGCTCTGGGCGCGGCATCGGGCTCGCGCTGGCGCGCGGACTGGCAAGCGCCGGCGCGGCTGTCGTCATCAACGATCGCAATGAGCAGAAGGCGACAGCGGTCGCGGATCAACTGCGTGACGAAGGCCTCATCGCGGATATCGCGATTTTTGATGTGACTCAACGCGAGGAGGTTTCCTCCGCGATCGACAGGGCCGAGGAGCGCATCGGCGCGATCGACATTCTCGTGAACAATGCCGGCATTCAGCGGCGGGCGCCGCTCGAAACCTTCAGGGCCGACGACTGGAACGACCTGATGCGCGTCAATCTCGACGGTGTGTTCCATGTATCGCAAGCCGTCGCACGGCATATGTTGCCGCGCGGGCGAGGGAAGATCATCAACCTCTGCTCGGTGCAAGGCGAGCTGGCGCGGCCGGGCATCGCGCCCTATGCAGCGAGCAAGGGCGCCATCCGGATGCTCACCAAAGGCATGTGCGCGGAATGGGCCAGTCGCGGCATTCAGGCCAATGCGCTCGCGCCGGGCTACTTTGTGACCGATCTGAACCGCGCACTCGTTGACGATCCCGATTTCTCGGACTGGCTTTGCAAGCGTACGCCGGCGGGGCGCTGGGGCCGGGTCGAAGAGTTGTGCGGCGCAGCGGTGTTTCTGGCGTCGGCGGCTTCGGACTTCGTGAACGGGCAGACGATCTTCGTGGACGGCGGCTTGACCAGCGTGGTCTGAGACCGCCGCGCACGCGGTATCACAAGAAAGCAAACGAAAGGAGACATCGAAATGCGTTCACCCAATACGAACCGGATCCGCTGCGCGCGAGCGCTCGCCGGTCTGACGATTGCAGTCATGGCCTGCACATCCTATGGCGCCGACTGGATCGTCTCAGGCAACGACGGGAAGTATCAACGCGTCGAGGGCCGCGATACGTACCCCGACAATCCCAAGCCAGACACACTGACGCTGCTGGACGCGAGCCGCTTCCCGCCGCAGGTGAAGGTGCAGGTGGAAGTCGAGAACGGCATCCAGGGGCCACCGCAGGCCGTCGCGATCACGCCGGACGCAAGCATCGCCCTGGTCGCCGCGCCGACGCGCTACGACTACGCAGCCAAAAAGCTGCTGATGGACTCGTTCGTACAGGTGGTCGATCTGCAGGCGTCGCCGCCAGCCGTCGTACGGCTCGATATCGGCAGCCATCCGCAAGGCATCGCCATCGACCGGGCCGGCCACCTCGCGCTCGTCACCTGCGTCGACGGCAGCGTGGTAGTGCTCGGCATCGAGGGGAATCGCGTGACGCTTCTGGACACGCTGAAGATCACGCAGAAGCGGCTCGCCGGCGTGAGCTTCACGCACGACGCCCGCCACGCGCTGGTGGCGTTGCGCGATGAACAGGGCGTAGCCGTCCTGAATGTCGCCGACGGCCGCGTGTCCGACAGCGGCCTGCGCCTTTCGAGCGGCGTGGCGCCTTACACGATCGACGTGTCGAGCGACGGCAAATGGGCCGTCGTGAGCGATGTCGGACTGGCCGGGCTACCGTCCTATGCGGGCAAGCTGGCGGGCGACGCCGATAGCGTGACGCTCATCGACGTGTCACGTGAGCCCTTTCGCGCGGTACAGCACGTCACGGTGCCGTCGCTGCCGGAGGGTGTGGCGATCTCGCCCGACGGCAAATGGATCGGCGTACAGGCCATGGACGGCTCTAACCTGACACCGGACAACCCCGGACGCCACGCGCGCGGCAAGGTGCTCCTCTTCGCGATTCGCGATGGTCAAGCCGTGAAGGTCGGCGAGGCGCCGGGAGGCGAGGCGGCGCAGGGCATCGTCTTCACCGCGGACAGCAAGTATCTGATCGTGCAGTTCAACGTCGAAAAGCAGCTTGCGTTCTTCGCCGTCAATGGCGGGCATCTGCGCGATACGGGACACAGGATTGCGCTGACGGGCGGCCCTTCGTCGCTTCGCACGACCCCGCGCTGAAGATCGAACCATTCGGAAAGAGGACAACGAGCATGTCATCCACTAGCAAAGCACGCAGGAAGGTCGTCGTTTTTCGCAAGGTTCCAGATGATCTGCTCGAGCGGATCAGGACGCAGCACGACGTCACCGTTGCCGACCCGAGACGCGCCGAAGAACTGCCGCGTTTTCGTGAGGCACTGCACGACGCGGACGGCCTGATCGGTTCGAGCTTCAGGCTGGGCGAGGAGGAACTGGCCCAGTCGCCGTGTCTGCGGGTGATTTCGAGCATTTCGGTGGGGGTCGACAACTACGATCTCGCTTACCTGAAGCAGCGCGGCATCACCCTATGCCACACCCCGGGCGTGCTGACCGAGACCACGGCCGACACCGTGTTCGCGCTGATCATCGCGGCGTCGCGGCGTCTGGTCGAGCTGTCCAACCATGTGCGCGACGGCCGATGGACACGCAACATCGGCGAAGACCTGTTCGGCTGGGACGTGCATGGCAAGACGCTCGGCGTGCTGGGCTTCGGCCGCATCGGGCAGGCGGTGGCCCGGCGCGCTGCGTTAGGGTTTGACATGCCGGTGGTGTTCCACGATCCGTTCGACGTGCAAGTGCCGGCAACGCTCGCCGGGCACGCAGTGCGCGCGTCGTTCGATGAAGTGCTCGAGCGCGCGGACATCGTCGCGTTGACGCTGCCGCTTGCCGACGAGACGCGCGGCCTGATGGACGCAAAGGCATTCGCATCGATGAAGGCGGGCGCGATCTTCGTGAACGGCTCGCGTGGCGCGATCGTGCGCGAAGACGCGCTGCTCGCCGCGCTTGATAGCGGCCACTTGCGAGCCGCCGGCCTCGACGTGTTCGCGGTCGAACCGCTGGCGCAGGATTCGCCGCTGCGCACGCATCCGAAGGTCACGCCTTTCCCGCACATCGGATCGGCAACGCACGAGACGCGGCGCGCGATGGCCGAGCTCGCAACCGACAACCTGCTGCGCGTGCTCGATGGTGAAGCGGCCATCTCCGCGTTCGATCTCTCGAAGATATAAAGCGACCATGCCCCATTCGATTCCAACGCTTTGCGGCTCGCTTGCCGGGCAGCCGTTCACATTCAACGTCAAGGTGCACAACGCCGCTTATCGGGTGCTCGGCGTGGACTATACGTTCGTCAGCTTCGGCGTCGACGACATTGCCGGCGCGGTCAAGGCGATGCGTACGCTAGGCATTCGCGGACTGAATGTCACGATGCCGCATAAGCAGACCGTCATGGCGCATCTTGATGCACTCGATGAAACCGCGCGCGAAATCGGCGCGGTGAACACGATCGATAACCGCGACGGGTGGCTCACCGGTTACAACACGGACTGCGCGGGCGCCGTGCGCGCGCTCGAAGAGGCGACGCCGTTGCAAGGCCGCCGGATCGCGCTGCTCGGCGCGGGCGGGGCAGCTCGCGCGATCGCTTGGGGTGTGCAACGAGCGGGCGCCCAGGTGACCGTGTTCAATCGCACCGCGTCGCGTGGACAGGACTTGGCCCGCGACTTCGGCCTCGCTTTCGGCGGCGATCTGGGCGACTTCGATCCCGCCGCGTTCGATGGCGTCGTCAATGCGACGGCCGCCGGTTTCCGCGCGCCGGACGTCAATCCCTTGCACGCCGGACAGCTTGCTCCGCATCTGTTCGTGATGGACGCCGCCTTCATTCCCGTGCGGACGAAGCTGATACGCGAAGCCGCCGCCCTCGGTTGCCGGGTGGTCGACGGGACTCGGATGCTGCTGCATCAGTTCTGCGGACAGGTCGAACTGTACACCGGCAAGGAGGCGCCAATCGACGCGATGAGCACGGCCTTGCTCGACGAGATAGAGCGGGTCGGCGAGGAGGGCAAGTAGTGACGAAACAGTAGAACGGAACCGGAGATCCAGCACCTTGCGACAAGACAAGGGCGGATCTCGCCTTGGCAGATTTGGCCACAGGCGGCGCTCCCGCGCCACGATGCGGAATGAGCCGTGCGGATCACGACGTGACCCGAAGCGGCATCCAAACTGGAGGAGACGAAATGAAGCACCACCAAACCGTTGCCGCTGCCCCGAGTGCCGCTCACAGCGACGCAGTCGTCGGCAAGCACGAGGTCACGACCGCTGACCTGTACCGCGCGGCGTGGGCCGCATCCATCGGCAGTGCGCTCGAATACTACGACTTTGCGCTGTATAACCTTGCATCGGCGCTGATTTTCGGACCGCTGTTTTTCCCGTCGAGCGACCCGGGCATCGGGCTGATCGCTAGCTTCGGCGCCTACTTCCTCGGTTTCGCGATCCGGCCTGTGGGCGGCATTGTCTTCGGTACGCTAGGCGACCGTTATGGACGCAAATTCGTCCTGATGTCGACGATCCTGCTGATGGGCGTGGCGAGCACGCTGATCGGCCTGCTGCCCACCTACGCGACCGCCGGTGTCTGGGCGCCCATCCTGCTGGTCGGCTGCCGCTTGTTGCAAGGACTCGGCGCGGGCGCGGAGCAGGCGGGAGCGGCCGTGCTGATGGCCGAGTATGCACCGGCAAAACGTCGTGGATACTTTGCGGCTTTGCCGTTCATGGGCGTGCTGCTCGGGACAGTGATGGCGGCCGCGATCTACTTCGCGCTGGTGCGCGTCGAGGACATTTCGCAAAGCTGGCTCTGGCGCGTGCCGTTTCTGCTGAGCGTCGTCATTGTTGCTGTGGCGATCTGGATCCGGCTGAAGCTCAAGGAGTCGCCGTCGTTCACCAAGCTCGAAGCCCGCCAGCAGGTCAACGACAGTCCGTTGAAACACCTCATCAAGCATTCGAAGCCGACGCTCCTCAAGGTCATCGGCATGCGGATGGCGGAGAATGGCGGTTCGTCGATCTATCAGTCGCTCGCGATCAGCTACATCGTGACAGCGACTGGCCTCAAAGGACCGATCGGGCCGGTCGCGCTGCTGCTCGCCGGCGCGACAGGGGCCGTCGTCATTCCGCTTACCGGCATGGTGAGCGACCGGTTTGGACGAATTCCCGTCTACCGTGCCTTCGCTTTGTATCAACTCCTGTTGGCCTATCCGACCTGGTGGGTGCTGAGCCAGGGCAATGCAACCGCAAGCATCGCCATGCTGTGCGTCGCGCTGGCCGGCGTCTGGGGTATGTTTGCCACTCAGGGCGCGCTGCTTCCAGAACTGTTCGGCGCGCAACACCGCTATGCCGGCGTCGCGGTGGGCCGTGAGGTGTCAGCCGTCGTCGCTGGCGGTGTGGCGCCGCTCATCGGCGCATCGATCATCGCCTGGGCGACGACGCACTGGGGCGGCGCGCAAGGCAGGATCCTGGCGTGGATTCCGCTTGCAACCTACGTGGCGATCCTGAGCCTGATCGGCGTGGTGACGACCTACTACACGCCGGAGACGCGCGGCCGCGACCTTGATGATCTACGCGACGCCGCAGACGACCCGGCGGTGTTGGACGGAGAACACGCCGCTCGGCGGCTTTAGTCGGCACGAACCCCGCCGCAACATCGATTCGTGCGGCCAGCACACACCGGACCAGAGTGCAGTCTGCTCCGATCTCAAGCGCGTCATCGTCTTCGATGCCAAGGTACCTGATTCTGCTTTCAATCTTGCTATGGCCGAGCGGCAACTTGACGGCTCTGAGGTTCTTTGTGCGTTTGTAAATCAAGTTTGCCTTCGTACGGCGCATCGAATGTGTGCCGTAGACTGTCGGATCAAGGTCTCACGGGATTGTTCGGTCTTCATGGCACACTCCCACAAGAAAGATGGGCGTTTCATTGTGAAACCACGCTCCGGCGAAGGTTCACGATCGCGCCGATTGTTGCCACCGGAGCATTCACAACCGGCGTGACTCGACGGCTGGTCCATGCCGGAACTTGCTGGATGGGTAACGGAGGCGTCTCGGCCGATGCCGTTGCAAGTGGCTTTCGTTAGAATCTGTTTTCGATCCTTATACTCGTCTATAACCGGAGACAAACGTGCCAGGCTTACTTCCCGATGTCGACCGCGAGGGACTCCTCGAATATTCAGTCGTTTACACCGACCGATCAATCAATCACATGTCGCAACTCTTTCAAGGAGTCGTACGCGATATTTCCGACGCCCTGAAAAAAGTCTACAACGCAAAGTCGGCCGTTGTCGTCCCGGGCAGCGGGACTTTCGGCATGGAAGCCGTCGCCCGGCAGTTCGCGACGAACAGGAAGTGTTTGGTCATCCGCAATGGCTGGTTCAGTTTTCGCTGGTCGCAGATTTTCGACATGGGCGGCATTCCCTCTGAATCGATCGTGCTGAAGGCGCGACCGGTCGAACAAGGGAGACAGGCTGCGTATGCACCCCCACCGATCGAAGAAGTGGTCGCTGCGATCAGGGAAAACAAGCCGGATCTGGTCTTCGCGCCACATGTCGAAACCGCATCCGGGATCATGCTGCCGGACGCCTATTTGCGCGCGGTGGCCGACGCTGTGCACGCCGTCGGCGGCATGTTTGTACTGGATTGCATTGCCTCCGGCACGGTCTGGGTCGACATGAAGGCGAGCGGTGTTGACGTCCTGATCAGCGCGCCGCAAAAGGGATGGAGCGCGTCACCGTGCTGCGGGCTGGTCATGCTTAGTCCGCTTGCCCGCGAAAGAATCGACGAAACTACTAGCACCAGTTTCGCTTGCGATCTCCGCAAATGGTTGCAGATCATGGAAGCCTACGAGAACGGCGGGTTCGCGTACCACGCAACGATGCCCACGGACAGTCTCGCGACGCTGCGCGACGTCATGAAGGAAACCGAGGCATACGGCTTCGACAAAGTGAGAGCGGAGCAGCTTGAACTCGGCGCGCGCGTTCGCTCACTCCTGGGTGCCAGGGGTTTCAAAAGCGTGGCGGCCGAAGGTTTTCAGGCTCCGGGCGTCGTAGTCAGCTACACGGACGATGACGGCATACGATCCGGCAAGAAATTCGCCGATGCCGGCTTGCAGATCGCGCCTGGCGTTCCCCTTCAATGCGACGAGCCTGAAGACTTCAAGACCTTCCGCGTCGGATTATTTGGCCTGGACAAACTGCATGACGTCGAAGGCGCGGTCGCCAGGCTTGCCAAGGCGTTGGACAGTATTCTTTAAAGCGGTTGGGGATCGGCCTAAGGCCGCGCCCGGCGCTGTGGAGCGGGCTGATGCTGTGGCGACTGTCGCCGAGGTCAGTCGGAAAAGAGCGCCGAGGCGTAGGCCGGCGCGGTTTGCCGATTCGGCGTAAGGTCTTTTCACAACGGTTGAGCACGAAATCGACGTGCGCCTCAGCAAACTCCGGGCGACTAACCGCGCGCTCGATCTCGCAGTAGTTGGTCCAGATGTTCTGTTGCGAGGTGTCGCTGGAAAACGACGGCTGAAACATACCTGATCTCAGATTCTCCAACTGAGCTCTCAGATGTTTATTTTGAAGCGCTGGCAGCCGGCGCTTGATCAGTGCATGCACGATCAGCAGCAGCGTGATGGTGCGCTGCTGTCCATCTACGATATTGTTTTTGTTCTCTTTATGATCGTGATGGAGCACCACCGTCCCCAACCAATAGGCTGATTTGGTGATGCTGCGCGATGTCGCAGAATAACTGGGTCACGTGCAGCCGAGTCCACTTGTAAGGACGCTGGTACTGCGGAATGGCCAGTGTGCTATCGGCCAGTAAGTCGTGAACCTTCAGTACCTTTTTTGGAAGAGACTTCACTCCCTGGGTCGTGACGCTCATACCCGTTACGTCCTCTAAATCAGAATGGAGCGCATCGCCGTCGCATCGCTTGCGGCCCGCCTGCCCCGCCGGAAAATCGCCAGCTTGTCGAAACGTGCTACTCCTATTTCAGCGGTACCGGGCAACCAGAGCACGGTAACGTACATCATCCCTCAAGCCGCTTAATTCCGGGGCGCTGTCAAGAAAAGCAAACCCTCGATAACCTGACTTGAACGCATCACCAAGCCGACTGATGGCGGCATCATAGTCGCCGTCGTGTGCTGCGACTAACGCGAGCTGTGCCTGCGCGGCCCCGCCTCCAGTCGCGACTTTGTCCATGCCCACAGAAGGCGAAACGGTTGACTGACCAACGCGATAACGCGGAGCACCGGATATAACTTCGGGAGGTTCGGCACTCACGCTTTTCGGTTCGCGCCCTTTTACTTCCACGTCTGCCGACTGCTTACTCAACTCCGAAGCTTGCGTCGCGGAGGCGGACCCATTTGCCGAAGTCTCTGCAGCGTTAGCCAGCAGCGCCGATGCGTGAACGTCCTCGCCGACGCGACGATAGTAGATGGGTCCAACAAGAGGTATCTTCAGATACATCCGGTCAGGGCCATCGAAGTAAAACGTAAGTCCGACGCCGTACGACAAATCGATCGTCACAGCATCCGTCTTTCCCGCAATACCTTTGATCGGAAGGCTTGCCCCCGTATCGGGACTGACGATCTGCGTGCTGGACACTACGATATCAAGGCCAACCGGCAACTGCACGCTATCGAAAGCAACGCGTTCAGCGTGCCAGTGGCCGATGATCGACGGCCCGACGGATTTCGAACATCCGCAGACAATTGCTAACGCCGCGAACAGCGCGGCGCCTCGCCGATAACCGGAGATGTTCACGTCGTCGTACGATACTTTTTGATCAACGCCGTGAAGCGTGGGTCGTTCCGGATAGCGTCGAGATCGGGGTCCTTCTGCATCTCGTCGAAGTACGAGAATCCGTTCAGAAAACTGGCTTCCAGTTCCTTGAACGCGTCGTCTGTACGGCCTTGCTTCAGCCTCAGCACTGCCATGTTGTAGTAGACCAGCGACTGCTTCGGATCGCGAGCGGCAGCATCGCTCAGTTCTTTCTCGGCATCATCAAGCTTCCCCTGAGACATCTGGGCAATGGCGACCTTGACCATCTCCTTGGCAGCCACCTGGTTGCTTGCCGACTCGGCGCCCGATGCGTCTCCGTTCGAGAGCTTTGCATCACTATCTTTGCGTTGGGCAGTGATATCCGCATCAGACGGGGAGATTCCAACGGATGCCGACTGTGGCGGCGCGCTCGCAGGTGCAGCCGCGGCCACGACGGCCGAAGCCGTAGCAGCCTGAGCTGACACAACTGCATCGGGACTTGCGGAGTGCGACTTCTTGTAATACAAGCCACCGCTGACAGCGCCGATAATCACAACGACTGCCGCGCCAACACCCGCGGCGACCAGCTTCTTATTGGGCCCCGTTTTCGTTCCTGCAACCTCCGACACCAGCAAAGTCGAGCATTCGGGGCACTTCAAGTCTTCACCGGGCAAACGAACAAACACTTCACGCGCATTCGCTCGGTCGCAGTCACCGACGGTGGGACATTTATAGTTTGGCATGGTTACACCTACGATTCAGTTAATGCAGACGGTTACTCAGCGACTGCAGGCAGGCCAATGATTTCCCGCACCGGCTTCTGCATCGCGCTAATTGCCAGATATTCGGCGTCCTGGTCGTCCTCGCCCGCTTCGTTGAAGCGCGCAGTCGCGAAGTCGATGTACTCTTCGAAAAGCTTCTGCTTGTCATCCTTGTGTTTCAACTCAGCGTCGACCTTTCGGCTTACTTCGCGCTCGATCATGCCCTGCAACTCAGCAGAGTGATCCTCGTCGATAACCGACTGCCAGGTAGAACCACGCAGGACCTTGGACGCGGGAAGTCCATTGGCCTTATAGATGAAAGCCCACTCCTGCTCGCCTGTTGTCCTGTTCTGACGCTCCTTGATGAGGTTCATCAGACGGGCCACCAGCAGGACGGGTTTGCGCTTCGCTTGCGCGCTGACTTCGGCCGTCGACCGCGCATAAAGCGGAGGAAGTTTCTTTCCGTCACCCTGGCTGTGCAGAAGATGGGACTCGTTGAAGTCCGCGAGCAAGCCGTCGTAGTGCCGCTTCATCATAGCCAACGATTCGATGAACCGTACCGGCATCAACGAGGCGATTTTGAGTATCACAATCTCGTTCGACAGCTTTCCTGGCGCCACAACCGTATCGGACGCCGGATCTTTCTGTTCCTCGAACAGCTTCGTCAACGTCGCGTGGAAGTCTTTCTGGCTTTCGCACTCCGGCAGGAACACGGCAACCGTGTTCGATGTGCCGCGCGTTCCACCCGCGTTGTTGGCGACCGACCGATCGACCTCCGTCTTGTTGTACTGGATCATCGTCCCCGACTTCTCGTACAACTCGGACACGAACGCCTTCAAGGCATTCGGGTTGGCATCGTATTGCTTCTGGAGTCGCTCAACGATATTGACCTGCAACACAGGCGTCAGACTCTTGGAAATTTCTGCGTGCGCCATTTCCACGATAGTTGCAGATGTCTGCGAAATCGTTGAAATGATCGCACCAAGAGAAATTCCGCGGACCAGCCTGTCGAACGAATCCACCTCCGTTCCTGCAAGATCGATCACGGACTGACGGACCTTCTGCGTACGTGTGACCTGACTCTGTTCGTCAACGATCACAGCCTTCATGATGCTGGCGATCGCGCCACGGTCAAAAATCCGCTGCTGATAGGCGGAATCGGCTCCCGCCAACCTTGCCGCCTGCTCGTCGTGCACCTTTTCAGTTGCCGCCGCGAGGGTCTGATGCATGCCGTCGATGTGACCGCGCAGCGTCGTCAGTTCGTCCTTGATGAAGGGAATCAGGCTCACAGCGAACTTCTGACCTTCGTAGAGCGTACGGAGCGTGTAAAGGTCCTGGTGTCTTGCAGCAATGTCGGCGAACAACGCACCGCGTTTGTCCGTCAAGTGTTGACCGAAGAACCCCACCTTGTTGAACTGCGTCAGCAGTTCCTCAACGTTTTGCTGGACGACTGCCAGCGTTGCAGGCGCTTTCGTGATTTCTTCAGCGAGCACCGAGAGACGCTCATCGAGCAACGCAATGATCGCGTCAGTGAACTGGCGCAATTGCATCAGCGAATGCGTGCCAATTTTCCACCGTGCGAAAAGGTCTTTCTCGACCTGACGCGCGATGTGGCGGGCCATCTCAAGGCGAGCGTTACCCTTGATCTCATAGAACTTGCGCACGCCGCCGAGCTTTCGGTAGGTCTCGTCGAATACCTTGGCCAGTCGGGTATTCAATGCAGCTGCCCAGGTCGTCTGTTCAAGCGTCGGATCGTTGCGCACTTCGGGAGCCACGACGCTCACCACCTGCTTCCAGAATTCCTTCGCGGGTTTCCATCCGGCGTTCTTCGCATCGTCTTCGAGAATGCCAACCTCAAGCGTCAGGTGCTGGTCGCTGAGTAGCATGCTCTGCAAGGCATCGGGTTTCCTCGCCTCACTATTCCAGTCCTTCTGAACCGGTTCGTTTGCGTAACCCTCACCCTGACGGAAGTTATTGAACATCAA
This sequence comes from Paraburkholderia aromaticivorans, assembly GCF_012689525.1. Taxonomy (NCBI): domain Bacteria; kingdom Pseudomonadati; phylum Pseudomonadota; class Betaproteobacteria; order Burkholderiales; family Burkholderiaceae; genus Paraburkholderia; species Paraburkholderia aromaticivorans. Next base: position 3,309,962 of record NZ_CP051515.1, read on the forward strand.
CTGACGAGTTGCCTGTTCGGCGAAACCGTACGCCAGATACTCCTTGATCTCCTGCTCCGGAACAACGATCCGCTCGACGCCGAACGACAGAAACAGCTTGGCACGCGCCTTTCCGTCTTCTTCACTTTCGAAGTTCTTGATGTCGTTCTCGCCCTTTTCGGCACGCCCAAGACCTTCCCACTCCTTGTTCAGGGTTTTCTGGAAAATGAACTCGCCAACGATACGGGGAAGCTCGCTATCGACGTCGAACTGGATGTTGTTCTGATTGAGGTTGCTGACCAGATAGCAACCATTGAAATAGACGTCATGCGCCATAGGCGACCCGTCCAGCAGGTTCGCCGGATGATATTTGCCTACAGCCATTGCATTCAGCTCGGCCAGGGCCGCGTATCCGTTCGCGTAATACGGCGAGACGCCAGCCACGTCACGCACACGCCGCGAATCCTTCTCGGGAAGCAGTGCGTACACGAGGATCCGATGCTGCTCGGGATTGGGATACTTGTTGCGGAGCAGAGCGATTGCGTCCACCACCGACCCACTTCCCGTCCCGCCAGCGAGGCCGCAGACTACGTGGATGACTGCACCAGCACGTCCAGGACCTTGTTGCAACACGCGCATCCGGTCTTCAACGGCCTTCACGAATTGCGGCGCATTCTGTGCAAAGACAACACGACCGAGCTTGCGTCGTTGCGCAGCTCCAGCCGTAGTAGCCTGCAACACGTCGAAAATGCCACGCGGCTCGATCCAGTCTCGCAGTCCCGGAAATGACGCAGGGTCGTCAAGGGCAGCACGAACGCTGCTCGCCGTGTTGATGATGTATTGGCTGCGGGCGAGGTCGATCTCCTTGCCCAAGACCTTCCACTCGTCGTGCTTGTCGATTTCGTCGCTCGACGTATCGACGTACAGGTACTCAAACTGCGCCGCCGACGGGCTGTTCCCCTGCGCGTCCTTATTTCGCTCGATCGTCTTACGCAGATGGCGGATGATTTTGCCGCCCGATCCGCCCAGGCCGATAATCAGATGGTTATGTTCCATGTCTTTCGTATCTCAGTATCTCAGTGCAATTCGCGGAGGCATATTCCTCGAGCAAATCCGGGTGTTACTGGTGCGCGAGGTTGATTTTCAGAAACAGCGCCGAATCAGTCTTGGTGGTGTTCTTCACAACATATGAAGCAACCTGCTGGCCGGGTGCCGGAGACTGGTCATCGCTAAAGACGATTCCCTTCGATGCATAGGCGGACGAATCTGCCTGCGCGACTTTCGGAGCACAGCCGGCAGGCGAGTCGGGAGCGAAATTGATACCCTTCGAGGCAAAATCCGACGACACACTGGCCAACTGCATTGGAGCTGCATCCGAAGCAACGGGTCCGGCTGATGCTGTAAGCGACGTATCCGTAGTAGCCGGTGAGTCCGACGTGGAAGCAGCCGCTACGACCGGAGCAGCGGGACAAGATCCGGAATCTGCCGTTTTCTGCATTGGGCTCGTCACCAGGTCGGGTGCCACTGTTCGCACGCGACGCGTGATGTCGTCGTGCGCGCGCTCAGGCGACAGATACACCATCAGCTTTTCCATGCCTGGCTTGTCGTCAAACTGGAACGCGCCTTTCGCAGGGAAGAAGACCACCCCCATGGCATCCACGAAGTTATCCTGGGAAGGTTGCGGATAAATTTGCGTAATCGTGCCGTCCGGCGCTTCGTTAAGGATATAGACGTAGGACGGACGGTTCACCTTCACGCCGAGTTGAAACTTTTCGCCGCTGTGAAAAACGCGGCGGGTCAGGACATCATGCGTCGTCCCATCCTGATCTTTGAGCCTGACGAAGTAGCTGGCGCCCAGTTGCGAAGACGGGCGCTTCTTCTTTTGCGCCACCTTCACGACCGCCGCTGCCGGGGTCGTCGCTGCGGTCGAGGAGGCGTTAGCCGAGGCCACTGCGGTGTCAAGCGTGCTATCACCAGCCTTCGCTGTGCTAACCGCGACGACTGAGTCGTTCGCTGAGAAGAAAAGAGACTTGGCGGTGTAGGCTTCCTCGGCAAACGCATGCGTGGCCATCGCAGCGACGGTCAGTGCGATCAACGGATATCGCATGTTTTCTCTCCTGTATCTTGAATTTTGAAACCGGTGTCGCCTATCAGTTGACGGCGTTCTGGTCATCCGGGATTGTTGAGAACTGGCGAGGATTCTGGCTCTCCGTGCCCTTCGATGCCTCGATTGCCTTGCGAGACGTAAAGTCCTGCGCTTGACGGAAGGCGGGCCCCAACTTGCCGCCATCTGTTTTGAGGTAGGCAAACAGTGACTGGGTGAAGAAAGAACCGTTAAGAGGCTGCCCGCCGACCGGATTGACGAACGTGTGACCCGCTGACGGCCCCCATGAGCGTTGGTTTGGGCTCGTTGCAGTAATAATGGTGTAGCCGTTACGATTTCTGTCGATAACAGTTCGTACCGGTTTGCTTTGGCTGCCACCGGCTTGCTCGCCGGAGTCACCAGCAAATTGAATTCCTTTGGAAGTGAAAGCCGAGGTTGTCCACGATGCGAGTGAAATGCCCGCTTTCTCAGCCGTACCCCCGTTGGTCTTGACGATGTACTCCGTGCTCTCGTCTTTGACATCGTCGAGCATGTCGCCGCTGTAGCAAGTGTCAATAACGACACGCGTTGTATGGCTCGGTCGACGCGCGACGTTCTGTACCAGCGTATCGGGCACTGAATGGCTTTGCACGTAGAGTTTGATTTCCGTCGTGTCCCCCATCGCCATCGTCTTTTGATTGACCGAGTCGTATGCAATGATGGACATCTTGCGCTGGTCTGCACCTCCCGGAGTCGGCACGGGCTCGGTCCCGTGACTGGAGATGTAGATGAAAACGTCATCGTTCGGCCCCACTGTGCGGTCGAGCGTGTTGAGCGCATTCTCTATGTTCGCCTTTGTCGCATGCTCGTCTAGCAGTGTCGTGACGTTATAGCCCGCGCGTTTAAGGTAATCCTGAACGACGATGGCATCGTCTCGCCCCTGAATCTCCGGGATGTAGGGATCGGCAAAACGATTCAGGCCAACGACGATCGCTCGCTTGACGGGCGCTTGCGAACGCACTCCACCATCGCGCGCAAATGCTTCGAGCGCCTTTCCGGCCGCAGTTTCCCAACGCTTCTGCTTGATGTTCTGCGGGTAAATAGGCGATGTCGACTTCATGCCAACGATCGACTGCACGATCGTGAATGCCGTGTCGACGTCGTCCTCGTTCTGGTAGCTTCCGACAAGCTGCATTCTGCCGGTGCTGTCCCGCACAACCGAGGCCTGGTTGAGCCCATGCGCGTGGAACTTGTCTTTGATGCGGTCAACCAGACTCTGCGGAACGCTATACGAGTGATAGGTGTTCTGATAGCCTGGCAAACTGCTTGCCGCGCATGCGGATAGCAAAGCAGCCCCTACCAGGATCAGAGCGCGCTGGACGTACATTTTCATCGGTTAGGGACGATTGGTTGACCTGCAGGGTGCTGTGGTCGGAATGAAGACAGAGTTGGCACTGGCGGCCCGTACACTCTTGCCCGGTGTCCAAAGGACCTCCGGGCTCCACGCCGTTATTGTGAGACCTGGAATTTTTCGGATACCACCGAGGCCGGCTTGTTATCGGCGGCAACACTGAATTCGACGCGATAGAGACTACCGGGCTTCGCATCGTGAGGAATGGGGATGCGGACAGTGTCCACCACCTCACCGGGCTCGAAGGTGTGGTCTTCGGCGGTAGGGTGGCCAGGGAACAGAACGAGGGTTTCCTTGCCGTCGTCACCAATCACGTACAGCTTGCGGTCGATCGCGACCGACCGCTCTGCGCCGTCCGGCGTCATCAATGCAAAAGTGCTGTTGACGACAGCTTGTCCGTCTGCCTTCACCGGCCCGTCAATGGTGACCGAGTTGGCACGCACAACGACGCCCTGATTCGCTTTGTACTTGAGCTCTTTCTTGACCTTCTCGAACGACTTGGTGTGCTGAATACTGGATTCAGGAACCCAGGAAGGATTCTTCTTGTAGCACGTATCAATCGCCGTGTAGTACGCAGTGGCGAATCCGGCCATGCCGCCGACCGCGGCGCCGATGACAGCACCCTTCGCTGCGTCGTTCTTCTTGTTCGATACCAGCATCGCTGCGAAGCCAGTCAATGCTCCGATGCCTGCTCCCTTTGCCGTCGCCACGATCTGTTCTTTTCGAACGCATGAGTTGAGGTCGTCGGTCGCCGATTCCTGAGCATTCGCCCCGATAGACAGGATCAGCAGGCTCGTTGATACGGCAGCAACAATTGCCTTTTGCATGTTTTTGGTCATCTATCTGATTGTTCTAGTGTTTTATTGCAGCAACGTCACGACGCTTCTCTATTTACCGCGCCATCGCTACGCCTGATTTTTTAACTGGCCAGCGCTTCCCTCTCAAGTAGCGCATCCAATCACTTTCTATTTTCGGCAAAGGGCGCGGGAACTTTAGCACTTCAGTCACTTTTGTAGGCGTCGGCTTAAATTAATATTTTTTGGAGTTGCCTCGCCAACTACTTGACAGATGCGAATTCACATTCAGAAATAGCGCGCAAACGTTTGGCGCAGTTTGGGTGCGATACAGCGCATCAATTCGTGCGCCATGGCGCGCTTGCATCCGCCTGGATAGTAGCGCTCTGTGCTAACGCGAGCGGCAAGGTCGTCGCCCACAAAATTGCGGACAGGTTCGTCCGTCCGCACCTCTTCTAACTTCCCCGCCGCTCATCTGGCATATGCCGCCGCATAAAAACATCAATACCATCCACACGCGACGAAGCAAACGCCCTAACCACCACCACAACAACGATACCCAAAACCACCACCACAGCCGGAATCTCAAACAAGGTCATATCCACGACAAACCTCCTCATAAACCAGGAGCAGCCACGGCGCACCACAACATCGCCGCGGCCACACCTCACACTCCCAGTTTACGAAGCCAGGCCTCACCCACCAAACGAGCATTTTTCATCGATATGTGAGAAATACTCGCAGTAGCGCCAATACCGCGCCACCGCTCTGTTAATGCCGCTCCGGATAGCGCAACTTCGAATGATTCCGGCCATAAGACATATATATAGTCATCCCGATCACGAGCCACACGACAAGCCGCACCCACGTAACGAGCGGCAGCCCAGCCATCAGCAACAGGCAAAACAGGATCCCCAGAATCGGCACGATCGGCACCGCAGGAACCCTGAAAGGACGTGAAGCATCGGAGTCACTGCGCCGCAAATAAATCACAGCGCCGCACACAAGAATGAACGCGAACAAAGTGCCAATACTGACCATCTCTCCCAGCACGCTGATCGGCGTAAGCGCCGCCACGATCGCGACGATCGAACCAATCAGAATCTGGCTCAAATGAGGCGTCTGAAGACGCGGATGAACTCGCGCGAAAAGAGGCGGCAGCAAGCCATCCGTCGACATCGTGAAGAAAATGCGGCTCTGCCCGTACAGCAGCACGAGAATCACCGTGGTCAGTCCTGTCAGCGCACCGATCTTGATCAGAATCGAGAACCAGTTCATACCGATGGCATCCACACCCTTCGCGATCGGATCAGGAACATTCAGTTCAGCGTAGGGCACGAGCCCAGTGAGTACCCCCGCAACGAGGATGTACAAAATCGTGCAGATGATCAGCGACCCCAGAATACCGATCGGCATGTCCCGTTGCGGTTTTTTCGCTTCCTGCGCCGCGGTGGAGACCGCATCGAAGCCGATGAACGCAAAGAACACCACGGCCGAGCCACGCAGAATCCCGCTCATGCCAAAGTTACCGAACTCGCCGGTATTCGCGGGAATAAACGGATGCCAGTTCGCCGGCTTGATGAAGAACACGCCGATCGCGATAAAAGCCACCACCACCACCAGCTTGACCGCCACCATGACGTTGTTGAGCCGCGCGGATTCCTTCGTACCGAGCACGAGCATGGTGGTAAGAATGGCGATGATCACTACCGCGGGCAGATTGACGATGCCTGTCGCGGTGGTGCCATCGGCTAGCTTGATGACGGTGCCGGGTGCGGTCGCTAGAACGGGCGGGATATTGATCCCCACGTTATGCAGCAAGCTCACGATATAACCGGACCATCCGACCGCGACCGTGGCGGCGCCCATCGCGTATTCGAGGATCAAGTCCCAGCCGATGATCCACGCGAATATTTCACCCAGCGTGGCATAGGTGTAGGTGTAACTGCTGCCGCATACCGGCAACATCGCAGCCAGTTCCGAATAGCAGAGGCCGACGAACGCGCACGCAATGCCGCCGAGTACGAACGACAAGATGATGCTCGGGCCGGCGAATTGCGCTGCGGCGGTGCCCGTCAGAACGAAGATGCCGGCGCCGATGATGGCGCCGATGCCCATCGCGGTGATGCTGGTGGCGCCGAGTGATTTCGATAGTGCGTGGCCTTCATCCGCGTCGGCGCTTCCTACAATATCGGCGACGGATTTTCGTGCCATGTAGCTCGTATCAGCCATGATGAGTCGTCCCGTTCAAATGGTGTTGGGCACGAGCCGACTCAGTTTGCTTCGGCTCGCGGAGCACGACAAAAACATCTGTTACTGAAGACTAGCGGGGTAGGGTAAAGGGAAATAGAAAATTCAGTGTATTCCGAATTAAAAGCAAAGTGAATATTTGATTCTCTCTCGCCCGCGGACAAAGCTTTTGCTCGCGTTCTTAGGTAATCCTCAAATCTCTACCCGTGCCCCCAACTCAATTACTCGATTGGCCGGCAGCTTCAGATAAGCCGCGACGTTACCCACGTTATGCAACATGACGGAGAACAAACGCTCTCGCCACATCGCCATGCCGCTATCACGCGTGGGCACCAGGGTCGCACGGCTCAGGAAGTAGGAAGTCTCCGCCGGCTCGAATGCCAAACCGTACGCCTTGCAAACTTCAAGTGCACGCGGTAGATCGACTTCATCCATGAAACCATACGTGATCGTGACCTGGTAGCACTCCGAATCGAGTGGATGCACGCTCACACGTTCACTGGCAGGCACCCACGGTATCTCCTCGTTGTTCACCGTCACGAAGACGACGCGTTTGTGCAGCACGCGGTTATGCATCAGATTGTTGATCAACGAATGCGGCACACCGTCAGGATCGGGCGACAGAAAGATCGCCGTGCCACCGCATCGCATGGGCGATTCCTTCAGCAGCGTCGCCAGATAAGGCTTGAGCGGCGTCGTCCCGGCTCTCACGCGCGCTTCGGCACGCATCATCTCCCAGCCTCGTCCCCAGGTCGCCATGATCGTATAGATAATCAGCCCGACCAGAAGCGGGAACCAGCCGCCTTGCATGAGCTTCATCAGGTTCGCGGAGAAGAACGCCGCGTCGATCACGAAGAAGAAACCGGTCGCAAACACGCATAGCAGCCAGTTGTAGTGCCACGCATAGCGAATGACGAAGAACGTCAGGATGGTCGTGATCAGCATCGTGCCGGTAACGGCGATACCGTACGCGGAACCGAGCGCCGTGGATGAACCGAAGCCGAGCACAGCGGCCACGACGGCGGCCAGTAACGTCCAGTTGATGCCTGGCACGTAGATTTGCCCCATCTCCCTTTCCGACGTGTAGACGACGTTCATGCGCGGCAGAAAGCCGAGTTGCATCGCCTGCTTCGTCATCGAATACGTGCCCGAGATAACGGCTTGCGACGCGATCACGGTCGCGACCGTCGAGAGCACGATCATCGGATACAGCGCCCATTGCGGAAACAGTTTGTAGAACGGATTTTGCAGCGCGCCCGGATCGGCGAGCAGCAACGCGCCCTGCCCCAGATAGTTCAGCGCGAGTGCGGGAAACACGAGGCCGAACCACGTTAGCCGGATCGGCTTCGCGCCGAAATGTCCCATGTCGGCATACAGCGCTTCCGCGCCGGTCAACGACAAAACGACCGCGCCCAAAGCAACGAACGCCAGCCACCGATGATGCAGGCAGAACGCCAGCCCCGTGAGCGGGTTGAGCGCGACGAGAATCGCGGGCGCCCGCATCATGTTGACGACGCCCACCACGGCAAGCACGATGAACCAGAGCACCATCACCGGCCCGAACACGATGCCGATGCCGGCCGTGCCACGCTTCTGCACCAGGAACAGCGTGACCAGCGCAACCAGCGTCACGGGAATCACGCAGGTCTTGAGAAACGGTGCGGCCACTTCGAGACCTTCGACCGCGCTCAACACCGAGATCGCCGGCGTAATCACACTGTCGCCGTAAAAGAGCGCGGCGCCCATGATGCCGATGCCCAGCAACGTATGGCGCAAGCGCGGCCGCGCCGCGACCGACGACGCAGCCAGCGCCAGCAGCGCCATAATGCCGCCCTCGCCGTGATTGTTCGCGCGGAGAATCAACGTGACGTATTTGAGCGAGACGACGACGATCAGCGACCAGACGATCAGCGACACGATGCCGACCACATTCAGCGCGTTGAGCGACAGTCCGTTGGCGGGATCGAACACCGTCTGCAGCGTGTACAGCGGGCTGGTGCCGATGTCGCCATACACCACACCCAATGCTGCAAGCGCGAGTGCAGGCATCGCCGGGCGGTGATGCCCGCGCCCGCCGGAATTGCCCGCATCGGGCGCGGCGGATACTGACTGGCTCATGTCTCGCTCCAGTTTCGCGTTCTCGCGGTGCAACATAAGGCCTGGGCCGGTGCACGTGCGGAACCGATTCATGCTTTTATCAGGCCTCGTTTTTTTCGAGGAGTCGCCTGCGTCCCACGCAACAGTCAGCATCGAGGAAGCAACTTCCGTACGAGGAACGCGCGTCCCATTGCCCTGACGCCTAACGCGCATTCATATTGTTCTGATGTTTTTTTGCGTACGCTGCCTTCCGCGAACGTGACCTGTCTCTTTTCCTGAAGGACGGTGTGCCACTAATTCAACATATACCATCGGCCGTTTGCCACGCTACTCATACGTGAAGTAGCGACAGATTTATTTCGTGGGCACGCATGCACGGCGCAGGCAGCATTACATAAGCCTTTCGTCATGGTATGCTCGCACCTGTCTTTGGGGAGTAGCCGGCTTCTACCCAGAAGCGCCTGCATCAACATGCTCGGTCGCGCAGACCGTGGTGCAGGTAGCCCTTTGGTTGGCAAGACCATCGACACACTACGCGACCGGTCGGGCGCGGCGGTGTGTCGCGGTTTTCCGCCCGACCTCGAGCCCTCCTCTCATGAATCCTGTCGCAACGCTGTTCCTTGCTTTCGCCATGTCCACCGACGCCTTTGCGGCCGCAATCGGCAAAGGCGCCACGCTCAATCGCCCTCATTGGCGCGAGGCTGTCAGGACGGGACTCATCTTCGGCGTCATCGAAGCGCTGACGCCCCTGGTCGGATGGTTTCTCGGCAAAGCTGCAGCGCAATACGTCTCGGCATGGGATCACTGGATCGCGTTTTCGCTGCTGTTGGTCCTCGGCGCCCGCATGGTGTTCAACAGCTTTGCCGACAAGGAAATCGAGGAGACGAAACCGTCGACTCATTCATTCTGGTTGCTGGCGCTGACCGGCTTTGCCACGAGTATCGACGCCATGGCGGTCGGTGCGAGCCTCGCTTTCGTGGACGTCAACATCTATTCCACGGCCGCCGCGATCGGTCTCGCCACCATGGCGATGGTCACGATCGGTGTGATGCTCGGCCGCGTCATCGGGCATGTGGCGGGCAGACGTGCGGAGCTGGCGGGTGGCGTCATGCTGATCGGTATTGGCAGCACGATCCTGGCTGAGCATCTGAAGATCATTGGCTAGACGGTGCTTGACGGCCGCCAGCGGATCTCCGTTTCTTTCGGCGCAATCGACGTCTGACGCCGCCGACCGCCTGTATGATGGCGGTTCGCGCTCGACCTAAAGTCCACGCAAACGCATCCATTCACGACAACCCAGAGGAAGATTGGCATGACGGCCGCAACGCAATTCGATCAGGTTTCCATTGTTAAACGAGCCAACGTCTACTTCGACGGCAAGTGCGTCTCGCACACCGTGCTGTTCGCCGACGGCACGCGCAAAACGCTTGGCGTGATCCTGCCGGGCGCGCTCAACTTCGGCACCGACGCGCCGGAACTCATGGAAGTGCAGGCCGGCCAATGCCGCATCCGCCTCGAGGGCAGTGACGAGTGGAAGACGTATGGTGCGGGCGAGTCGTTCTCGGTACCCGGAAAAAGCCGCTTCGACATCGACGTGATCGAAACGCTCGACTACATCTGCAGCTATCTGTAAAACGTGTCGCGTCGCACGACGTTGGAAGAACGCGCGTATTCAAGCGCGTCATTGATAATCGCCGGTTGGGCACGAGCCACCACCCAACCGACGAAGGGACAAGTACGGATCGAAGATTCCGTTGAGATCAACGGCGTTTCATCTTGATCACGCGCGAAATCTGACCCAGCGTGAATCCACTGTTCTCCACGTACTTTGCGTAGTCAACGGGAGCAGTAAACGATTCCTCGGTGACGTACTCGCCCATGTAACGGAATCGGTCAGTTGCCGTTCGGACAAAAACAGGCAGTGGCTCGGTCTGTCGCGCAAGCGTTCGGCCTGCCGCTCGTGAGGCGGCGCTACCATCGCAGACGATCACATCCGGGGCATACGGGTTGAGATCCTGACGCAATCGCGCGGCGACGACCTTTCCGCCCTTCACGGGCAAGAATGCCTGTTTGCATCCTCCCGTCACCCGATGAATATCTTCCCGAGAATACTCTTTGCCAATATCAAACATGATTTTTCTCCCAAGAATGACGCCTGGCTATAAAGCAGTGGCATCAAGCGGAGCGATGATATCGACCTGTATCTAAATCCCTCGTATAAAGCGCGAGCTTCTTGATAAAGAAAGCATGCAGATTGCAGCGGGTTGCATCCGGGGCTCGCCGCGCGCTCCGATACGCCGCATTAACGGTACATGCCCTTCGGTTTTATAAGTTCGTTATACGGTTGGTGAGAGAATCACGAAGTCACAGCGCGAGGTTCTGCATGCTTCGATTGAGATTTCGTCAATACGAGAACAATGCAGTAGCCGCTATCTCTATCGCCGCAATCGTATCGTTCGCGTTCTTTTCGTAGACGGTTGCCGCAAGCGCTTGTAGGAACACGCCGAGGGATGTTGGGGCGAAAACCGCACGAAGTGCATGGATCGCCCATACGCCGAGGATGGGTTTCTACGAGCGCTTGCGTCAGCGTTGCGCTACTGACCACGCGCTACTTATCTCGCGTTCATTCAGCCACGCACTGACGTGTCTCGACGCTGCTCAACAGCGCTTCAAAATCCTCGATGGGAAGCGGGCGGCAGAAATAATAGCCCTGATACGCGTAGCATCCCGCTGCAGCAAGGAAATCCCGCTGAGCCTCCGTTTCGACGCCTTCGGCGATCACGCCCAAACCGAGGCTGCGCGCAAGCGCCACGATAGTTCTGGCAATCACAGCGTCGTTGGGATCGACGAGGACGTCGCGCACGAATGAGCGGTCGATTTTCAACTGATCCAAAGGCAGGCGCTTCAAATAGGACAGCGACGAATAGCCGATGCCAAAATCGTCGAGTGCAAAGACGATGCCTTTCGCTTTCAGCGCGCTCATCTTCTCGATGATGTCCTGCACGTTGTCGACCAGCACGCTTTCCGTCAGTTCCAGTTTCAACCTGTCGGGCCGCGCGCCGGTGCGACCGATGATCGTCAATACGTTGGCCACGAAATCGGCTTCGCGGAACTGCTGGACGCTGACGTTGACCGCAATCGTGAGATGCGCCATATCAGGCCGCGTTGCCCATTGCGCCAGTTGCGCGCAGGCAGCCTCCAGCACCCAGCTTCCCAGCGCCAGGATCAGTCCGGTCTCTTCGGCCAGCGGAATGAACTCAGCAGGCGGCACGATACCGCGCTGCGGATGCTGCCAGCGCACCAGCGCTTCCGCGCCCGTTACGCGGGTACCGACGACCTGCGCCTGGTAGTGGAGCAGGAACTGATTGTCCTCGATTGCATTGCGCAAGCCTGCTTCCAGCGCGGCTCGCTGCACCACGACGGTCTGCATGTCCGGGTCGAAGAAACGCACGGCATTGCGTCCTCGCTCCTTGGACTTGTACATCGCGAGGTCGGCCTGCTTGAGGAGTTCGTCGATCGAGGCCTGATGCCCTCTGAACACGGTGGCGCCGATGCTCGCGCTAGTGCGGTATTCGATCTTGCCAAGCTGATACGGACTGCCCAGCACGGCGAGGATTCGTTCGCCCACGGCCTCCGTCTGGTTGGCCGCCTCCTGCCGGTTCTTGTGCAGATTGCCGAGCACCACCACGAACTCGTCGCCGCCCACTCGGGCCACGGTGTCGCTTTCGAGTACGCTGTCTGCCAGACGCTGCGCCACTTGCTGCAGCAGCAGATCGCCTTTGTCGTGACCCAAGGTGTCGTTCAACGTCTTGAAGTGATCCAGGTCGATGAACAGCAGCGCGCCACACGCTTCGTTCCGGGCGCTGGCCGTGATTGCCTGCCTCAAGCGATCCAGCAGCAGCGTGCGATTGGGCAATCGGGTCAGCGCATCGAAGAAAGCCAGTTCCTTGATTCGCTCTTCGGCGATCTTGCGTTCGGTAATGTCGTGATGCGTACCGACATAGTGACTGACGATTCCGTCTTCGCTCATCACAGCGGAGATCGTGAGCCATTTCGGGTACACCTCGCCGTTCTTGCGGCGATCCCAGATTTCTCCTTGCCATCCGCCGGCACCGTGAATCGCTTCCCACATCTCCTGGAAGAATGCGGCGTCGTGGCGGCCGGACCGAAGCACGCGCGGTGTCTGGCCCACGATTTCCTCGGCCGTATAACCGGTACATTCGGTGAAAGCCGAGTTCACGCGCAGAATGGTGGCGCTCGCGTCGGTGATCATCATCGGTTCCATCGAGTCGAATGCGACAGCGGCAATGCGCAGTTCAGCCTCGACCTGTTTGCGCTCGGTAATGTCGCGGCCGCTCGTGCGAAAGCCGATGAATTCGCCCTTGGAATCGGTAATCGGAACCCAGGACGCCGACAGCCACATGAGCGAACCGTCCTTGCGAACGCAGCGAAACTCGAGGTCATCGCCGCGCAAACCCTGTAGCGCCTTCTGGAATTCAGGTGCCACGCGGGGAATGTCCTCGGGATAAATCACGGTGCCGGCAAAATCCGGTAAGGCCATGCACTCGTCGACGGTATAGCCGATGTACGCCTCCACCGCCGAGTTGATCCAGCGCGGCTTGCCGTCGGGTCCCCACCAGATTTCCCAGTTGACCGTACAGTCGGCAATCGCGCGGAATTTCTCCTCGTTCTCGCGCAATTCTTTTGTCATTGCCGAGGCAAGCCGCATCGCGCGGCCGCGGCCGGTCATCATTAGCCAGGTGAGCAGCGCCAGCAGCAGGCTGAGACCCGTGCCGGTGCTGGCGATCGGGAGCGCGGCGTTACGGCCGAAGCGAGCCTTGAAGTCGTCCTGGGCGCTCATCGACAGTGTCCAGTCATGTCCGCCGACAACCAGATATTCGTTGGCCGACATGTCCGCAGCCCGATGATGGCCAGGCGCCTCAGGCGTTCTGTGCAAAAGCGCGGCGGCCGACGTTTCGACGCCATCGTAAATAGCGATGGTGAGGCCGGGCGGCTGCTCGCCGTACAGGCTGGCGATGACATCGTGCATGCGGAACGACGCGAACACCCAGCCCACCAGGTGCGCGCGGCGCTGTGCGACGCTGTCTTGCGGCTGGCCTCGTGCATAAATCGGCAGATACATGATGAAGCCGGGGCGAGCATTGCCGCCGGCATCCACCGAGAGGCGGACCTTCCCGGAAAGGGTCGCCATGCCGGAGTCGCGCGCCTTCTCCAAGGCACGCCGCCGCACCGGGTCGGCCCATGCATCGAAACCGGGCGCCGCGCGATTGATGCCGATGAACGGCTCGCGCTGGATGATGGGCGCGTAGTTTTCGCGCGAGCCTTTGGGCTCGATCGCGTAGTCGGGCACACCCTGCCGGCGGATGGCCGCTATATGCTCGATCTTTTGCGTCGCCGGCACCCACGCGACAATGCCGATGGCCTGGATGCCGGAGAAGTTGGCGTCGAGGTTGAGCGTGCCGACGTAGTCACGAAACCGGTCGCGGTCGATCTCGCCTGTCGAGGCGAACAGGCTCTGCACGCCACGTAGCAAGAGTTCATACGTGCCCATGCGCTGCTCGATGCGGCTGACCGCATCGCCCAGCGAATAGTTGAACTGGGACAGCAGTTCATGACGGGCGGCTTGCCGCTCATGGTCCCACAGCATCCACGTCACGCTGAGCGCGGCGGACAGGACCAGAAACGGAAGCAGGACGAGGCGCGCCCAGTTCACGGCTGCGTCTTGAAATCGACCATCGAATCGGCGAGGTCAGGTTTGAAATACTTCTCGAAGATGCGCCGCACGGTGCCGTCCGCGCGCATCTCATTCACCAGCGCGCGCCACTTTTCCCGCTCGGCTGGCGACAGTGCCTTCTTCGACATGATGAGGCCGTGACGGACGGCGGGATCGTCGAATTCCACGATGGTGGTCACGTCGCGGATTTTCTTCTCATCGATTGCAGGGTAATCGAAAGGCTCGATGATCATGCCTTGAATGCGCCGGAGAATCAGCGCCTGATACAGCGGATCCAGACCGCCGGCCTGGCTGACACGGTTTTCGGCCGACAGCTTGTCGACCAGCCGGTTGGCCGATTCGCTATAGCGGAAGCTGCGGATGACGCCGAGCTGAAACTGGTCGTTGTGTTCGAAGTCGGCCAGCCGATGAATTCCGGCGTCCTTGCGCACCAACAGATAGTACTTGTTGCTGAAGTACCAGGCGAAATCCGCGTATTCATTACGCTCGTCGTTGGCAATGCCCGACAGGCTGAAATCCAGTCCGCCCGATTCAATCAGCTTCCAGATCCGGGCTCGCGACATCAGGCTGACTCTGATCTGGCAACCGCTGCGGCGGATCAGTTCGTCAGCGAAGTCCTTGTCGATCCCGGTGTCCGTGTCGACGGAATAGAGCAGACCGTGATCATGTAAAGCGAGCGTAAACGAACGCGAACATTCGGGACCCGCGGCCATGGCGCTGCCCACGCAGCTTAGCGCCAGCAACAAACCCCCGAGGCAATGTCGAATCACAGTGTCTCCGTCGTACGAAGATGACTTGAGTACCGCATTCAATTTTCCCGACGATGACGCCGACGAGATCCTGCTATTTGGTCACTTTGAATGCGGCTAATGAGATGCCATTTTTTTACGGACTGGCCAGCATACACCTGTCCGGCTGGGCCAGCGGAACATTCAAACCGAAGGCGCTCTTCACGCGATATCGGCAATGGGCTGCAGTTCTTGAGGCGACGGTTGTTATTTTTTGCGTGGGAGCGGATTCTGTCGATTTGGAGAACTTCCATGATCAGACGCCTGCTTGCGATTGCTGCGATGTTAGCGGGCGTTGTCGTGGCGGCTCCGGCTCGCTCTGACGCAGGTTCGGACAAAGCGGCCATTACGGCGCGACTGCAAGGTTGGGCGGAAGCGTTCAATGCCCGCAATGCTGCTGGAGTTTGCGATGTGTTCGCGCCGGACCTAGTTTCAACCGTCCCAGAAGTGCTCGATGGTAACCGGGATGCGCTCTGCGCGAAGCTCGCCGCGCTGCTGGCCAAACCCGAGTTGAGTCTTCATTACGACAGTCCAGACATTCGCGAGATCATCGTTTCCGGCGATATCGCCGTAGTGCGACTGTTCTGGACACTGACCGCCCGCAAGGGCGGCGAACAGAGCGTAACGCATGAAGCGGGGATGGATATTTTCAAACGGCAAGCGGATGGCAAGTGGTCCATTGCCCGATTCATGTCGTTTGGCACGACGCCGAATAAGGTTCTTGAGTAAGCGCGAGCCGCCAACCAATGGCACTATTCTCCCCACCCTGCTAGATTTCTACTCAGCCGAATCATTGATCGGGAGAGATCGATGGCCGACAGACCGACTTCTAACGCCTCCGCCGTCCGTTCGCTGGTCCTGATTGCAGTCGTCGTGGCCGCGCTGGTCGCGGCCTTCGCCTATACGGCCGGCTGGCTGTCGCCGGAGCGACTTACGCCGGCAAAGATCGTCAACGGTCTCGCGCCGCCGGGTGGCGCGGCGCTCGGCTTCCGGCGCAATCATGCCAAGGGCATCTGCTTTACCGGCACCTTCGAATCGACTGGTGGAGCTGCGGCCCTCTCCAAGGCGCCGATGTTCGCGCCTGGCTCGTATCCGGTCACAGGACGATTCAACCTCGGTACGCCCGACCCCAAAGCGCCGGACGCCACGGTTAGGGTGCGAGGCCTCAGCCTGCGCATCGTCGGACCGGATGGAAGCGAATGGCGCACGGCGATGATCGACACGCCCTTCTTCCCGGTCGCCACGCCGCAAGCGTTCTACGCTCTGCTGCAGGCCTCGGCCAACATGAGCGATCCGGACGCGATGAAGAATTTTGTCGCCGCGCACCCGGAGTTCGGCACGTTTGTCGGCTGGGCCGGCAGCGCGCCGTGGACGGCCTCGTACGCGCAGGAGCGCTACAACAGCCTCAATAGCTTCATCTTCACGAATGCCGAGGGGCAGGAGCAACCCGTGCGCTGGTCCTTCGTACCGGCCGCGCAGCCCGAGGCTGTCTCCCCCGACCAGTTGAAGGAGAAAGGCGCCGACTTCCTCGCCGCGGATATCACGCAGCGAGTGCAGAGCGCGCCGCAACGCTGGACGCTGGTCATCACCGCCGCCAATCCCGGTGACCCGACCGCCGACCCCAGCAAAGCCTGGCCGGACGATCGACGCAAGGTGGAAGCGGGGACGCTGGTGGTCAACGCCATCGAACCCGAGGCCGACGGGCCGTGTCGCGATCTCAACTTCGATCCCACGGTCCTGCCTTCGGGCATGCACGTCTCGGACGACCCGTTTCCCGCCGCGCGCTCAGCCGCCTATTCCGTCTCGTTCAACCGGCGGACCGCCGAGGATAAGGACTATCCGCGCCATCCGGCAGGAGGAGCCACGCCATGACGACCCCGATCCACGCTCGCTTCACACCGCTGCAACGCGCGCTTCACTGGCTCATGGCGGTTTGCATTCTGGCGATGCTGTTCATCGGCGTCGGGATGGTGTCCACCGTTCGGCCGGACTATCTTTCGCTGGTGTCCATCCACAAGCCGCTGGGTATCGTGATTCTCGTGCTCGCGCTGATTCGTCTGGTGGTGAGGTTGACGCGTGGCGCGCCGCCGCTGCCGGCGTCGATGCCGGAGCCGATGAAACTCGCCGCCCGCCTCTCGCATCTCGCGTTCTACCTACTGATGATCGGGCTGCCGCTGATCGGCTGGGGCATGCTGTCGGCCGCGGACTATCCCGTCATGGTGTTCGGGATACATTTGCCATCCATCCTGCCGCATAGCAACGGTTTGCACACGTTGCTGTGGAACGCGCACAGAACACTCGCGCTGTGTTTCTTTGCGCTGATCGTGCTGCACCTGGCGGCGGCGCTTTTGCACGCGCTAGTGAGACGCGACGGCGTGTTTCAGGCGATGGCGCCCTGGCATTGAGAGTGTGAGCGCGTGAACCGGTGAGACGTACCAACACCTCCGGCGATTGAAGCGATGCGGGCGACCTGAACAGGCCGCCCGCGTCAAACTCTACTGAGTTACCGCATCGACACGCTTACCGCACCTGCCCCTGCTTCCAGGCAATCAGCAGTTGGTCTACTTGACCGTTTCGCCTTGCGGCTTCTCGTTCGCCAGCTTCTTCCCGCCTCATCAACGAGACGCCGCCGGTTATAGGCTCATGGTCAAATGCGGGTTTTGAGGAGGACTGCATGAGTGCCGTCAACGATAAAGAAGCCGCTGACCGGACCGTCAAGCTCTATTCGGTACGCGACTTTTTCCGCAGGCCCGAGAAACACCAGTTCACGATTTCGCCGGATGGCCGGCATCTCTCGTTTGTGACCCGGCACGCGGGCCGCCAGAACATCTTCGTTCAGGAAGTCGGCCCCGATGGCTCGCCGCTTGGGGACGCGCGGGCGCTGACCAACGAAACCGAACGCGACGTACCCGGCCACGCCTGGAAAGGAAACGACCGCATTCTGTTCGTCAAGGACTTTGGCGGCGACGAAAACTATCACGTGTTGTCCGTGCCGATCCATGGCGGCGAACCGGTCGACCTGACCCCGTTCGACGGCGTCAAGGCAAGCATCGTCGACGATCTCAGGGACGATGACCGCCATATCCTGATTCAGATGAACCGGCGCGACCCGCAGGTATTCGACGTGTTTCGCGTCGACGTCGTCACGGGCGCGTTCACCCCGATCGCCGAAAACCCCGGCAACATCATGGGTTGGATGACCGATCACGCCGGGAGCCTGCGCGTCGCGACGGCCTCGGACGGCGTCAACACGACCCTGCTCTACCGCGATACCGAGACCGAACCGTTCCGCCCGATCCTGACCGCGGACTTTCGCGAAACGGTGTCGCCGCTGTTCTTTACCTTCGACGATCAGCGTTTGTACGTGCTCTCCAATCGAGGCCGGGACAAGACGGCCATCTTCGAGTTCGACCCGCAGACCGCGCAGGAGGGCGAGCTGCTGTTCGAAACCGAACACGTGGACGTGAGCGGCATGACTTTTTCGACACATCGGCGCGTATTGACTGCCGCGTGGTATGTCGATGACCGCCTGCATCGGCATTTCTTCGACGAGTGGGCTCGCTCGATCCACGAGGATCTGGCTCGTCAGTTGCCCGGCCAGGAAATCGCGATCACGAGCATCACACGCGACGAGTCGCGCGCGATCGTGCACGCTTCGAGCGACCTGTCGCCGGGCTCGATCTGGACATACGATATTGCCAGCCGTCATCTGTCCAGGCTCACTGAGCTCATGCCCTGGCTCGACGCCGGGGACATGGCGCGCATGGAACCGATCCGCTTCGTCGCGCGCGATGGGTTGCAGATCAACGGCTATTTGACGATGCCCGCGGGCATCGAACTCGGGCAGACGCTGAAGCGCCCGCTTCCATTGATCGTCAATCCGCACGGAGGACCTTGGGCGCGCGATTCGTGGGGATTCAACTCCGAAGCGCAATTGCTCGCCAATCGCGGCTATGCCGTCTTGCAGTTGAACTTCCGCGGATCGACGGGCTATGGACGCGCGTTCTGGGAAGCGAGCTTCGGTCAATGGGGCAAGTCGATGCAAAACGACATCGACGACGGTATCGACTGGCTCGTCGCGCAAGGTCTGGTCGACCCCGCGCGCGTGGGCATCTACGGCGCAAGTTACGGGGGCTATGCGGTGCTCGCCGGCGTAGCATTCACACCGGCGCGCTATGCGGCTGCGGTCGACTATGTCGGCGTCTCGAACCTGTTCACGTTGCTCGAATCGTTGCCACCGTATTGGAAGCCGATGCTCGACATGATGTACGAGATGATCGGCAACCCGCAAACCGAAACGGGCAAGCAGGCGCTGCACGATGCATCGCCGCTATTCTTCGTGGATCGGATCGTGACGCCGTTATTCGTCGCGCAAGGCGCAAACGATCCGCGAGTCAAGCAAGCCGAAAGCGACCAGATCGTGAACGCGCTGCGCGAGCGTGGGATCGACGTCAAGTACATGCTCAAAGACAACGAAGGGCACGGCTTCCGCAACGAAGAAAATCAGTTCGAGTTCTACGAAGCCATGGAAGCCTTCCTCGCGCAACATCTGGGCGGCCGCTCGGCGGCGTAGCGTCGAAAGATCAGCGCCGGCCGGTGGTCAACACCGGCCGGGGGCTATTCTCCGTGATAGGCCGCGAGAAACTCGTCGGACGCCACTTCGTCCGCGAGCGCCCGCAGCGTTGTCGCCGAGTCGCGGCCCAACACGTCTTCCACGCGATTGTTCGCTTCAGCCCAAAGCACCAATGCCTCCGACAGGCGCTTCTTGCCAAGGCGTGTAAGAACGCCGTGTTTTGTCCGCCTATCCTCGGCATCCTGGCGCAATTCCACCAGTCCGTCCCGCACCAGCGGCCTTAGCGCATGCGTCAAAGCCGAAATCTGGATGGCGAGCCGAGCCGCCAGGTCCTGCAATGTCGGTCCCTGTTCGCTGCCGCTGGCGGAGAAGCGTTCAATTTCGGCTATCAGGCCGATCTGGGTGGCTTTGAGGTCGAGCGGCGCCAGCGCCTCGTCATATAACTGGCCCAGTCTGCGCGCGGCGCGCCGTAACGCCGTGTTCGTGCACGCGAGCTCGCCGAGGATATCCCGCTCATCAGTAGCTGGCCGATCCGGATCGTCCGCGTTCGCCAGTGAAACAATTTTCTTTCCCATACGCATAGGATGGTTGAGTACTGCACTGTTGACAAGAGGGCGACGTCTGGTTATATACTTGAGCCCTCAATCATTATAGTTGAGTACCAAACTAACGGAGTCACATATGACCAGTTCACGGAAAATTGCTGTTGTCACCGGAGCGTCGTCCGGTATCGGTGCTGTCTACGCGGACCGCCTTGCCGCGCGCGGCTATGATCTCGTCCTTGTCGCACGGCGCGCCGATCGCCTCGAAGCGCTCGCTGCGAAGGTATCGGCAGCACACGGCGTCAAGGTCGATTCAGTTGTCGCGGACCTGACGAACGACGCTGATCTGGCACGGGTCGAGAAGATTCTCGCCACTGATCCGGCCGTGCGCGTTCTGGTCAACAACGCAGGTCTCGCGCGACTGCGGCCGGTCGCACAATCCTCCGCCGAGGACACGCGCTCGCAGATCGCGCTCAACATCACCGCCCTCACCCGGCTGACGCAGGCCGCCGTGCCGGCGTTCGTGTCGCGAAACGAGGGCGTCATCGTCAATATCTCCTCTGTGCTGGCGATCCACTCGATTCCCGTCAGCGCCGTCTACAGCGGGACCAAAGCTTTCGTTCTGCAATACACTCGTGGCCTCCAGCAGGAGCTCGCAGAGACTGGCGTTAAGGTGCAGCTCGTCCTTCCGGCATCGACGTCAACCGAAATCTGGGATGAATCGGGCATCCCACTTTCGGCGCTGCAGAAAGAGTCGGTGATGACGACGGAGAACCTCGTCGATGCGGCCTTGTCCGGATTCGATCAGGGCGAAACCGTCACGTGGCCGTCGGTGGCCGACGCGAGCCTGTGGGATACCTACGACACTGCCCGCTCGGCGTTGTTTGCCGCAACGCAGGTCGGCAAGCCGGCCCCGCGCTACAAAATCGGTTGATGATCTTCGGGGGCGCAAAGCGCTTCCGACCAGCGTCGTTCGCCGCAGTTGCGAGGGCGCTGGCCAAACCGGCAAGCAGACTTCGAACGGTCCCGAACACGGCAGGGACCATGTCGATTTACAGTCCTTTCAAGAACGCGACTAGCAAGTCGTTCACTTCGGCCGAACGTTCGCGCTGAATCCAATGACCCGCGCCATCGAGAATATGGCAGCCACGCAATCCGGGTAGCACGCGTGTCAGATTCTCGATACGCGCCTGCGAGCCGGGAAACTTGAGAACGTCGTCTCTCGCGCCCGCCACGAACATCGAAGGCTGCCGGATCACGGCTCCTCGCCATGCGGCCATCAGTTCCGATGAGCGTCGAATACCGCGGTACCAGTTGAGACCACCTCTAAAACCCGTGCGCGCGAATTCGCCCACCACATAAGCGATCTCTTCGTTGGTGAGCCAAGCTGGCAGCGTCTCGGGGTCGACCGTGCTGTCGAGAAAACCTGCGCCGGGCGCCAGTATCCCGGCCACGACGCGTTCGGGTCCATCGCCCGACATGCTGAAAGTGATGCGTCGAATCGCAGCTTCGGGGTCGGCCTCGAACTCGCGCTCGGCCACACCGGGCGTCTGGAAATACTGCATATAGAATGTTCGTATTCCTTGACGATCCAGTGCACTAAGCAAATCCTCCCGCGCAGGCGGATGAAACGGCACGCTCATGCCGACAACGGCACGGAACAGATCTGGCCGCAACATCGCGGCGTTCCACGCGACCGGCGCGCCCCAATCGTGGCCGACGATCACCGCCTCACTCTCACCGAGCACGTTGACGAGCTCGACCATGTCGCCCACAAGATGCAGCATCGTGTACGACTCCGCATCCGGCGGCGCATCGGTGCCGCCATAGCCGCGCATATCCGGTGCGATGGCGCGGAAACCCGCGGCGGCGAGCGCCGCCAACTGGTGTCGCCAGGAGTACCAGGACTCCGGAAAGCCATGACATAGCAGCACTAGCGGGCCGCTGCCCTGGCTGGCCACACGCATGCGCAGTGTGCCCACCTGCAGCGTCTCGAGGCGAAGTTCGTGCAAGGTCTGCTCCATGAGGTTCAGTTTAGCGTGGCAAGCAACGCCGGCAGTCTGGCTGCGGCCGCCGCGGCCTTGGCCCCGCTCTCCTGCAACAACGCGAGCTTGGCGGAGTCGTCGGGCCGCATGCCACGCATGATCGCATTCTGGCTGTTCAGCCGGCATTGCGACAGCCACGCGTTCAAGCCCGCGTTCTGCCGCCAGTTCGTCATATTGGCAAGGGTCACAGCCCACATGCGCAGCCAGTCGACGGGATGCTCGGGACTCGGCACGAGGCGGCACAGTGCGTTCTGCTCAGCCGGATCCGCGACGTGGCTCTCCACATATGCAATCAGCGCGGCGCTGAACACCGGTTGGCACCAGCGCACCATCAGCAGATTGATCTGGTCGCCGTCGAACATAGGCAACGCGGGCGGCATCTGGATCGCGCTGGCGGAGCAGTCGATGTAGAGCGTATCGGGGTCGGCGGGTAGCGAGCCTCGATCGAGCGTGATCTGCGTCGGCTGCACCGATTGCAGGTGACCGAGACGCACGATGTCTTCGATACGCCGCAGCTGTTCCAATTCCGCTTGAGAAATGATGGCGCACCGGTACATGCTCGGTTCGACTGTCTTGTCGATGCGCACGAGCAGGCCGCGCTGCTCCAGCCTGGCGAATAGATCGGGTATTGAAGTCGCCTCGGCGATGGCTTCGAACTGGCCGATCGTGCTGCCGATCGTCCGCTCCAGATTCTCCGCGCCAGGCTGCGTGTTGGCGCGATCCAGCAGCCACGCATCGCGCGGCATGATCCAGCGGATGCGGGACGGCGCCACGCCGTTTTGCAGCAGCCAGAGGCAGGCGTCCATTCCGGTTTTGCCGGAGCCCACCACCGTATAGCAGGCATGCGGACGCTCAATGTCGGGCAATCGATTCAACGGTATGCAGTTGACGTCCGGCGCAACCGTGTACTTAGGAGGATGCGTCGACGGCACTGCTGTCCGCGCATGGGTGGCGTTCACGAGTTTCCTGCGCGCAACGACTTGCCGCTCATCGCCATTCATCAACGACTTGAAGCGATGCGTGCCGTTGACGCTCGCGCTGTATTCGCTCATCGGAAACCATTGAACGCGGCCCGAGGGCAGGAAGCGCTGCCGCATTACCTGGTCGAAATGGCTTAGCACTTCCGCGCCGCTCGCCAACTCGTACATGCCGGTGTTCAGGCCAGTCTCGTCCTTGGTCCAGCTGCTCAGCTCGCGCGAGTTCACGCCGTAGAAGGCGGACGGCTGATGCAGAGCGACGAATGGATAGGCGTCGTTCCAGTGACCGCCAGGACGATGGTGTCGGTCGACCATCACCACATGGGCATCGGTCTCGCTGAGCAGCGTGTCGACGAAAGCCATGGCGGTCGCGCCGGCGCCGATGACGAGGTAGTCGGTTTCGATCGGTTGAGTGTCCATTGTCTCTCGCTCCCGATGCGCGTTGCGGCGGCAACGCATTGCCGATGAAACATGTCGGCGCAGTATGTAAGCGCTCCAGCGAATCAATCAACCCCAATGGACCATTTTGCCGAGTTGCCCATTCGCCCACCTCAAGGGGATACCCGCACGCGTAGCTCGAGGTTGATCCGCTCGTGAATCGCCTCGCAATGGCGAACGAGCGCGGGACGCGAGAGCACGTACTGCTTCAACGGCGTGTCGATCCGGTAGAAGTAGATGTTAGCGACGAAGCCATAGATCGCCGCGTCGACGGTGGTCGGCTCGGGCCCGAAAACAAATCCGTCGTTGCCGAGCAGGTCCGCCACGACACGCAGATCGTCGATAGCTCTCGCATAGACCTGCTCCGGCTCATAGCGGCCAATGCCTTGATAGTGATACCGCAACCGGTTGTATTCGCGCGCGGCTTCGAGATCGCCCGCGCTCACGTCTGCGTGTGTTGCGAGAATGGCGTCGCGGAAAGACGGCCAGAAGCGGTCGTCGCGCCAGCGTGAAAAGCTCATCGGCCAGTACAGGTCGTCGAGCGTTCTTCGGACCAGGAAGTCGAGATTCAATTGTCCCGGCGAAAGCGCGTGGTCGATGCGTAGATCGTACCGACGCTTTAAATGGGCGATGATGCGGTCGCTATCGCCGATCGTTTCTTCGCCATCCACCAGATACGGCAACTGTCCACGCGGCGCGAGGCTCGTGTCGAGGATGTGCCGATGCTCGAAGTCCATCCCGCACAGACGCATAAACGCGAATACCTTGAGACCGAAGGGATTGTTGTCGGCGACGCCAAACAGGTCGGGATAGGAATTAAGCGTCAGCATGAGGCACTCCTCGCCATGGGCCGTCACTCTACGAAGTAGTCGCTACTGCGGAGTGCGGAAGTGAGCGGGTACGATGCTCCCAAGCTTACTCGACTCGTGGTTGACCGTCATGTCATTGGCGTGCGAACGCATCGCGCGTGCGCGCGATGCCGATATATCGACGTGATCGGTTTTTCGCACGCGCCGTACGCCATCTCCCCTGCCTCAGTGACCCAGACCGCTCTTGGCGAGCTGCTGCTCCACGAACTGCGCGAACAGTGAATGCAGATGCGTCGTCGGATGAAGGTCGTCGGCGAACATGTATGTCTGGTCCGCGTTGCTGGTCGCGTAGGTTGGCGGCGAGCAGAGCAAGGACGTGTTATCGGGCGTTTTCTTGGGGTCGCAGGCCTGGCCGGTGTTCGACACGGCAAAGCCATTGGCCTGAAAGTTCGCGATGATCCCGTTCAACCACGTATAGGCATCGACCTGGATGACTTTCGCTTGCAGACCAGCGGTCTGCAACGCGCTGTTCAGGGTATCGTTGAACAGTT